>NZ_RHOE01000003.1 GCF_003946385.1 Loigolactobacillus zhaoyuanensis
TACAACACAGTTAGAATTCACAGTCACTGTGGATTCAAATCACCAAAGCAACTTGAAGATGAGTATCAAACTCAAATTCAAAATTTAGTCGTGGCATAGGACAAAAAAGTCTCTATTTAAATTGTCTATTTTATTGACAGGGGACCAATGAAAAGAGAAATATTATCAGCGTTACCAACTGAAGAAATGAAAATGACAACACAAAAAAAGAAAATATCTTTGAAAAATTTATTTAAGAAGATTGGTCCCAGTATAATTCTAACTGGAATTGTTTTGGGCCCTGGATCAATTACAACGGCAGCAATGCTAGGTTCTAATTATGGGTATAAAATGTTATGGTTACTTATTCCAATTGGGTTTATGGGTATTGCATTTATGATGACAACCTATCGGGTATCAGTTATGACAGGGATGCCAATAATTGAATCAATTCGTAAATATTATGGTAAAGTACCAGCGATTATAGTAGGTATCACAACTTTTCTATCTTGTATGTTCTTCACGATTGGTAATATATCGGGTACTGGTGCAGGGATGAATTTAGTATTTGGTGTTGATTGGCGTCTTGGAGCGTTGATTATGATCGTTATAATGCTCTACTGTTACTTTTCTAAGGGCGTTTATTCAAAAGTAGAAAAGATTTCAGGTGTTTGTGTTTTAGCGATGATTATTGCTTTTTATGCAACATTAGTAGCTACTGGTGGTCCAGATTGGGGTAAAGTAGCTACTGGTATGACTACTTTCCAGGCACCTAAAGGAAGTTTATTAGCTGCATTAGGATTTATTGCCACAAGTTGTTCAATAACTGCTAGTATGTATGGTACCTATCTAGGTGGTGAGAAGAAGTGGAACAAAGATGACTATTTTAATGGCGCGATGATCACAGATGCAGTTTCACATGTTTTTGAAGTTATCTTGATTAGTGGCGCCATTGTTTTGGTTGGTGCTGTTGTTTTGAATCCATCAAAAGCGCAGATAACTTCTAGTGGGGACTTAGCGGCTTTAATTGAACCAATTATGGGGCGTGCCGCTGATATTGTCATGGGTATTGCTTTATTGGGCGCTGGGTTTGCGGCCTTGCTTGGTAATACACAGCGTGGACTAGTATTTTTAAATGCGGGATTTGGTAAACCAACTGGCTTAGAGGAGAAAAGTATTCGTTATGGTTCATTGGCCGTATTGGTGTTTGCTGCAATCGTTGCCTTCGCTTACGGTGGCTCGCCAGTGCAGTTAATTTTTATTGCTAACGTTGCAACCTCAATATCGACACCAGTTGCAGGCTTATTTATTTGTTTATTAATTTTACGTAAAGAGATTAATGAGGATCAAGGCTATAAACCACCAAGATTATTGCAGGTATCAATGATTGCAAGCTATATTTTTAATATTGCGCTGACAATTTTTGCTTTTTAAATAGTTTTGATTTCTAATCGAAACTTAAATATAGATATTATTCGAGTATTAAGTCATTTTAATAACTTTCTTGTGTAGATTATTTTAGCATGATATTTACATGAGAAGGTTTTTTGATCTATTGCGTATACGCAGTATTCCGAGATCATAAACTGAGTGACAGCGCAGTAAAATATTGTAGCAATTATTCTACAACGTTTTGCATAAAATTCAGTAATAACACACTTTTACGCAATTTAATGCAGAAACTTTAAAAACCATTGTAAGCGCTATTATCTGGTGGTATAAATAGATTATCGAAGGCAAGCAAACAACTTGTCATCAATACAAAATCTTCGCGCGATTTTTGTATAATGTAAAACAAACTTATTCGAGGAGTGAACCCATATGTCTAAAGTGAAAACATTCAAAACTATTTTTCCAGCAATTTCAGTACCATTCAATGAAGATGAATCAATCAATGAACCAGTACTTAGGAAATATGTAAAATGGTTAGCCTCATTTGATGAGATCCAAGGTTTAGTTTGTAATGGTCATACTGGGGAAGTTACAGGCTTGACTCGTGAGGAACGCAAACGTGTGGTTCAAATTGTTGCAGATGAAGTTGGTGATGAATTAACAATTATCTCAGGTATTAATTGTGAAAATACGAATGGATCAATTGAAATGGCTAAGGATGCTAAAGAAGCAGGTGCAGACGGTATCTTATTAATGCCACCGCATATGTGGTTACGCTTTGGTATGGCTAAGGATGCGCCTTTTCAATATGTTAAGGATGTAGCGGAAGGTGCCGATATTGATATTATTATTCATCTATATCCAGCAACCTCTAAAGCATTTTATCCAGTTGAAACACTAATTAAAATGTACAACGAAATTGAACACGTTAAATGTATTAAGATGGGTACTCGTGTTACTTCAATCTATGAACATGATATTCGAGTTTTGCGTGCTGAATGTCCTGGAATTTCCCTGATTACGTGCCATGATGAAACATTAGCGACTTCGTGGTTTCCTAAAATGGACGGCGCATTAATCGGATTTGCAGGCTGTGTTCCTGAAATGATCTGTGATGCTTGGAAAGATTTTAAGGATAATGCACCAATCGAGACGTTGAGAGCTCATTCGGATCAAATTTATTATATTTCGCAGGCTATATACGGTGGTGGCCAACCATCAGGGGAAGCTCATGCACGGTTAAAAGAAGCACTAGTTCAACGTGGTATTTTTAAAAACGCCATCATGCGCCGCCCAGTGTTGCCATTAGATCAAGCACAAAAAGATTGGATTAAAGAGGGACTTGAAAAGAGCGGAGCTGGACAAGTAAATCTTTAATTGAAGTTTAGCATAGAAACAGATACTCAAAATAGCCAGGTTAAAAAATTAAATGATGCGGGTAGGTTACTAAACTTACCCGCATCATTTTTGTTTAACTATGAAATCGGTTTCTCGATAGCAAAATTATGGTATTATATAGACTATACAAACGATTGTATAGTTAGGATGTGTGCGAATGGCTACTTTAAAGGATGTTGCCAAAATGGCTAATGTTGATGTTAGTACGGCTTCGAGAGCATTAAATAATAAATCATACGTTCATCCAGAAACTAAAAAAAGAATTTTAGAGGCTGTTGAGCAGTTAGGATATATGCCTAACCTAGTTGCCAAAAGCTTACGTCGCGGTAAGCGACAAACACTTGGAGTAATCGTACCAAGCGTTAGTATCTCTGTGTTTGGCGATATTGTACAAGGAATTGAAACGTACGCAAGAGAAGATGATTACGGGGTTTTGGTGAGTAATACCATGGATGATCCAGAAATTGAGAAAGATTGTCTAGATAGGATGAGAAATGGTTTGGTGGACGGTATTATTATTGCTGGTACAGGTGAAAATAATCGATTGATCCATGATATTCGTAGCGAGAATATTGCAATTTTTCAAATCATTCGTTTACAAGACGAGAAAATCGACAGCGTTGTGGCGGATTTTTTTGACTGTGGCTATAAGGCAACGTATTTTTTGGCCCAAAAAGGGTGTAAGAAAATCGGATTTATTAATGGACAGTCGAGTATATCGCCGTATAAAGAGCGTTATCAAGGATATCAAAAAGCTATTAAACGGTTAGGGATTAAAAAGCATGTTGTAGATGCTCAATTTGATAGTCGGAAGTACTTTGAGGATGGATACTTATCAACAAAACACTTATTAGAGCAGCTTCCTGACTTAGATGGCTTAATGGTAGCAACGGATATGCAGGGCCTTGGTGCAATTCGCGCAATAAAGAATAGTGGTCGGCAAATTCCACAAGATATTTGTTTAATTAGTTTAACGGGAAATTCAATCGGTGCAACATTAGAGACGGCGTTAACGTCAATGGAAGTTCCTTCTATTGATATTGGCAAATATACAACTAAGTTAGTAATTGAACAAATTGAAAATGCCCAACAAGAAGAACCCCGTTTACAACATATCGTATTTCAATCTACTCTCGTAGAGCGAGAAACCACCTAAATAAGTAAAATTATTAACCTAAAAAAGACTCACGTAAGCGATGAGAACGATACTCTCTTGCTTAAGCGTGAATCTTTTTTAATTACTTTGTATTTTGATTTTGTGTTAGGGCGAGTAACTGATCACGTAGATTGTTTTCCATGTGGCTTAGCTCTAACTCAGCACTTTGGCGTTTCTCACGGCCATCTTGCTGAATTTTAAGGGTCTCTTGTAAGGTCTCAACTAAGTCATTCTGCGTTTTCTGTAAAGTTTCGATATCGACTACGCCACGTTCATTTTCTTTAGCGGTTTCGATGGAGGAGATTTTCAGCATTTCACTATTTTTCTTTAATAAATCATTGGTTGTTTCGGAAACTTGACGTTGTGCGGTAACGGCCTCTTTTTGGCGTAGCAAGGTGAGGGCGATAGCGACTTGATTCTTCCACAACGGAATTGCGGTGTTGATCGAAGCTTGAATTTTTTCGGCTAAGACTTGGTTGGTATTTTGGATCAAGCGAATTTGTGGCGCCTGCTGAATCGTAATTTCACGAGCTAATTTTAAATCATAAACACGCTTATCTAGGCGTTCTTCAAACTGATTAAGATCATTGACTGTTTGTAGATCCATTTGATTACCACTAGTTTGTGCCGTTTGGTTGGCTTCTGGAATCAGCTTTGTTTGTAATTCGGTTCGTTTTAACTCGCCAGCAGCGATAAAAATATTTAATGCATCAAAATAGTCTTTATTTTTTTGGTAGAGTTGTTCTAACAGGCGATTATCGTTAAGCAGATTGTTTTTTTCTTTATCCAGCTTAACGGCAATTGTATCAATCTGGGCGCCGATTTTTTGATATCTGGCCTGAATTTCATAGATTGATTTACGAACCTTGCCAAACATTCGCTTGAAGAAGTTACTGTCACCAGCTTGTAATTCTTCAGGATCGGCTTCATTTAGCCGAAACATTAAGCCAGAAAGGGCATCGCCAATAGCACCAGTATCTTGGCTTTGAACTTTGCTTAGCATACCTTGGGAAAATTCACTGAGTTTAGTTTGTGCCTGGGCGCCATAAGTCATAACTGATTGTGTATCACTAACATCGATTTGCTGTGCTAATTTTTCAGCATCAGCGCGTTGCTCTGGATTAAGCCGATCGATCATTTGTTCTGGCTGGGTTGCGTTGTCAGCCACCTGATTATTAACGACACTGGGAGCACTTTGGCTGCTAAAAGGATCTTTTAAAAGATCATCTAAAACGGCATTGTCAGTCGTTTCTGTTACTTTTTTGTTTTCATCACTATTCATCGCTATCTGACTCCTTCGTCACTGATTGGGATTGCTTTAAGGCGGCCTTAGCTAAAGCCATATCAACGTCAATATCGCTTAGATCATCGGCCACAAGGGCTTTATAATCAGCGCGGAATTGCTGCGCTAAGTCGTTGATTTTCGTTGCGCTTTTGTCTAAAGCAGTATAAGCATCTTTGTCTTTTACTTCATGTTTACTGATGGCGATGTATTTCTCAGTAAAATCAACCATTAACGGTAAGTGGCGGTATAAAAAGTCGCTTGCCGCTTGTAGTTTCTGGGGTTCAGCAACGATGGTTTTAAAAATGGCGCGACTGACTTTTACTGGCTCGGTATGCAGTTCGATCGCTTTTAATTTTGGAACGCGTTGCATATTCTGATTCAATTGATCGATCTGTGTTTTGGCCGTGCTCATTGTTTCACGGAAAAATTGGATATCATCATCAGACATCCCCGCCGCATGGTAATGATCTAACATATCGCGATCAACATTTTGCAATTTTTTGGTCGCTTGTGGTCGCCGTAGTTGCCACCAGCGCACGATACCAGTGATCAGCAAGGCACTAATGACCACGATTAAATCGCTAAAAGAACTATTCATACAGCCATTAAAAATTAAACGTAACCCGTAGAAGCTGGCAATAAAAATGATCACACTGATCAGCCAGCTATCACGTTTTAGACTTCTTTTTTGCATTATTGTCAACTCCATTCAATGACGATCAGTTTGTAACTTCATTCTACCACAGACGAATTTCCAACAGCTAAGTCTAAAGATTGATTTTTTGCTAAATCGGACTACTGATTATAGCAAAACGATTTGAATTTATAAATTATTACCGGTATCATGAAAATAACACTATAATCAGAATCAAGAAAGTTAAGGGACGACAATGAAATTTGCAGAAAAGCGATTGAGTAATCAACGTTTATATCATGGGGCAATTATAGACCTAGATTTAGAGACGGTTGCGCTACCCAATGGTAAAAAAGCACAACGCGAAATTATTCGCCATCCAGGCGCAGCAGCGATCATGGCGCTAACAGCTGACCAACGGATGGTATTTGTCGAACAATGGCGTGAACCATTACAACAAGTGACCTTAGAAGTACCCGCAGGTAAAATCGATACTCGTGACGCTAACGCTGAAGCAGCTGCTTGGCGTGAATTAAATGAAGAAGCTGGCTATACAGCAACAGAATTAACGCTGCAAGCTAGCTTCTATTCATCGCCCGGATTCGCCGATGAACGGTTGTCACTTTATTTAGCGACCGATATTCAACCGGTAACGCAGCGTTTAGCGCTAGACGACGATGAATTTTTGCAACTACATTTATTGACGCTAGCTCAGGCTGAAGCGCAGATCACTGCTGGCGTCATCTGTGATGCTAAAACAATCATTGCCGTTCAATTTTGGCAGGCAATGACACGAAAGGCGTGAGTGAATGACCAAGGAAGAACAACCGTTGAGTCGGTCAGCTTATCGTAAACAGCAAGAACAACAGGCGGCACCAGTTAAAGAAACCATGCGCCGTGAAAATAAGCAACACGGTGGTCGGCAGCCTAAACGCCGACATCATGATTTAGATACAGCCGCCGAGAATGTTGCCAGCCCGCAACTTAAAAAACGTTTAAACTGGGCGATCGGTATTGTCGCTGTTTTAATTGTGTTAGTGTACCTTGTTTTATTTTTTGTTTAATTTTAAATTATATAAGGAGTGTTTTATTTGAAAATAGGTATTGTTGGTGCAATGGAAGAAGAAATTCAATTATTACAATCAAAAATGAGCGATTTAACGCAGGAACAAATCGCTGGTGTTGATTTTTATCAGGGTACCATTAGCAAACAAACGGTGATTCTAGTGCGTTCTGGTATTGGTAAAGTGCAGGCTGGGATGACTACTGGTTTACTACTTTCACGTTATGCACCAGACGTTGTTTTAAATACGGGTTCAGCTGGCGGAATTGGTAGCGGCTTGAAAATCGGTGACGTTGTCGTTTCAAGTGAAGTTGCTTATCATGATGTTGATGCCACCGTTTTTGGCTATGCGTTAGGCCAATTACCACAACAGTCAGCGCGGTTTAAAGCTGATGCTAACTGGGTTGCACACGTACAACAGGCGTCGGCGGCAGTTAATTTAGTCTCACGCACTGGCTTGATCGTTTCTGGGGATCAATTTATTTCTAGTCAAGCTGCTAGTACTAAAATTTTAGCTAACTTTCCTGATGCTTTAGCTAGCGAAATGGAAGGCGCCGCAATTGGTCAAGTGGCAACGCAATTTAAAGTTCCCTTCGTTGTTATTCGAGCTATGAGCGATGTTGGCGATGAAGATGCAGGTGTGATTTTTGATGACTTCGTTGTTGAAGCAGGTAAAAATTCAGCGGCAATGATTTTAGCCTTATTGGCTGCGTTAGCTTAATCAATTTTGGACAATATAGGCTAACTAATTAAACATAACTAGCCAAACGGTTGCTTGCCAGAGGAACTGTGCTAAACTATTACTGCTTACTTTTTATCAGAGAAGGGATCGTAAAATGACACATACTTATTTAGATAACGCTGCAACTACGCCGATGGATCCAGCGGTGATCGCAGTGATGACGGAGCAGATGCAACAAAACTTTGGCAATGCTTCAAACATCCACTATTTTGGCCGTCAGGCGCGGCAAGTTTTGGATGCGAGTCGTAAGACGTTGGCACAGAGTATCAATGCTAAAACTGACGAGATCGTTTTTACTAGTGGTGGTACCGAAGGCGATAACACGGCAATTATGCAAACGGCATTACAGCGGCAAAAGTTAGGTCGGCACATCATTAGCACTACAATTGAGCATGAAGCTGTTTTGAAGCCACTACATTTTTTGGAAAAGCGGGGCTTTGAGGTTACCTATTTACCAGTCGATGAGCGGGGCTTAATTTCATTAACTGATTTTAAAGCCGCTTTGCGAACGGATACTATTTTGGTCTCAATTATGATGGGTAATAATGAGGTTGGTAGTCATATGCCGATCCATGAAATTGGCGACTTATTGAAAGACCATCAAGCCTGGTTCCATACCGATGCTGTACAAGCGTATGGTTTACTTGATATTGATGTTCAGCGCGATCATATTGACCTGCTGTCGGTTTCAGCGCATAAGCTCAACGGACCGAAGTTTCTTGGCTTCTTGTATCGGCGGCAAGGCATTAACTTTCCTAGCTTCATTAAGGGCGGTGATCAGGAAGACAAACGGCGGGCCGGCACCGAAAACATTCCGGCGATCGCAGGTTTTGCTAAAGCAGTTGAATTGGACACGCCCGCTGAAAAAGCGGCCCGGCAACAGCGCTATGCTGGATTCAAACAGCAACTATTAACGGGACTAACTGCTAACGGGATTGATTTTGCGGTTAATGGTGAGCTAAACGACAATAACTTGCAGCATGTTTTAAATATATGGATCAAAGGTATTTCCACATATGTGTTACAAATGAATCTTGATTTAGCAGGTTTTGCTATTTCTGGTGGCTCAGCTTGTACTGCAGGTAGCCTAGAGCCATCGCATGTTTTAACCGCAATGTACGGCCAAGGCGATCCACGGATTGAGGAATCGATCCGCATCAGTTTTGGTAAAGATAACACGGCTGAAGAAATTGATCAGTTCGTGACGGCCTTAGCTAAAATTGTACAACGCGTTAAGAAAACAGTTAAGATTTAATTAATGGGATAAGCTAAATTAAAGACGAGGAGTGATTGAATTGGCATTTGCAGCAACAGCGACAATTAAGGGGAATGACACTATCTACGCGCTTCATTTAAACGTAAAAAAATATACATTAAAAGACGTTGGCTTCACTGAAACGCGTGGTGGTAATTTTCAACTAGAGCGGCCGTTGGATCCTAATTCACCTTATAATCAAGCCTTTAAGTTAAAAATCACCGTAGCAAAAGATTTACAGAATTTAAAAATGTCAATTACAACTGCTAATGGGTTGCAGGCGGTCGATATTTTTAAACAGCCAGCTAAAGACGAAGAAATAACCCAATTTAATTTCTTAATGGACAATTTAATTGAACGTGAGATTTTAATTAAAAAATAATGAGTAAATTCACTTGATTTTGTTAGATTTAGACTTACACTAGACCTATCTAGATGAAAGTGGGTGGCATAATGAAAAAATTGGTTTTGATTTTGGTTACAGGTTGTCATGATTTAGCGTGGGTTTATCGCCACGATGAAGTTGCTTGGATCGCAAATTAATTGGTTCAAGGTTGATCATTAAGTGATCAGCCTTTTTTGTATATGATCAGTTAGCTTGTAATCTACCGGTGGCTTGATATAATGGTAATTACTGAATTAAGCGACCTTCAAATCGTGGATTTTCAGAATCTATTTGAAATGATGGTGATCAAATGAATGAGAACGCCAATACACGCGTTGTCGTTGGTTTGTCTGGTGGTGTCGACTCCACCGTTGCCGCATTGCTTTTGAAACAGCAAGGTTACGATGTAGTCGGCGTATTTATGAAGAATTGGGACGACACTGATGAGATGGGTGTCTGTACCGCCACCGAAGATTTTAAAGACGTGGTTAAAATTGCCAATGAAATTGGCATTCCATATTACTCGATCAATTTTGAGAAAGAATATTGGGACCGTGTTTTTGAGTATTTCCTAGATGAGTATAAGCATGGCCGGACACCGAATCCGGACGTGATGTGCAATAAGGAAATTAAGTTTAAGGCCTTTTTGGATTATGCACTTGATTTAGGTGCTGATTATATTGCTACTGGTCATTACGCGCGAATTCAGCGTGATGCTGATGGCACTGCACATATGTTGCGTGGTGTTGATGGTAACAAGGATCAGACTTACTTCTTAAGTCAATTATCGCAGAATCAATTGAACAAGGTCATGTTTCCACTTGGTGAGATGACTAAGCCTGAAGTTCGCGCGATTGCGGCCAAGTATGATTTAGCAACTGCCAAGAAAAAGGACTCAATGGGTATTTGCTTTATCGGCGAGAAGAACTTTAAGGAGTTCCTTGGCCAATACTTACCAGCACAGCCAGGTAAAATGATGACGGTCGATGGTGAGGTTAAAGGCAACCATGATGGTTTAATGTATTACACTATTGGTCAGCGCCAGGGCTTAGGCATTGGCGGTAACGGTGCTTCTAACGATCCATGGTTCGTGATCGGTAAGGATTTAACGACTAATACATTGTATGTTGGCCAAGGCTTCCATAATAAGCACTTGTATGCGACTCATTTAACGGCATCTAAGTTTAACTTTACGACTGATTTAGATCGTGGCGATATTTTCCACGTAACGGCTAAGTTCCGTTATCGGCAGCAGGATACTGGCGTTACGGTGCACATGAGTGCTGATCGGCAAAGTGCAACTATCGAGTTTGACGAGCCAGTCCGCGCCATTACACCAGGACAGGCCGTTGTCTTATATGATGGTGCTGAGTGCTTAGGCAGTGGTACGATCGATGCAGCTTATAATGATAGCCGCGTGTTACAATATGTTTAATCAGAAGAGTTGGCTGCGGCCAACTTTTTTGTTTGCCCTGGCCGCTTGAATTTCTGTGCTATTTTCCGCATAATAGTAGAAAAGGGATTGGAAAGAGGATCAGTTGCGTTGACTAAATTATTTTTTGTACGCCATGGTAAAACTAAATGGAACTTAGAAGGACGTTATCAAGGCGCTAATGGTGATTCACCATTATTAGCGGAAAGCTATACGGAGATCGCTGACTTGGCCAATTTTTTACGACCATTATCGTTTCAGCGAATCTATAGCAGTCCACTAAATCGAGCCAAAAAAACAGCCTTGGCACTGGATGCGCGTTTGCCAGGTAATATTCCAGTGGTGATCGATGAACGTTTACGTGAGTTTAATTTAGGTAAAATGGAAGGCATGAAGTTCACTGAGGTGGCACAACGTTATCCCAAGGAATTGTATACCTTCCGCCATGCACCAGCGGAATATGATCCAACGGCAATCAATGGTGAATCGTTTAGCCAATTGATCACGCGAATGCGGCCAGTGATCACTGAAATTGTTGCGCAGGATACGGGCAGTGGCCAGTACATTATTGTTAGCCATGGGGCAGCTTTGACCGCGTTGATCCAGACAATGCTAGGAACGCCGTTAGCTGATTTACGTAAGCAGGGTGGCCTTTCCAATACTAATGTGACGACAATTGAAACCGTCGACGGTGGCGTAACTTATCAATTACTTAAATGGAACGATACCCATTTTTTGAGTAAGCCGTTAGATGAAACTGATACGATTTAGGTGATTTTTTGAAAAATACAAGTAAAGCCTTATGGGCTAAAGGTGACAAACAAGGTGCAGTTAAAGCCTTAGTTGCAGCCATTGAACAAGCACCAGAATTACTAGATAATTATTTAGAATTAGCCGCTTATTTAAATGCACTACAAGACACTGAGCAGGCGGAAAAACTTTTGCTGAGTGCCTTGGTCCATTTTCCTGATAATCAAGATTTGCGTTATAGTCTAGGGACGACCTATTATGCCGCGGGTGACTATACAAAGGCGCTGGATCAGTTTCAGCAACTGACGGCAGCACGATTGGAAAATGATAAACTATACATGTTGGCCTCAACCTATTATGCGCAGCAGGATTATTCCCATGCGTTAGCATTTGCGCTGACGGCACAACAAAATGAGCCACAACGCGACGATGTTAATTTATTAGTTGGTGATTTATTTTTAGCCATCGGTGACTTTAACCATGCCACAACCTATTACACGCAAGTTTTGGCTCGAACACCTAAAAGTGCAGCTGCTAATTTTAAAGTTGGTTTAGCGCGTTTAGCACAAGGGGCACCTAGTGAAGCATACTTTGAACAGGCAAAAAAATTAGATACAGCCTATTTTGAACGGGAAAAACATCGACTTAGTGATATTGAACGATACTTAAAGGCACAACAAAAATGAGGATGCAAATATGTCAGAACAGGAACTCCCATTATTTACAGAAGATAAGCAACCGTATCTGATTGGCCAAGTTAGCGCCATTTTCTTTCATAATCCAACTAATTTCTATCAGGTCGTGTTGATCAAAGTCAGTGAAGCTAATTTTGACTGGCACGAAGATGAAATCGTTGTTACAGGCAGTTTTGGTGAGCTGAAGGAAGAGGAAACTTATCAATTCTTCGGTAAATTAGTCAGTCATCCGAAATATGGGATGCAGTTTCAGGCTATTAACTATCAACTGAATAAGCCGACAACGACAGAAGGCTTGATTGCCTATCTATCCGGCGATAACTTTAAAGGTATCGGTAAGCGAACGGCTGAGAAAATTGTTACTGAACTTGGCACCAATGCAATCGACAAGATTCTGGCCGATTCCAGCGTGTTGGAACCATTGGGTCTACCATTGACAAAAATTCAAGCATTAGTCGACACCTTAATGGCAAATAATGGCTTAGATCAGATTATTATCGGGCTCAACAGTTATGGTTTTGGCAGTCAGTTAGCGTATACGATCTATGAACGCTATCAGCAAGATACACTAAAGATACTGACCGAAAATCCGTACCAGTTAGTTTATGATATTCAAGGCGTTGGCTTCAAAAAAGCTGACAATATTGCGCTACAACAGGGTTCAGCGGCTGATGCGCCAGAACGAATCCAGGCGGCGATTTTGCAGGTGATCACAGAGCTGACTCAAGCGGAGGGGGATACCTATACCACCGCCCAACCATTACTTGCTGGCAGTCTGCGGTTATTGCAGGAAAGTCGTAATGTAGCAATTGAGCCGGATAAAGTGGCCCAACAATTTATTGAATTAGCTAATCAAGGCAAGCTGGTCGGTGATGAAGATCGAATCTATTTACGGGCGCTTTATCGGGCTGAATGGCAAATTGCTGAGCAGCTTTACCGCTTGGAAAATGAAGAAGATGAAATTACTTATCCAGGCCGTGACTTAGACAAGGAAATTCGGCGGTTAGAAAAATTATTTGATATCAGTTATGGCGATTCACAAATTACTACGATCAAGGCAGCTTTGACTCACCGTGTATTTCTACTAACTGGTGGTCCTGGCACCGGTAAAACGACGATCATCAATGCAATCGTCAGTTTATTTGCGGAACTGAATGGTCTATCGTTAGACTTAAAAGATTATAAAGACCAGGATAAAGTCTTCCCTGTGTTACTGGCAGCACCCACTGGTCGTGCGGCTAAACGAATGAGTGAGCTTACGGACATTCCGGCAAGTACGATTCATCGCTTATTGGGTCTCACTGGGCGTGAAAGCAGTCCAGACGTAGCGACTAAAGAATTGGAAGGTGGCTTATTGATCATTGACGAAATGTCGATGGTGGACACCTATTTATTTAAAATGTTGATCCATGCTGTTCCCAGCTCAATGCAAGTCGTCTTAGTCGGGGATAAAGATCAGCTACCCTCAGTGGGACCAGGTCAAGTCTTTTATGATTTACTTAATAGCCACGTTTTACCACGCCATGAGTTGACTGAAATTTATCGACAAGATGGCGAATCTTCGATCATTCCACTGGCCCACGCTATCAAAGAAGGCAAGTTACCAGATGATTTTGGTGAAAATAAAGTAGACCGTTCCTTTTTTGCTTGCAATGCTTATCAAGTGGAGTCGGTGATTGCTCAAGTGGTGACCAAAGCAAAAGCGAAGGGTTTTACCGCAAAAGATATTCAGGTATTAGCGCCAATGTATCGTGGTGCGGCCGGAATTGATCGGTTAAATGTGGAAGTTCAACAAATTTTAAATCCGCCAAAATCAGCAAAGGCAAAAGCCATCGAGTTTCGTGATCAAACTTTCCGGATCGGCGACAAAGTTTTGCATTTAGTTAATAGTCCAGAACAGAATGTGTTTAATGGTGATATTGGTGAGATTGTTAGTATTCAATTAGCTAAGGATAAGGGTAATACGGAGAATGCTGATAAAATGACCCTGCGCTTCGATGCGACTGAAGTCACTTATGGGCGCACGGACTGGAATAAAATCACGCTGGCTTTTTGTACGTCGATCCATAAGGCCCAAGGTAGCGAATTTAAAATGGTGATCCTGCCGATGGTGCATCAATACCAACGTATGCTGCAACGTAATTTACTTTATACGGCAGTGACCCGAGCCGAAAAGTTATTAATTTTAATTGGTGAGAAGCAAGCCTTTATCGATAGCGTTGATCATGAGTCGATCAATCGAAAAACAACACTAATGCAACGAATCACAGCAACCTTTGAGCCAAATGATCAGGCCGCCAAAATTGCTGATAAAACAGCTACGTATACACCTGAGCCGGCAGTTGAAGCTAAGCCGGCGCAACCCGCTGATTTTATCTTGACGACAGCTTTAATTGCTCAAGGCCGAATTGATCCTTTGATCGGTATGGCCGATACTAAGCCACAAGATTTTAGCGCATAAAAATACAGCATAAATCGATTAATTTTTCGATTTTGCTGTATTTTTTTATTTGTTGGGCACGAACCAAAAGGTTTGGCTGGTGACGCTAAAATTTAAATCAAAGGTTCGTTTGTCTAAGTCCTCGCCATCTGCCTGACCATATTCAGGTGTTGTGGTTTTGATCCGCAATTCTTTTGTGTGAAAGTGATGGACTGGTGGTAATTTAGTATGCAGTTGGCGGAACATCAAAGCAAAAAGGAGGATGAAATAAAAAACATTTACGCGCTCCATGATCACTAAATCGAGATGGTGACTGTATACTGACGCACTAGCCAGCAAAGGAACGCCACCGCCGAAATAGGGATGATTAGTTGTTGTCACAACAAAACCACGTTTAAATTGGTATTGCTTGCCATTAGTAGTTACTGTGACTGGGAAAGGCTTCTGACTAAAAAAAGCTTTGACCAACGAAAACAAGTAAGCTAACGAACCAGCATGATACTTATTGAGATACTTTTTAGTAACGGAACGGTTCGTGATGTGGACCACATTGGCATCAAAACCGATGCCAATATTATTACTAAAATAGCTGGTGGTTTGTGTTTGGCGATCATCACAGCGGCCAACATCTAAAATTAAAGGTCGTTTGGCCACTAATATTTGCTGTAAGGCTTTTTGCGGATCAGTGGTAATACCAGCCCCACGTGCAAAATCGTTACCGGAGCCACAGGGGATATAGGCTAGTGGAACTGTGTTATGGTCAACTTGTTGCAACCCATTTAAGGCTTCGTGGAGCGTTCCATCGCCGCCTAAAACGAGTAGGATCGGCGGCGTAGCAGTTGGCGAATTATATTTCAAGGCTAAGTCGTGTGCTAATTCAGTCGCATGACCAGGAGCTTGAGTGAAATTAGCTGTATAGTCAATGTTGCGCTGACGTAGACTGGTAGCAATTTCTAACCAAGTCTGGCGGGTACGACCGCCACCAGCAAAGTTATTAATGATCACGTAAAAGGGACGTTGCAGAGTCACAGCAGAGACACTTCCTTCTAATGTTAAAAATACAATGGCTCAAAAGAGCGTTAATTACGCGTCTTTTGAGCCATTGTTGGGTCAAATAGTACACTAAACCGTGACTAGCATCGGTAAAATCATAGGATGACGTTCGGTTTGATCGAAAAGAAATTCTTGTAGATCACCAATAATTGCGTCGCGCAACATGGCTTCAGTCACTTGTTCGTTATCTTTGAAAACATTGCGCATGATTCGATAGATTCGTTTTTGACCTTTATTGATCAGTTCGCCAGATTCACGCATATAAACAAAGCCACGCGAAAGAATATCTGGACCAGCTAAGACTTGTTTAGTCTTCAAGTTGATGGTCGCAACAACGATCACAATACCTTCTTCAGACAGTACTTGGCGGTCGTGAAGTACCACGTTACCGATATCACCGATACCACTACCATCTACGTAGACATCACCAGCTGTAAAATGACCAGCTATCCGTGCTGAATCGTTAGTTAAAGCCAAAACGTCACCATTTTCCATGATGAACGTATTTTCCTTTGGTACATGGGTTTGTTCGGCTAGTTCGGTGTGCAATTGAAGCATCCGGTATTCGCCATGAATTGGCATAAAGAACTTAGGCTTCATTAAACGAAGCATTAATTTCTGTTCTTCTTGGCCACCGTGACCAGAAGTATGCACGTTATTAACTTTACCGTGGATAACTTCCGCGCCAGCTTCAGATAATTCGTTGATGACGTGGTTAACACTAGTCGTATTACCTGGGATCGGATTACTAGAGAAGACAACGGTATCACCAGGTTGGATAGAAATCTGCCGGTGGGTACCATTAGCAATTCGACTTAGGGCAGCCATTGGTTCACCTTGTGAGCCAGTACAAAGAATCATGATTTTATTCGCTGGAATGTGGTTGAGGTCATTACCTTCAACGATGCTTTCTTCCGGAATATCTAAATAGCCTAATTCAGTACCATTGACGATCGCATTTTGCATACTGCGTCCAAAAACGGCAATTTTACGACCAGCTTTTAAGGCTGCGTCGCTGGCTTCTTTGATTCGCGAAATATTTGACGCAAAGGTCGCAAAAATAATTCGGCCTTCAATTTTATCAATGATATGTTTCAATGACTGTTCAACAAATCGTTCTGACTTAGTGAAACTAGGAACCTCAGCGTTGGTGCTATCAGACATCAAACAAAGAACGCCTTCTTCACCTAAGCGCGCCATTTTTTGCAGGTTCGGTGCTGGCTGATCGCCAACAGGTGTTAAATCAAACTTGTAGTCGCCGGTTTCCACGATCGTACCTTGTGGTGTTTTAACAGCAACCCCTAGTGTGTCGGGGATAGAATGGGTTGTTCGGAAAAATGACACACTAGTTTTACGGAATTTCAGAACCGTATCTTCATCGATTTCATGTAGATCGGCATCCCTTAATAAGCCGTGTTCTTCTAACTTGCCACGAATCAAAGCCAATGCTAAGGGACCAGCATAAATTGGGACATTGAGTTGTTTGAGTAGGAAGGGAATACCGCCAATATGATCTTCGTGACCATGGGTAATGACTAGTGCTTTAATTTTGGATAAATTAGCAGCAGCATACGCATAATCAGGGATAACATAGTCAATACCGAGTAATTCATCTTCAGGAAATTTAATCCCACAATCGATTAAAATAATTTCGTCCTGAAACTGAATACCATACATATTTTTACCGATTTCGCCTAAGCCCCCCATGGCAAAAACGGCAGTTTCGTTATTCTTGACGTTCAGTTTCTTCATTATTAAACTCCGTTAGTTTAAATTCTGGACTTTTTTGTTCATATTCGAGGTGATTACCGATCAGTTCTTGAATATATTCAACGTTGTAGGGGGTCTGCGTTTCGATAATTGCTCGTGCAGTGACAGCGTCGGTTGTATCCATGTAAAGTGTTTTTGTACTTTCACGGCGGGGTGACATTGCTTTGTTTTCTTGATACAGTACTTTAAAGATCATTATAGATAGATCGCTCCTTTGATAAATAAATATAGAGAAATAAATCAATTTATAGTTACACTATTAAAAAGCCCACGTTATTAGTGTGGGGCTTTCTGTGTATAATTAAATTGTTTTCTTCCGAACAAGTGGTTGTAAAAACAACGTATGGCTAAATTTTAGCATAAAACGGTTAATAAGTATACTCACGACTAACCTTGGTAGCAAGAATGATTTTGTCTGCTATCGAGTTACGCAAAATGTGGTCTTTTAGTATCGAAAAAGTAAGCTTTAGCTGGCGTCAAATACACTACTTTTCGTCACGTCCACAATTATGTTAAAGTAAGGTTAGTGAGGAATGTGTTATCAAGTAAAGAAATGCTATAGTGTGCGTTAAAACTCACTAGCAAAATCGGCTTTACAACTAGATACAATCATCCTTAGCATTTATCATTTTAAAAACTAGTGCCATCAATTTTGTGAGTTGAAGAAGGAAAAATAATGAATATACTACTCGTGAGTTTATTGATCCTCGGCGTAATTGCTTTAACGTTAATCGTTATGCTTGCCCGGCGTTTGCGGCGTAACCGAGCTTTGCGTTTGTTACAGCTAACTAGTCAAAAGGCAACTGATGCCGCTGCAGCGACGGCTATGCAGCAACTTAGTCAGCAACAATTATTACCAGCCTTAACGGCACCATTAGTTTCACAAGTTGCGGCGGATATCTGGGGCCATGGTATTTTGGTTTTTGAGTATCAAGTTACAGCTGATACATTGACGCCGGTTCAGCTTAAGTTACTGACCCATCAGTTAGAACAAGCGTTGGCACAGGCTGCGCAACAGCAAAAATTGTCCGCTTTTAAGTCAGGCATTCCGGTTTTTTCGGTTTCAGATATGTGGCTCTTAGCTGGCAATTTGCATTTTGATATTGCCTATTTGCGTAATCAAGCAACCTATGATTATGTCGCCGATATGCGTAAATTAAGCGTGGAAAAGGGAACAAATTAAGGACACTGCTGTAAAAGGTGCACCATTTATTAGGGATAGAAAAAACCGACTAAGTAGGAGTTATCCCCTGAATTAGTCGGTTTTTACAGTAATTAGCTATACTTTTTTACACGTCTATTTAATCGATCACTAAATCTTCATCTTGCATCGTAAATGGATGATCATGGTCAATGTGATCATAAAATAAAACACCATGGAGATGATCGATTTCGTGTTGGCAAACAATGGCCGGATAATTTTTAAGACGAATTTTATGTTGCGTGCCTTCCAGATCATAATACCGTAAAGTGATCCGATCATGGCGCACAACGTAACCAGACACATCACGATCAACTGATAAGCAACCTTCACCCTCGGATAGTGCTGCACCTTGGACTGAGTGACTAATAATGACTGGGTTGACGATCGTTTCTTTGAACAACGGCGCCGTGCCATCTTCGCTAGGCACTAGGACAGCTGCCATTTGCAGTGAGACATCGACTTGGGGTGCTGCTAGACCAACGCCAGCACGTAAATGATATTTCTCAGCAATCTCTGGATCCTGACTGTTTTCTAAGAATTCCATCATATCATGAGCTAGTTGTTGTTGTTCTTCAGATAAGGGAAATGTCGCTTTTTTTGCTTCTGCGCGTAGTGTGTCATTACCCTCGCGAATAATGTTTTTCATTGTGATCAACTTACTTTACCTCCACCTTATTACCAATATTATGAGAATAGTTTAGCATAATTTTTGGTAAAAAAGAAAGCCGACTTGTATAGTGGGTTAAATGTTGTTGCGACTTACATCAATTAGTTTAGATAGTATTGCCATATCGTTGATAGCTACAAAAAATAAATTTTTGAATTTTTCTTGTTCTAGCTTAAAATAGAGTTGAATCGATTTGGTTCTTGGGGAAGGGGTTGACTGAGTGTGATCAAGTTAATTAGCGCACACTCGTAATAGATGAAGAATATTGTAATTTGTGGGAGTGCCGAGCGTGTTTACGCCGCAACTTTGGCCTGTTTATTGGCTGATTTTCCAATGACGATCAATCTATTAGTGGATGATGAATTAAATGATGGACGTTTCCAAGAATTGGTGAACGCTGCTGATCTACAAGCGAATATTACTGTACAGTCCGCGACGGAAGCTGTTTTCAAAACAGCTGATTTATTGTTAATTACGGACTTACAAACTGTATCTGCACAAATATCAGCGTTAGATTATGCAACGGCAATTTTACCGGCGTTCCGAAAACTGATCGCCAGCGCGATGGCAAATGGGTTTGCTGGCAAAATCTGTTTGTTGCAGAAATATGATGAGCTATTCACTTATTTTGCCTGGCGCTTTTCTGGGTTACCGCAAAATGATATTGTTGGTTTTGGTACCTTTCCGGCGACTTTATTGTTACAACGCCTATTGCAAAAGCAATTACGTGTTGGCCAGCAGGATATTCGTGCTTATGTTGTCGGAACGCAGCAACAGCCAATTATAGCTTGGAGTCGCGCTTATGTCGGTGTAACGCCAGTGCTGACCCTAGTTGCTAATGATACTACTGACTTTGACGCTGATAAAATGATGCAGTTAGAGCAACGCGTGCAAAAAGAAAGCGGCGTCGAGCAATTTGCATTACAAGCGATTTGTTTAAAACCAGTTTTGCAAGCTCTATTATTTGAAGCGGGTTTGCTATCGACTTTCACAACGCTACATGACTACAGTAATGACCAATTAGTTGCTTATAGCGCGCCGATCTATCTCAGCGGCTCGGGAGTACGACAAATAACCGAACTGTCACTAACTAAGGAAGAACAAGCAGAGTTAGCGGCGGCATTGGCAGTAACACGAGATTTAATTACACAGATCGAACAAGGAGGTTTAGGTGTTTGAGTAACCAAAATTATCAATATCCTTTGGATGCAAATTGGACAAAGACTGAATTACTGCAGGTGATTGCTTTCTATCGAGCAGTTGAACAAGCGTATGAACAAGGTTGTGTGGTGGCTAGATTTTTAGCAGCTTATCAGGATTTCAAACAAATTGTACCAAGTAAATCTGAAGAAAAGCGGATCGATCGTGAATTCACCCAGGCTTCTGGTTACTCAATTTATCGTGCAGTTCAAGCCGCTAAAAATGCGACTAGGAATCAATTTCAAATGAAATGAGGTGTTTTCATGGACCTATTGGAAATTAAAGCCATTAACACAGACGTGCAGCGCTGGCTGACCAAAGCAGCGACTAATTTACGCCAGCATTTAAATACTCATTTTCAAGTTCAAACTAAATCAGACCGCAATGATTTAGTCACTAATTTTGATAAACAAACGGAAAATTTTTTAGTTGATCAAATTCGGCAAAACTTTCCAAATGACAAAATCGTTAGCGAAGAAGGTTTTGGCGATCAAGTTCAGACTATGCAGGGTCGAGTTTGGTTTGTTGATCCAATCGATGGGACATTAAATTTCGTCAAACAACGGAATGATTTTGCAATGATGATCGGTTTATATGAAGATGGTCGCAATGTATTAGGTTATATTCTGAATGTTATGACCGATGAACTATTGTGGGGTGGCCCAGAAATAGGATTACATCTTAATGAAAAAGTACAGCCGCTGCCGTTAGATCAGCCACTAGCTGCTGGATTATTTGGGGTCAATGGCCCGATGTTTGCGTATAATCACGAACATGTGCGTGATATTGCTTTTGCAAGTTCAGGTGCACGAATCTTAGGTAGCGCTGGGCTTGAATTTCAGCAGGTGATTTTAGGGCGGCAAGTTGGTTACATTTCACGCTTAGCGCCATGGGATGTTGCCGCTGGAAAAATTTTAGCCGAAACAGCAGGTTTATCGGTTACAACGATTGACGGCGACCCACTAGATATGCTAAAATCTCAAGTTGTATTGGTAACAACGCGCCGCGCACTGCCAGAAGTTCAAAAAATTCGGCAGTCATAAAGGAAATTCATAAATAATAACGCAGGACTGTGGCAATGGTCACAGTTTTTTTATGGCGTTAGGCGGATGTTTTCTGAAAAAAGATGCGCATCAGCATTATTTTCTGGTATAATATGCTGTTGAGTGCAAATTTTGCCTGAACTGATAAGGCATATTAGTGCATTGTGCTGATAAAAAACTGTTTTGTGCTAATAAATAACCATTTTGTGTAGTAGAAAGGATAGAGTATAGTGAATCGTAGAGATGATATTCGCAATATCGCAATTATTGCCCACGTCGATCATGGTAAGACAACCTTAGTTAATGAAATGCTGAAACAATCTGATACTTTAGATGAACATATCAATTTAGAGGATCGGGCCATGGATACTAACCCAATTGAAAAAGAACGTGGGATCACGATCTTATCAAAGAACACGGCCGTCGATTATGCTGGTAAAAAAATCAACATTTTGGACACACCAGGTCATGCTGATTTCGGGGGCGAAGTCGAACGGATCATGAAAATGGTCGATGGTGTTTTGTTAGTTGTCGATGCTTTTGAAGGAACAATGCCACAAACACGGTTTGTTTTGAAAAAGGCTTTGGAACAACATTTAACACCGATCGTTGTCATTAATAAAATTGACCGTCCCGGCGCACGTCCTGAAGAGGTTGTCGATGAAGTTTTAGATTTATTCATTGAATTAGGTGCCGATGATGACCAATTAGAATTCCCAGTCGTTTATGCGAGTGCGATCAACGGTACTTCAAGCATGGAATCAGATCCTGCTGCGCAAAAGCACACAATGGATCCTTTGTTTGATACGATCATCAAAACTATCCCAGCACCAATCGATAATTCTGACGAACCATTACAATTCCAAGTTGCCTTATTAGACTACAACGAATATGTTGGTCGGATCGGGATCGGCCGTATTTTCCGTGGTAAAATTAAAGTCGGCGATCAAGTTTCTGTTTTGAAGCTCGATGGCTCAACTAAGAATTTCCGCGTCACGAAGTTATTTGGTTTCTTCGGCTTGAAGCGTGTTGAAATTAATGAAGCTAAAGCAGGCGATTTAATTGCTGTTTCTGGTATGGAAGATATCTTCGTCGGTGAAACAGTGACACCAGTTGATCATCAAGAAGCATTACCAGTCTTGCGGATCGACGAACCTACTTTACAGATGACTTTTGTTGCTAATGATTCACCATTTGCTGGCCAAGAAGGTGACTTTGTCACTGCCCGTAAATTGGAAGAACGTTTAAAGACACAATTGCATACTGATGTTTCATTGCGAGTTGATGATACTGATTCAGGTAGTGCTTGGTTAGTTTCTGGTCGTGGCGAATTACATTTGTCAATTTTAGTTGAATCATTACGTCGTGAAGGCTATGAATTACAGCTATCACGCCCACAAGTTATCTATCGCACGGTGGATGGTGTCTTGAGTGAACCATTTGAACAAGTAGTGATCGATACGCCTGAACAATATGTTGGTACGATCATTGACTCATTGTCCCAACGTAAAGGTGAAATGCAAAATATGGAAAGCGAAGGCAATGGTCAAACGCGCTTAACTTTCTTAGCACCTTCACGTGGTTTGATTGGCTATTCTTCAGAATTCCTTTCTCAAACTGCTGGTTACGGCATCATGAACCATACCTACGCTAAGTACATGCCAGTAATTAAAAACTGGGAACCAGGTCGTCGTCAAGGTGCCTTAGTTTCAATTAATGCTGGTAAGACAACTACTTATAGTCTTGAAGGTATTGAAAGTCGTGGTCAGTTATTCTTAGGCGCTGCTACACCTGTCTATGAAGGCCAAGTTGTCGGCCAAAGTAACCGTGAAACTGATATTGCAGTTAACGTTACCAAGGGTAAAAAGCAGACCAACACACGGGCATCTGGTAAAGATCATTCCGCAGCAATTGCGGTTCCACGTAAGATGTCACTAGAAGAATCAATTGAATTCTTGAACGAGGATGAATACTGTGAAGTAACACCGCAAAGTATTCGTCTACGTAAAAAGATTCTTGATACTGGTGAACGTGAACGTGTTACTAAACGTCGTAAAATCGCTTCGAAAAAAGCTTAATTAAAATTTAAAGGGAGTAAATCTAGTTTTTCACTAGATTTACTCCCTTTTTGTATTCAATGTTGTAAAATCAAAAAAATGGTTCAGCACATAATTAGTTTGACGACTTTTCTAGAACTCAGTGCGTTTTCAAAAAATTGCTATGGTATAATATTGTTTTATAAAGGTAAGTTATTTTTTAACTTACTTGCATTAAGTTAGAAACAATTGATGGCAATTAGTTTTGCGATATAATTTAATGAAATTTGGTAAAGGAGGCCGCGATAATGACTGATGATCCACAAGCAATGACGGCAAGCGAGCTATTACAAGATGATGCCGACAGGATCGAAGAGCTGGTCAATAAACAGCGTGTTTCACTTTGTTTAAGTCAATGTCCTGCATTTGAAGAAGTAGTTGATACGCAAGTGTTTGGCTATTCAAAAGAAGTTATGTTAGCCGTTCGGCTGCATTTGATTCCTGAAAAGCATGGCCGTGACTTGGTCCGCGACTTAGAGCAGCGGCTAAACGCCATCTATGCGGATAGTTTTGATAAACAAAAAAAGAAATAGAAGGAGGTCGTTCCTCCATTGCGACAGAAATTACGGCGTAAGTTACATTATTTAGACTATTATATTTTAGTTCCTTACTTATTACTTTCTGGGATCGGCATTTTCATGGTCTTTAGTGCTAGTTCTGACTATGTGATCATGCGCGGCGCCAGTCCTTATAGTTATTTGATCAAGCAAGCTATTTTTGTTGTTTTAGGTATAGGGATCGTAGCTTTTTTCTACAGTATTCGGTTAGAAATACTTAGAAGCGTTAATAAAATTTTAATTTTTATTGCACTTTTAATTCTTGCGTTAGGTTATTTACTTATTTTTGGTAAATCGGTCAATGGTGCTTCGGCGTGGATTAATGTGGGTTTTTTTAACATTCAACCTGTTGAATTTGCTAAGTTTATTTTGATTTGGTATTTGGCTTATGTTTTTAGTAAACGTGAGCAACAATTGGCGCATGCCGATCTTAAAATGTTGGGCCAAAATTTAGTTTACCCCGGTATTATTGCCGGAGTCATTATGTTTCTAGCAATCAGACAACCAGATATCGGTGGTACTGCTATTTTAGCGGTTATTACCGTGGTGATGGTGTTTACTAGTGGGGCACGCTTCCGCTATGGTTTTGGCTTTAGTGCAATCGCTTTTGCCTTATTGTCTGCTGGTTTTATGTATTTACAGAAATTACCGATCCATGCCAGCAATAGCTATCAATATCGCCGCTTAATGGCATTTGTCCATCCGTTTGCCTTAGCGGGTACAGATGGGAAACAGCTAGTTAATTCTTATTATGCGATCAATAACGGTGGTTGGTTTGGCGTTGGTCTAGGCAATAGTATCCAAAAACGTGGTTATCTACCAGAGCCGTACACCGATTTTATTATTTCGATCACTGCCGAAGAACTAGGCTTGATTGCGGTGATCATTATTTTAGCGTTGGTTTATTTTTTGGCGGCGCGGATCATTTTAGTCGGTATGCGGGCACATAGCGCTTTTAATGCCTTGCTTTGTATCGGAATTGGCGCCATGATCATGGTACAAACAACGATCAATGTTGGCGGTATTTCCGGTCTACTTCCGATTACCGGGGTTACATTTCCCTTTGTGAGTTACGGGGGCTCATCCATGCTGGTGTTAGTGATTTCAATTGGGGTCGCACTGAATGTGAGTGCAACTGAGAAGGGAACATTGAGCGCTAAGCGTAAGCAAAAAATGAATAAAGGTTAGTTTATAATGAAAGGGTGACATTTAGTATGAAGAAAGTGCTGATCGCGAACCGGGGAGAGATTGCGGTACGTATTATTCGTGCGTGTGAGGAACTTGATTTAAAAACAGTCGGTATTTACGCCAAGGAAGATGAGTATTCACTTCACCGCTTTAAGGCGGACGAAGCTTATTTAGTTGGCGCCGGCAAACAGCCGATCGCCGCTTATTTAGATATTGAAGATATTATTCGAATTGCTAAAATGAGTGGTGCCGATGCGATTCACCCTGGATACGGTTTTTTATCAGAAAATGCACAGTTGGCAAGACGGTGTAAAGAATCTGGGATCACTTTCGTTGGGCCAACGGCTGAATTATTAGAAATGTTTGGTGATAAGGTCGCAGCTAAGCGGGCGGCACATGAAGCCGGCGTCCAGGCAATTCCAGGCAAAGACGAACCCGTAGCTGATTTAGCTGAGATCGAAGCCTTTGCCGCAACGTATGGCTATCCAATTATGATCAAGGCAGCCATGGGCGGTGGCGGTCGCGGCATGCGTATTGTACATAGTGCAGCAGAGTTGCCCGATAGTTACGCACGCGCTAAAAGTGAAGCTTTGCAGTCATTTGGTAGTGATGAGATCTACGTTGAACGTTTCATTAAGTCAGCTAAGCATATTGAAGTTCAAATCCTAGCTGATCAGCATGGTAACGTCTTACATTTGTTTGAACGTGATTGTTCAGTGCAACGGCGTAATCAAAAAGTTATCGAAGTGGCACCTTGTGTGATGCTGACCGTACAGCAGCGTGAACGAGTTACCAGCGCAGCCGTCCGTTTTATGCAGCACGTTCATTATCAGAATGCCGCAACAATTGAATTTTTATTTGAACCAGCCAAAGATCAATTCTATTTTATTGAAGTGAATCCACGTGTTCAAGTTGAGCATACGATCACGGAAATGATCACTGGTATTGATATTGTTCAGACTCAATTAAAAATTGCCCAAGGTAAAGATTTGTTTACTGAGATCGGTTTACCACAGCAGGCTGATCTGCGGTTCCATGGAGCGGCAATTCAATGCCGAATCACTACTGAAGATCCGCTGAATCACTTTATGCCGGATACGGGTACGATTGAAACCTATCAATCACCATCTGGTAATGGTGTTCGTTTAGATGGTGGTAATGCGTACGCTGGTGCGGTGATCACGCCTTATTTTGACTCATTATTAGTTAAGGTTTGTACGCATGCCTTTAATTTTGAACAGGCGACCCATAAAATGTTGCGCGTTTTGCGGGAATTCCAAATTCGTGGTGTTAAAACAAATATTGCGTTTATGGAAAAAGTGATTCAGCATCCTGAATTTACTTCAGGTAGAGCAGAAACAACGTTTATTGATAATACGCCAGCTTTGTTTGCAATCCCACGTTCAATCGATAATAGTACTCAAAAAATGCAATTTATCGGTGACATCACGATCAATGGCTATAATGATTTTGGTCATCATGAGAAAAAAGCTTATTCTACTGGTCAATTTAAAGCTGATTTTAAGCCATTTCCTAAGGAGCTAGTGACGGCAAAATCAGTTTTAGATACTGAGGGCCCTGATGCGGTCAACGTATGGTTAAAGAAACAAAATAAACTATTATTGACTGACACTACATTCCGTGACGCTCATCAAAGTTTATTTGCAACGCGGATGCGCACGCATGACATGCTAGACATTGCTGACGGTATGCAACAGGCCTTGCCCAATCTTTTCTCGTATGAAATGTGGGGTGGCGCAACGTTTGATGTGGCTTACCGTTTCTTAGTTGAAGATCCGTGGGTTCGGCTGAAGCAGTTACGGCAAAAGATGCCCCATACTTTATTTCAGATGCTATTTCGCGGTAGTAACGCAGTTGGCTATCAAAACTATCCTGATAACGTTTTAGCTGAGTTTATCAAGCAGGCCGCAACCGACGGCATCGATGTTTTCCGGATCTTTGATAGTTTGAACTGGGTACCACAGTTAGAAAAGAGTATTCAAGCAGTTCGTGATGCTGGTAAAATTGCTGAAGCAACCATTTGTTATACTGGCGATATTTTAGATCCGACTAAGCACAAATACGATTTGAAATATTATCAAGATTTGGCTCGTGAGCTCGAGGCAACCGGAGCACATATTATTGGGATTAAGGATATGGCTGGACTGTTGAAGCCGGAAGCGGCGTACCGATTAGTTTCGACCTTGAAAGCAACCGTCGATCTACCGATTCATTTGCACACTCATGATACGCCAGGCAATGGTGTGAGCACATATCAGCGTGCAGCGGCGGCGGGTGTAGATATCGTTGATGTGGCGCAGAGTGCTTTATCGGGCACTACTAGCCAGCCAAGTATGGAAAGTTTATATTATGCCTTAACTGATGATCCACGCCAACCTGACTTAGATATTCAAGCTGCTGAGCAACTTAATCATTACTTTGAAGGCATTCGGCCGTTTTATGCTGACTTTGCTAATGGTTTAAACGCACCGGTAACCGAAAACTATACCGCACAAATGCCTGGTGGCCAGTATTCTAATTTACGGCAGCAAGCGAGTGCAGTTGGTTTAGGCGATCGTTGGGAAGACGTGAAGCAAATGTACACGACCGTTAACCAGATGTTTGGTGATATTATTAAAGTGACACCATCGTCTAAAGTTGTTGGTGACATGGCCTTATTTATGGTACAACATCAATTAACTGATGCTGATGTCTACGCCAAGGGGGACACAATCGATTTTCCTGATTCAGTTGTTAAATTCTTTATGGGCGATCTTGGTCAACCGGTTGGTGGTTTCCCAGAAAAATTACAAAAGATTATTTTAAAAGGAAAAACACCACTAACCGTACGCCCAGGTAGCTTAGCCAAACCAGTAGATTTTGCGGCAGTGAAGGCAGAATTAGCGGAAAAAATTCAAGAAGAACCAACCAATGAAGAAGTTTTAAGCTATTTAATGTATCCAGACGTTTTCTTGGATTATCATGCACGTAAAGAAGTTTACGGTGATGTATCAACCTTAGATACGCCAACTTTCTTCCAAGGAATGCGGATCGGTGAAAAGATTGAAATTCATGTTGGCCCAGGTAAGACATGGATTCTAATGCTTAACGAAATTAGTGAACCAGACATAGAGGGTAATCGGACGCTTTACTTTACAGTTAATGGGCAACGTAGTGAAGTAGCGATCAAGGATAAAAATGCGAAACAAACAGTGACTGTGGTCCAGAAGGCTGAACCAACTAATCGTGAACAAATTGGTGCTGCAATGACTGGTACGGTGTTAAGCGTGCTGGTCACCACTGATCAAGTGGTTAAAAAGGGTGAACCGCTATTAGTTACTGAAGCTATGAAAATGGAAACTACGATACAGGCACCATTTAATGGGCGAATCAGCCATCTTTATGTTCAAGAAGCCGACCGGGTTGATTCTAATGATCTTTTACTGGAGATCAAACCAGAGAAAACGAATTAAAAAGATTAGGTAGGTGGTGATTTAATGATCATAACAGAGAATTCCGTGGCGTTATTGGAGCAGGTGGATCAATTAGTGGCTGCGTTAGCGGCTAGTCCGCTTTTTATGACTTACCAGCAAGCACAAAAAAAATTAGCTGCGGATCCGATCGCTCAGAAAAAAATAACTGAATTACAAGATGTTAATACTGATTTTGCGGCGATTGCAGACTATGGTCATTATGCACCAGATTACCAAAAACAACGCCGCAAATTACGCCAGTTAAAGCGCGAGGTCACGTTGTGGCCGACGGTGGCTGAGTTTAAACGTGCGGAAATGGATCTACAAACGGCGCTAGATGAAATTGGTTTACAGCTAGCAGATTGTATTTCAGCCGATATCAAGGTAGCAACTGGCAATCCATTTTACGTGACTAGCCATACGAAAAAACATTGCAGTGTAAAGGGAGTGAGCTAACAGATGGCATTTACCATAACACCGAGACAAGGTCTTGTAGTCTGGGTTTACAGTTTGAAGCAATTACGGCAACTGCGTCGTTATGGCACGATCTACTACACATCCCGACGTTTAAAGTACGTTTATTTATACGTGGATCAAGCAATGATCGCGCCGGTCAGTGAACAAGTCAAAAAGTTACATTTTGTGCGTCAAGTTGAGGTCTCGCATCGCCCAGAATTAGACATGAATTTTGGCGAACACGTTGGCCAATTAGAAAAATCAACGGAATATGGCACACATGAAACGGTTGGGCCTAAGATATTACTGACTAGTAAAGAAATATTAGAGAAGGATTCATAGACAATGCGAATTATTTCTGGAGAATTTGGCGGTCGCCGTTTAAAGGCAGTACCTGGGCAGGCAACGCGGCCGACAACTGATAAAGTTAAGGAAGCTATTTTTAATATGATCGGCCCTTATTTTTCTGGTGGCCGCGGGTTAGATTTATTTGCGGGTAGCGGTGGTTTAGGAATTGAGGCTGTCTCCCGTGGCTTAGATACGGTGACCTTGGTCGATCGGCAATATGCGGCAATCAAAGTGATCAATGATAACGTGGCGACTACAAAAGTACCGGAACGTTTCAGAATTATCAAGGCGAATGCGGAGCGCGCAATACAACAATTTGCTGCCGCCGGCGAAAAGTTTGATTTAATTTTACTGGATCCACCTTATCGTGCTCAGCAAATTGTGACTGAGTTAGCCCTGTTTGCGGAAAAACAATTATTGGCAATCGACGCAACCATTGTTTGTGAAACGAGTAGTGAGACAATTTTGCCTGAACAACTAGCCGGTTTCCAGCATTTGCGCCGACAGACGTATGGCACCACGGCAATTACGATTTATCAGTATGGAGGAACGCGTATTGACAGCTAGAATTGCAATTTTTCCCGGTAGTTTTGATCCATTTACCAACGGTCACTTAGAAACAGTTCAGCGAGCTAGCCGGCTTTTTGATAAAGTTATTATTGCGATAATGACCAATACAGCGAAGCAGCCGTTATTTCAATCGGCAGAGAAACTGGCTTTGATCACAACTGCCACTCAATCACTGAGTAATGTTCAAGCCGTTGTCCAAAGTAATGAACTAACCGTTGATTTTGCTAAAAGTCAAGGGGCACAATTTATTCTGCGGGGTATCCGTAACGTAAAAGATTTTGAATACGAGCGCGATATTGCGGCGATGAATCAAGTTCAAGCAGCAGAAATTGAAACGGTCTTCTTACTGGCAGCTAAGCGCTATGCCTTTTTGTCCTCTAGCTTGATCAAGGAAGTCGCTAAGTTTGGTGGCGACATCTCAACTTTGGTACCACCAAATGTTGCCCAAGCACTGCAACGGAAGTTCCAGCAGGAAGAGGGTTAAGCATGAAGAAACATTGGCGCAAAATAGGTGGTCTAGCTATTTTGCTGTTGTTGCTGATCGGTTTCTTTTTACCACTACCATTTTATCTTGAAACGCCAGGGACGGCAGAGGCACTTAATAAATTTGTGACCGTGGACGGTAAGCGTGATCAACGTAAAGGGCGCTACATGCTGACTACAGTCGCTTTACAGCAGGCACGACCATTAACGTATTTGTGGAGTAAAACGCAGCCCTTTACCGAAGTGATCAGTCAAGCTGACTTGATGGGTGACGCCAGCAGCCGGACCTATGATCAGATGCAGACGTACTATATGCAATCATCGATCAATGATGCGATCACTGTGGCCTATCGTCGTGCTGGAGCAAATTACCAGCAAAAATATTTAGGTATTTATGTGATGTCAGTACTCGCTAATTCAAAGTTCAAGTCAAAGCTTGCTATCGGTGACACCGTGACTAAGATCGATGGGCATACTTTTAAAAGCGCGCAGCAATTCATTAACTATGTGAAACGGCAACGTGTTGGTCAAAAGGTAACCGTAACCTATATGCATAAAAAGCAGATCAGAACAACGACCCAGCCTTTGGTTAAATTACCGGGAACTAAACGTCCTGGTTTAGGCATTACGTTAGTCGATCATTCAAAGGTACAAACAGATATCCCAGTTAAAGTGGCTGTTGGTGACATTGGTGGTCCTTCGGCTGGAACAATGTTTACCTTAGAAATTTACGATCAATTAACTGGCGGCAAGTTACGGCGCGGCCGCAAAATTGCCGGTACTGGCACAATGGACACTAAAGGAAACGTCGGCGCAATTGGTGGTATTGATAAAAAAGTAGTGGCTGCTAGTCATGCTGGGGCAACGATCTTTTTTGCACCTGATGATCCAGTTACTAAGGCAGATAAAAAAGCCGATCCTAACTATCAAAATAATTACACGGTGGCGAAAGCTGCAGCTAAACGGATCCATAGTAAAATCAAGATCGTACCAGTTAAGACGTTTAGTGACGTTGTTAATTATCTAAAAAAATAATTGCAGTAAAAAGTCGTTCAAAAAAATTGAACGGCTTTTTTTGCGTATATTAATACTAGTGGGGTGAAATCTTACTGGAGGTGAAGCCGATGTGGTTAGAGTGGTGGCATTGGGTCAAACAGTATTGGTATTTTTTAGTGATCGGTTTATTGGCGATCAGCGTGAGTGGCGTTTTGTTTTTGTTATTACGATCTCCAACACCGAAAGCTGACGTTACTGATACTTTCGCTAACGAGTCGGTCTCAGTGGCGGCTACAACAAGTACGCCGTCTGTGGCCACCAATAGTGCAGGTTTTGTGGACGTTAAGGGCGCGGTTAAAAAACCGGGGATCTACCAAGTCAACGCAAATACGCGCTTATTTGATGTTGTGCGCTTAGCAGGTGGCTTAGCGGCTGATGCTGATCAGCAACAAATTAATTTAGCGCAACAACTTAGTGATCAGCAAGTTGTTTTTATTCCTAAGATCGGCGAGGAGGTGCCAACTCAGTATGCCGCTCCAGTTGCAACGGCGGATACCACAACTACAACTGGTTCGGTAAGTTCAGATGCTAATAGTGACTTAGTTAATTTAAATACAGCAACTGCAGAAGAATTACAGCAACTAACCGGTATTGGTCAGAAAAAAGCAGAACTCATCATTCAGTTTCGTACCGAACAGGGCGGCTTTCAACAGCCAGAAGATCTAAAGAAAGTTTCAGGAATCGGTGATAAAACCTTTGAAAGCTTAAAGGATAGCGTTACAGTCTAATATAAGTTTGGTATACTGAAACCAAACAAAAAGTGAGGTATTAGTATGGATAGTGTACAAGCTAAACGCATGCCGTGGGATCAATATTTTATGACGCAAGCCGTTTTATCATCTTTGCGCAGTACTTGTCCACGTGCAACCGTGGGCGCCGCAATCGTACGTGATCGGCGCGTCATTGCGAGTGGCTACAACGGCTCAGTTTCAGGTGATGATCATTGTATCGATGTTGGCTGTTACCTAGTTGATGGCCATTGTTTACGTACGATCCACGCGGAAATGAACGCCATTTTACAATGTGCTAAATTCGGGGCCGCCACCGATGGCGCAGAAATTTACGTGACCCATTTTCCCTGTTTACAATGCACGAAGATGTTAATTCAGGCGGGGATCAAAACAATTAATTATTTAAAAGATTACCATGATGATGAGTATGCACAAGCACTAATTAAAAAGTCTGGAGTTGCTTTAAACCAGATTCAATTAGATTCTGCTTATTTTGACCAATTCGAGCTTAATCAATTATTTAATCAGCACTAAAGAATAATAAGTGCGCAATAATTGGGTGTTTTTAGCCGGTTTAGCGACAACACTTTCTTTTGCAATTTTAAGTACACACTGGTGGGCATGGCTATTTGTTTTGCTTATTTTAGCGCGCCTATGTTTTACTAGACAGCGCCGGTTAATTCTATTTACAGTGTCTTTAGCTATTTTATTTGCACTTTATTATTGGCACTATCAGCAGATCAAACCACCGCCACCGCAGGGTAAAACGTTGCTGTTGTATCCGGATGATTGTACAGTGACCGGTGATCAATTACGGCTGACGGCTCGCGTTAAGGGGACGCGCCAACAAATTCAAGCTTTCTATTATTTGCCTGATCAAGCAGCACAGCAGTACTGGCAACACCAGCGATATGCGGTGGCACTGACGGTGACCGGCGATTATCAAGTGGTCCAAGCCGCAACCAATGAAGCTGAATTTGATTATGCGGCTTATTTACGACAACAAAAACGGATTTTTTATAGTATGAGTATTACTGAAATTGGCTCAGTTAAGCGAATGCAGCCGACGTTTTTGGTGAAGTTGCATGAATTACGTCAGTATTTGATTTTACGTTCAGCCGAGTTACCTACGCAGTTAGGCCAGTATTATCGCAGCTTGATTCTTGGTTACCAGGATCCAGGATTTAAATCAGTGAGTGAATTATTTAAGCAGTTAGGCTTGATTCATTTATTTAGCTTATCCGGGTTGCACGTTTATTATTTTGCTAATTTATTGCAGTTGATTTTATTGCGGTTGCGGTGGACTAGAGAACGAGTTGAACTATGTTTACTAATTATGTTGCCGCTATATGCTTTGTTTGCGGGGGCAACAACGAGCCTGTTACGCGCAGCGTTGTTATGTTGGTTGCATGTGTTTAACCGGCATCATCACTTAAAAATAGCCGCCTTAGATTGTTTTGCGGTAGTGGTATTAGTTAATTTACTTTACCGACCTTATTTATTTTTTAGTTTAGGTGGGCAACTATCTTATTTGTTGTCGTTTGCGTTACTTTTTTTACAGCAGGCTAATGAGTGGCAGCGGGCATTGAGGCTAAATTTATTGAGCTTGCCACTATTGTTGTACCATGTTTATGAATGGCATTGGCTAACGATTTTATTAAACTTGCTGATCATGCCACTATTTTCTTATCTTATTTTACCGTTGACTTTGATCGGTAGTTTGAGCTATCGATTACTACCAGTAATTGGTCGAATAATTAATGCTGGTTTTATTGCGTTGCAAACTGGGTTAGGTTGGTTTGCTCGTTCAGGTTTAATGTTAACGTATGGGCGTTTACCCGCTATTTTAGCGAGCGGTTGTATTTTGCTTTCATTTTATACTTGGTGTGCACAGCATAAATGGAAATATTATGTGGTTTTAAGTTGTCTTTACCTAGGTGGTTTCTGCTGGCTCCATTTTCCATTACAGGGGCGCGTTGTCTTTTTTGATATTGGTCAGGGTGATAGTATTCTGATCGAAGCCCCGTTCCATCGGGAAGTCACTCTGATCGATACCGGTGGTAAGCTGCATTTTGGCCAAGAAAAATGGCAGCAGAAAGCGAGCCGTACTCGAGCAGAACAAATCATTATTCCGTATCTAAAAAGTCGTGGAATTCGACGGATCGATCATGTTTTCCTAAGTCATCAAGATACTGATCATATTGGTGATTTACCAACAATTTTAAAACATATGCAAGTGGGGACGGTCTATTTTCCTGCGGGCATGGAACATAACCAGCATTTCCAACAACGAATTTGGCCGTACCGTTTACAGACTACATGGCAACCGTTGTTACAGGGCATGCCAACCAAGGTGACTAGTTTTGCTTGTCAGGTATTAGCGCCGCAGCAACCAGGTAGCGGCACCAATGAAGACTCTTTAGTTTTACGAGCCCGAATGAATGGTAAGACTTGGTTGTTCACGGGCGACTTGCCAGCAACGGGTGAAGCTGATCTAGTAGCTCAGGTTGCGCTTAAGGCAGATTATTTAAAAGCAGGACACCACGGCAGCAAGACTTCTTCTAGTGCGGAATTTCTCACGGCAGTTAAGCCGCAACGGATCATTATTTCAGCCGGCCGCCATAATCGGTACGGCCATCCCCATGCAGAAACTTTGGCCCGATTAGCTGCTGCCGGTATTCCGTACAATAACACGGCAGATTCAGGGATGATTATTTGGTATTTTAATGATACTTGGCGGACCTTTCTACCCTGAATAATTGCGGGTCTGTATTTCGATGAACAGGAAAGGAATTAAGCAATCATGGACGTGCCCACATTACTTAAAAATTTAAAACAGCAAAAATTACAATCAGTTTATCTAGTCAAGGGAACCGAAAGTTATTTGATCGATCAAGTAAAAAACCAATTTCAAGCGTTGTTAACAGCAGACGAGGCGACAATGAATTTTGGCAATTATGATTTGGCAACAACGCCGTTGGCAACGGCACTGGACGATGCGATGTCAGCGCCTTTTTTTGGTGACCGGCGAATTGTGTTTATGCAAAATCCAATTTTTTTAACGGCGGAAAGTAAGCAAGCCAAGATCATTCATGATGTTGCTAGTTTTTTAACTTATTTAAGTGATCCGCCACAATCAACAATTTTAGTTATTTTCGCGGCGTACGATAAATTAGACGAACGTAAGAAGGTGACTAAAGCATTAAAAAAGCAAGCCACACTAGTTGACGTCCAACCACTTTCTGAGCAGCAAGCGCAACAATATGTAAATGCTTATTTGTTAGACCAGCAACTAAGCATTGAACCGGCTGCGTTGCGTTTATTAGTTGCACGAACGGAAGCTAACCTTTCATTAATGATGGCAGAATTGGCTAAGCTAACCTTGTATGCGCTGAATGAGCGCCAGATCACTTTAGTGGCAGTTGAACAATTAGTGACACAGAGTCTAGCGCAAAATGTTTTTACATTAGTTGATGCGGTTATGGCGCGGGATGTTACCCGTGCATTGACTTTGTATAATCAATTAGTGCTCCAAAAAGAGGAACCGTTAAAATTAAATGCAATTTTAGTTGGCCAATTTCGCTTATTGATCCAAGTGAAGATCTTACAACGTGGCGGATACAGTCAAGGTGAACTGGCCAAGGTGCTACGGGTTCATCCTTACCGAATTAAATTGGCGATCAATCAAGCAAAAAAGTTTCAACAAATTGCTTTACGGCAGGCTTATCTGGGTCTGATTGATTTAGAGTATAAGTTGAAGACCAGCCAACAAACGCCAGAATTATTATTTCAATTATTTATTTTACATTTCAGTCAAGAAGTCGCTTGATCAGTGTTTAGTAATTAGCGCAAAATAAAAAAGCTAACGCAGACTTCTGCGTTAGCTTTTTTATTTTAAACTTATTTAGCCAATAATTTAGTTAAACGTGATTTATCACGACCAGCTTTATTAGCATGGATTAAACCTTTAGATGCGGCCATGTCGATTGAGCGAACTGCATCACGGTATAAAGCTTCAGCGCCTTCAGCACCAGCGGCTTGGGCAGTTTCAAATTGTTTGATGGTTGTACGCATCGCGCTAATTTGTGAAGTGTTTTGTGCGTTCGCTTTTTCGTTAGTGCGGACACGTTTGATTGCTGATTTAATGTTAGGCATAGATGTCACCTCCGTGTTAGCAAATTACATTACATTGCATTTTTTCAACGTTGCTAATTATACCGAAGACTGGCGAAATTTGCAATAAAAAGTTGTAAAGTAAATTAACTTGACTAGCTATGATTTTGGCTAAGTCAGCGAGTCAACTAGTTGTAAACCAATTCAGCTTGCATTTTAGCTAGATCTCTAGTAAAGTATATACCGTGCTTAGCACAAACCCAGCACTTAGTTTAGCGAATCACCAACGTTTTACTCAGTTATGGGCATTTTGGAATAATGAAAGGTGTGGAAAAACATGGCAATTTCCCAAGAACGTAAAAACGAAATCATCACTAAATTTGCTCGTCATGAAGGCGACACTGGTTCGACAGAAGTACAAATCGCTGTCTTGACCGAAGAAATCAACACATTGAACGAACATATCCGCGTGCATAAGAAGGATTATCATTCATACCGTGGTTTGATGAAAAAAATTGGTCATCGTCGTAACTTGTTGGCTTACCTACGTAAGACTGATATTCAACGTTACCGTACTTTGATCCAAAGCTTAGGCTTACGTCGTTAAGCAGATTTTACAGTAGGTTTTATGACCTACTGTATTTTTTTATTTTTAAATTATAAATTAAAGCTGCGGTCAGTGACGTAATGTCGTGACCGCTTTTTTGTGGTATCATAGAATAAAATTATTCTTAAGGACGAGAACGATTTAATGAGCATTGCTGATAACTAGTTTTCCAAATTAATTTACTAGAAAACTAGTGATTTAGGGAGGACTTTATGGATTTGTTAAAAGATGTTTCACTGATCACAGCGATGGTAACACCATTTGATGACGACGGTGCAGTGAGTTTTGATCGGTTAGCTGTTTTGATCGAGCATTTGTTGAATACTGGCACGCAAGCTATTTTAGTTGGGGGGACTACCGGCGAAGGTCCAACCTTGGCGGTGACGGAAAAACTGGCACTGTTTAAAGAAACGATTCGGTTGGTTGCCGGGCGGGTACCAATTATTGCGAATACAGGTAGTAATGATACAGCGGCGACCATTGCTTTTACACAGCAAACAGCAGCGCTCACTGGTATTACTGCGGCTTTGGTGGTTGTTCCTTACTACAACAAACCTAATCAAGCTGGCTTATATGCCCACTTTCAAGCAGTCAGTACGCAAGGCGGATTACCGATTTTAATTTATAATATTCCGTCACGTACTGGGGTAGCATTATCGGTTGCGACGGCATTGCAATTATCTTTGCTGCCGAATGTGATCGGCATCAAAGACTGTACGGGAATTACGAATTTAGCGGCATTAGTTGAAGGAACGCAGGATCACGACTTTTACGTCTATACGGGTGAAGATGAGTATGCTTTTGCGGCTAAAACAATTGGCGCGCAGGGGGTTATCTCAGTTAGCAGCCATTTATATGGGCGTGAATTCACCCAGATGTTTGCTGATTTAGCTAGTGGTGAGATTGCTGCGGCAGCAGCTATGATGCGCCAGTTGCTGCCTAAGGGACAACAATTATTTGTCCAGCCTTCGCCAGGACCAGTTAAAGTCGCCCTAGCACACATCGGTATTCCAGTGGGTGGTGTTCGCTTGCCATTGTTGTTACCAAATAAAGTTGAACAAGAACGCTTATTAAATATTCTGGATCTTTAAGAAAACGAGGTGAAGTAATTGAGTAGTCATGTAAAAATCATGCCTTTAGGCGGCGTGCGTGAAAATGGTAAAAATATGTACGTTGTTGAAGTGGATGATGAGATTTATATTTTGGATTGCGGCTTGATGTACCCAGAAAATGAATTATTAGGTATTGACGTCGTTATTCCGGATTTCTCTTATTTAGAAGAAAATATCGATCGTGTTGTTGGGATCTTTTTGACACACGGTCACGCTGATGCTATTGGTGCCTTACCGTATTTTGTTAAGCAGCATCCGGTGCCTGTTTTTGGTTCCGAACTCACCATTGCTTTAGCTAAGTTGAACGTTAACGCAGACAAACAAGCTAAGAATTTCAAAGATTTCCACGTTATCAATAAAGATACTAAAATTGATTTTGGCCACGCAACGGTTTCATTTTTTAAGACAACACATTCGATCCCTGATTCTTTGGGTATCGTGATCGAAACCGATGCAGGAAATATTGTTTATACTGGTGACTTCAAGTTTGATCAATCGGCTACGCCTGAGTATCAAAGTGATTTTGCGCGTTTGGCTGAAATTGGTCAAAGTAATGTTTTGGCGTTATTAAGTGATTCCGCTAATGCAGAATCACCTTATGAAATGGCCAGTGAACGTGATATTGCCACCAATATCCTAGACACGTTTAAATATCATAACGGACGGATCATTGCGGCTTCAGTAGCTTCTAATATTGCACGGATCCAGCAGGTGATCAATGCGGCGGCTAAGTCAGGTCGTAAGGTTGTCTTAACCGGGCGCGATTTAGAAAAAATCGTGCGTACGGCGATGCGGTTAAACCGACTGAATTTACCGAGTGCAGATATTTTAGTACCAACCAAGGATATTAAAAAGTTGAAGCCAGAAGAAACGGTTATTTTGGAAACTGGTAAAATGGGTGAGCCCATCAAAGCTTTACAAAAAATGGCAACTAACCGGCATCGTTTGATTCGTATTAAAGCTGGTGATTTAGTTTATATTACAACAACACCGTCACACGCAATGGAAACGACGGTTGCTAAGACTAAAGATATGATTTATCGTGCTGGTGGCGAAGTTAAGTCGATCAGTGATGAGATCCACGTTTCTGGTCATGGTAATAAAAATAATTTGCAGTTGATGATCAATTTGATCAAGCCAACTTATTTAGTTCCAGTGCAAGGCGAATATCGATTGTTAGCTGCGCACGCTAATATTGCTCATGAAACGGGTATTCCGTTTGAAAATATCTTTATTACCAGTAAGGGTGATGTGCTTGACTATCAAAAGGGCCAAATGCACTTAGCCAATCAAATTGATGTTGGTAATACAATGATCGATGGTATTGGTGTCGGCGATATTGGTAATATTGTTTTACGTGATCGTAAGGTATTATCCGAAGATGGTATCTTTGTCGCCGTTATCACGATCAATCGCAAAAAGCGGACGATCGTGTCGCAGCCTAAGATCACTACACGCGGGTTTGTTTATATTAAGACTAGCCGTGATTTAATTCACGAAAGTGCTAATTTAGTAACTAAGGCAGTCCAAGATAATTTGGACAATAAGGAATTTGATTGGGGCCACTTGAAACAGGATATTCGTGAAGCGCTGAGTGGCTATTTATTTGAACAGACAAAGCGGCGCCCCGTTATTCTGCCTGTGATCATGGAAGTTAACCAGAATCGCCGGCATACAACGGTTGCTAAACCAGCGCCGACTGCCTAAAGGTCGGACAACGATGGGTGAGCAAATTCCGTTTCCGCAGAACTTTCAACGCTTCGTTCAATTAGGCCAGGAAGCTAGCGCAAAAAAACAGTGGGCAACCGCGATCAGTCACTTACAAGCGGCTTATGAGCTGGAACAAACTTTCACGGTGAATGTGTTATTGGTGACCGCGCTGGTAGCGGATGAACAATATCAACAAGCTGCAGGGTTAGCCCAAGAAAAGGCTGCTGATTATTTAGCCTCAGCAAAAGATTGTGCACTTTATCTAGAAACTTTAATGCAGACGCATAATTTTATTGGTATTCGTAAAATATGCCAGCTCCAGCCAGCTAGTTTACCGGTTACGGCTTGGCAACAGCAACTGGAACAAGTTAAAGCGGCTGAGATTTTATATCGCCAGCAAGCGCAACAACAAATTACCGAATTGCAAAAAGCTTTGTATCAGTTAAGCGCAGTTCCGATTTATGAGCAATTAAATTTAGCTAAGCGGGCGCAATACTTGCCGCAGAAGGAATTTGTTAACGCCAGCCAGCGATTATTAACTGATCTATATGTCCATCCGTTGCTGCGCGCTAATTTTTTGGATGAGTTACGTCAATTGGGTATGACTACGCCAGTCGATTATCTTTGGTTGGATGAAACGGTTCAAGCGGTCATACCGATAAAGTTAGCGGCGATTACTGAAGTGGCGAGCATTAAGGCGATGCAACAGCAATTTTCGAGCCAATCAGTTACTGACCCAATGATCAGTCAAAGTATTAGTGGTGAATTAGCCTTGCACGCGGCTTATCTTTATCCCTATGCTGATCGTGTGATTACACAACCCAAGCTTTGGGCAGCTGTCTATTTGGCGATTTATTCGGATAATTCGGTCGGCTTATCTTCTTTTGCCGCCGCTGATGTTGCTAACATAAAGCACTGGCAGCAGCAATTTAATCAACTAACACAGCGATTAAGCATGTGATTTAGATGGATTAAATGAAAATGTTATGAAAAAAGTGAAATTATTGGGCAAAGGTGTTTACAAACAGCATAGAAGCCTATATAATATCTAAATGGATTCTTCCTTTGTGAAAAGCTAAGCCAGACTTGGCTTTTGACAGTGGAAGTTGTATAATAAACAGTAAAGGATTATCGGCATTATCATTTTTGATGGCGAACTATTCTTGCGAAAATACAGGAGGTTTCATTAATGGCAAAAGAACATTATGAAAGAACAAAACCCCATGTTAATATCGGTACTATTGGCCATATTGATCACGGGAAAACAACTACAACGGCAGCAATCTCAAAGATTTTAGCTGATAAAGGCTTATCTAAAATGACTGATTTTGCAGCCATCGATTCAGCTCCAGAAGAACGCGAACGTGGTATTACGATCAATACTGCCCACGTTGAATACGAAACTGAAAAGCGCCATTATGCTCATATCGATGCTCCAGGACATGCTGATTACATCAAAAACATGATCACTGGTGCCGCTCAAATGGACGGTGCAATTTTAGTTGTTGCTGCAACTGATGGCCCAATGCCACAAACACGCGAACATATCTTATTAGCTCGCCAGGTTGGTGTTGAATATATCGTTGTCTTCCTAAACAAGACTGATTTAGTTGATGATGAAGAATTAACTGACTTAGTTGAAATGGAAACACGTGAATTATTATCTGAATACGATTATCCGGGTGATGATATTCCATTTATTCGTGGTTCTGCTTTGAAGGCTCTTGAAGGCGACAAAGAAGAAGAAGCGCATATCATGGAATTAATGGATGCTGTCGATGAATACATCCCAACTCCAGAACGTAACAACGACTTACCATTCTTGATGCCTGTCGAAGATGTATTTACGATCACTGGTCGTGGTACAGTTGCTTCAGGCCGTATCGATCGTGGTAAAGTTAATATCGGTGACGAAGTTGAAATCTTAGGTATGAAGACTGAGGTTGTTAAATCAACTGTTACTGGTTTGGAAATGTTCCGTAAGACTTTAGACTTTGGTGAAGCCGGCGATAACGTTGGTGTCTTGCTTCGTGGTGTTAACCGTGAACAAGTTGAACGTGGCCAAGTTTTGGCTAAACCAGGTTCAATCAAAATCCATGATAAGTTCAAGGGTCAAGTTTATATCTTGAGCAAGGACGAAGGTGGCCGTCATACGCCATTCTTCTCTAACTATCGTCCACAATTCTATTTCCATACAACTGACGTTACTGGTGTGATCCAATTACCAGAAAACGTTGAAATGGTTATGCCAGGAGATAACGTTGAATTTTCAGTTGATTTGATCGAACCAGTTGCGATCGAAAAAGGAACTAAGTTTACGGTTCGTGAAGGTGGCCGTACTGTTGGTGCCGGCGTCGTAACCGAAATCGACGAATAAGTTTAACTTATGCTTAACTCGGAGCTTGTCTCCGAGTTTTTTTATACTTAAAAGTATGATTGGCTGGGCTTTTTTAGTGAGAATGATTTACAAGTCCGGTGAACTACGTTAAAATAGCAAAGTATGCAATTAATTAATTGTGAAAAATTATGATTCCGGAGGGAAAGTAATGGCAGCGAAATGGGAAAAAAAAGGCGCCACTGATGGTGAATTAACCTTTGAAATTGAACAAGCAAAAATTAAAGAAGGTTTAGATCAAGCGTTTACGCGCGTTAAAAAGAATCTTAACGTTCCAGGTTTCCGTAAAGGTAAAGTTTCACGGCAAGTATTTAACACAATGTATGGTGAAGCTGCATTGTATGAAGATGCATTAAATATTCTTCTACCAGAAGCTTACCAAGCAGCAATTGATGAAACTAAAATCGAACCCGTTGATCAACCACATATTGACGTTGACAGTATGGAAAAGGATCAACCTTGGGTTATCGTTGCTAAAGTAACGGTTAAGCCAGAAGCTACTTTAGGCGACTATAAGGGTATGAAAGTACCTGAACAGGATCGTACGGTAACTGATGAAGACGTTGATGCTGATATTGAAAGCAAACGTCAACAACAAGCTGAATTAGTTCTTAAAGAAGACGGTGCTGCTGAATCTGGCGACACAGTTGTAATCGATTATAAAGGAACTGTTGACGGTGAAGCCTTCGAAGGCGGTACTGCCGATAACTATTCACTTGTATTAGGTTCTAACTCATTCATTCCTGGCTTCGAAGATCAATTGATCGGGCATAAAGCTGACGAAGATATTGATGTTAAAGTCACTTTCCCTGAAGACTATCAAGCTAAGGATCTAGCTGGCAAAGATGCTATTTTTGCAACTAAGATCCATGAAGTGAAGTCAAAGGAATTACCAGAACTTGACGATGAATTTGCTAAGGACGTTGATGAAAACGTTGATAATTTAGCTGAATTAAAGGATAAAGTGCGTAAAGACTTGCAAGAAAGCAAGGATGACGCTGCTACAGAAGCTGTTCAAGATGCCGCTATTCAAGCAGCTGTTGACAACGCAACTGTTCAAGATATCCCACAAGCGATGATCGATGAAGAAGTCCAACGCCAAATGGATCAATACTTAGGTAACATGCAACGCCAAGGTATCGATCCTAAGATGTACTATCAATTAACTGGTACATCCGAAGACGACTTACGTAAACAATTTGCCGGCGACGCTGAAACACGCGTTAAAACAAACTTGGTCTTAGAAGCAGTTGTTGCTGCTGAAGGTATCAAGCCAACCGACGAAGAAATTGAAGAAGAAGTCAAAAACTTAGCTGATGAATATGACATGGACGTTAAAGCTGTTCGTAACGCATTAACTGATGACATGTTAGGTCATGATATTGCAGTTAAGAAAGCAATTGAAATCATCACTGATGCTGCAGTTGAGTCAGCTGACGTTAAGCCAGCTAAGACCGATGATGCAGATACAGATGACGCTAAATAATTACAGCTCACTTTAAATGCGGAGTAAGAGTCAGATACTTTTAGAACTAGCGGACTACAATACGCTGATCAGGGCAAAGGTAGTCGTTGGCTAAAAGCGCTGGCTTTTGCAACGCATTTTTTGTATCAGCATTTATGATCATAAATTGGATCAGTGTCAGAATACTGTTATTAAAAGCAGTTTGCTTTACCTTCTTGTTCGGGTATGCTAAAGTTTTCACTGTTGAAAGAATTGGCATATCCGTTGGCAAGTGTAAGTTTTTAAGGTAATATTGAGTTAAGAAATTAATAGGGGTTGATAGATGTGTTCGACAATACGGAAACGGATGGCCCTGTCAATTGCTCATTTTGCGGTAAGTCACAGGATCAAGTAAAGAAGATCGTTGCTGGACCTGGTGTTTACATCTGTAATGAATGCATTGACTTATGTAAAGAGATCATTGATGAGGAATTCCAAGATGAAGCCTACAGTGATTTGCTTGAAGTACCGAAACCAATTGAAATTTTAAATATTTTGAATCAATACGTGATTGGCCAAGACGAAGCGAAGCGTGCGTTAGCAGTTGCCGTTTATAATCATTATAAACGGGTCAATCAGATGGAAGTACAGACGGAAAGCGATACTGAATTACAGAAAAGTAACATTTCGTTGATCGGTCCAACTGGTTCTGGTAAGACATTCTTGGCGCAGACATTGGCGCGGATTTTAAATGTTCCGTTTGCCATTGCTGATGCAACAACGTTGACTGAAGCTGGTTACGTAGGTGAAGATGTTGAAAACATCCTCTTGAAATTGTTGCAAAATGCCGATTATGATGTGGAAAAAGCCCAAAAAGGCATTATCTACATCGATGAGATCGATAAAATTGCGAAAAAGAGTGAAAATGTTTCGATCACCCGAGATGTTTCTGGCGAAGGGGTTCAACAAGCATTGTTGAAGATCTTAGAAGGAACAACAGCAAACGTACCGCCGCAGGGTGGTCGTAAGCATCCACAACAAGAGTTTATTCAAATTGATACAACGAATATTTTGTTCATCGTTGGTGGGGCCTTTGACGGTATTGAAAATATCGTTAAGGAACGGCTCGGTGATAAAGTTATTGGCTTTGGCGGTTACGATGCTAAAGGCGTTGATGAGTCTAAGAGTCTGATGCAACAAGTCATTCCAGAAGATTTAATGAAATTTGGTTTGATCCCTGAATTTATCGGGCGGATTCCGATCATGGCTGCTTTGGAAAAATTAACTGAGGATGATTTGGTACAGATTCTAACTGAACCGAAGAACGCTTTAGTTAAACAATATACGAAGTTACTTGGTCTAGATGATGTCGAGCTTGAATTTGAGCCTGGTGCTTTGCATGCCATTGCTCATGAAGCAATTGAACGTAATACAGGTGCACGGGGACTACGCTCGATCATTGAAGAAGTTATGATGGATATTATGTTTGATCTACCTAGTCGCGATGATGTGGCTAAAGCTATTATCACTGAAGATACTGTAGATGGAACTGGTAAGCCTAAGTTAGTTCTTACTGATGGTCAAAAGGCTTCTTAAATTTTTTACTGAAGAAATGATTCAATTCACTGAATCGTTTCTTTTTTTTGCATTAGGTATGCTAAAATGGTAAACAGTGATTGTGAAGTGGAAGTGGAGGAAAAACAAATGCAGATTCAGGACGTGGAATTGGTGATCAGTGCCGTTGCACCAATGCAGTATCCTACTGATGGCTTACCCGAGATTGCGCTGACTGGCCGCTCTAATGTTGGTAAATCATCAATGATCAATAAATTGATCCAACGCAAAAAAATGGCACGGACCTCAAGTACACCAGGAAAAACCCAGACGCTTAATTTTTATAAACTCAACGATGCTTTTTATTTTGTCGATGTTCCTGGTTATGGCTACGCGAAAGTTTCTAAAACAGATCGTGAAAAATTTAGCCAAATGATCGAAACTTACTTACAGGAACGGCAAACGCTACGTGGTGTGATCTCATTGATCGATGTACGCCATGAACCGACGAAAGATGATCTGGCAATGTATAATTATCTGCAATTCTTCGGTGTGCCCGTACTGGTGGTTGCAACTAAGGGAGATAAAGTTCCACGGGGCAAGTGGAATCAACGCGAAAGCAAATTAAAAAAAGCGTTGCAATTGAATCAAACCGATGAATTAATTGTTTTCTCCAGCACATCAGGAATTGGCGCTGATCAAATCTGGCAATGGGTTGAATCGCATTTAACTGACTAGTAAATAATTTTTAGAAAGCAGGAGTATGTGTGGAATTTAATGATTATCAAAAGTTAGCTAATCGCACTTTATTGGGTAACGAGCAGGTTTTAACTAATTGTGCGTTGGGCTTAGCGAGTGAGAGCGGCGAGGTCATTGATTTGATCAAAAAATACACTTTTAACGGTGAAGACTTGAAGCGGGATGAATTAGTCAAGGAAATGGGTGACGTGCTTTGGTACCTATCACAGGTGGCTGAGTGGGCTGATATTCCGTTTGACGACGTCGCACAACAAAATATCACTAAATTAAATGCGCGCTACGGCAAGCAGCTTGATGCTAAAAAGCAATAAAAAAAATACGACATATGTCGTATTTTTTTATTTTTCTAACCAACCACCGTCGATTGGGATGACGCTACCGTGGATATAGTCGGCTGCTGAACTGGCCAAGAAGAGACTTAAGGCAGCAACTTCTTCTGGTTGGGCCCAACGCTGGGCGGGTGTTTGTAGCGCAACTTGGTGTGCCATCTTAGCATCACCAAGAAAATCGGCTGCATTCATCGGTGTGTCAATTGCGCCTGGAGCAATACAATTAGCACGGATTCCGGAAGCTGCGTAGTCGTAGTCAATTTGTTTGGTCAAACCAATAACGCCGTGTTTAGCAGCGGTATAGGCAATACCGCCGCCGCCAGCGACTAAACCGGCAATTGAGGCCATATTGATGATGACCCCATGTTGTTGCTGTAGCATCTGCGGCAACAGTGCTTGGGCGCAAAGGAATTGACTGGTTAAGTTAGTCGCTAAAATCGTATTCCAACTGGCTAGATCAGTGTCCAATAAAGGCTTATAAGCGTCGAGAATTCCAGCAGTGTTTAGCAACAACTCGATCTGGCCAAATTGTTTGATGGCATGTGCTACGCTATCGCTGATTGCTTGAGCATCACGTACGTCAACTTGTTCAAAATAGAATTTTTGCGGATATTGTTGTTGAAGTTGGGTGATCATTGGATTCACATGACGATCAATACCAAATACGGCGACGTCTTGCGCTAAAAAGGCCACTGCTTGCGCGTGGCCAATACCGGAAGCAACGCCAGTGATGAAGGCATGCTGCTGGATGAGTTCAGGATAATTAGCCATTATTCAACAATTTGCCAATCTGTGGCTAGTAGGTCACAGCTGGTTGGTTGAAACATGGATAAACTAGGTGTTTCGTCAGTTTTAATCAAAAAGTAGGGATTGATGGCAGCTCCTTGATAAGTCGCATCGGCCACTAAGAAAATATATTGTTCGCTGCCGCCCCAGCCGCTGCGAATTACTTTTTTGCCGCTGGATAATAAGGGTAAGGCTTCATTAAAGGTCATGGATTAACGCTCCTATTCATAATTGAGATAATATTTCGTTGCCGAAATACTTATTTTCATAAACGGATGTCCTTCCTCGCAACGTTGTATAAAGACTACAACTAGTCGGACAGGCTCTTATTCATAATTGAGGTAATATTTCGTTGCCGAAATACTTATTTTCATAAACGGATGTCCTTCCTCGCAACGTTGTATAAAAGCTACAACTAGTCGGACAGGCTCCTATTCATAATTAAGGTAATATTCATTGCTTGTTGCAAGTCTGTTTGTCCAGTTTATTCAGTTAGATCGATCCGTTTAGCTAAAACATAAAATAAAAGGGCACCGATCACCAGAGAAAACAATTCGCCTAAAGCGACGCTGAAGTAAGTTGGCCAAAACGGCAGTTTGCTGACGATATGAAGTTCTAAGGCAACACTCCACATGGCGATCGTGCAAATAATGGTACTAGCCGCGAGTTTAGCTGCCAAGTGCTTTAAATGGCGACTAACATAATAGCTAATAGTTGTCATGGCTAATGTGCCTAGCGTACCAAAAATAATATCAATAATGCCTAGTGGTGAAAATAAATTAACAATGGCACAGCCAATCGTTAAAGCCCAAATATAACGTTTGTTGAAAATTGCTAAATGATTCAGCATTTCCGAAAAACGTAATTGTACCGCACCGAAACTCCATGGGGCGACGAGCATGGTGATCACAATATAAAGTGCTGCGATCACACCAATTTTAGTTAGTGAGCTGGTTTTGATCCGAGTTTTTTCCATAGAAAATAGCCTCCTAGTTTTTTATTATGGTGGGATAGTCACGAACCACCACTGACAATTAGTCAGACTTGCATTGTTAAGTATAACAAACTCTGTCGTTAAGGGAAAATTTTGTTAAAAAAATAGTCAAAGCACTAGGTCAGCTTTGACTAGGTTAAGTTTATTTTTCTGGTGCTGCTTTTTTAGTGACTTTGGTTTCCTTTGGCTTTTTGGCCACTGGCTTTTCAACTGGTTTTTTTGGATCTAAGGCGAATTTATCAAACAATTCATTTAGTGTATTATCTTGCTTCATGGTTAATCCCATTACACTCATCCTTTCTGCTTCATAATTAATTTTGTTCATTGCGGTTATTATAAACAACAGGTTGCTTTCATATGTTCCTATTCTAGCAGAAAAGCTTTTTTTTTGCTCAGATTAGTCCTGTAAATTTTTTAAAATGTATAGTTAGAATTGTTTATGCATTAATTTAATTATTTAGTGGATATACTTGCATAAAAAATCATCATCGAGTATAATCGAGCTATTGAATCATAAAAAGCCATGTTTTTGGTCTGGAAATCATCCAGTAGCATGGAGCAGAGGTAGGTTATCACATGAAAAAAATAATGAGTTGGTTAATGTTGGCGTTCACCGTCAGCGTTGCAATGCTGGGCGTTTTCGCACAACCAACACAGGCAGCAACGGATGATTCATTGGCACGAGTACAAGAAAAAGGGACCTTAGTCATGGGGACAAGTCCTGACTATCCGCCATATGAATTTTTAGTTAACCGTGGCGGTAAAGAACGAGTTGTCGGCATGGATGTTGATATCGCTAAGAAAATCGCTAAAGATCTAGGCGTGAAATTAGTGATCAAGCAAATGGATTTTGATTCTTTATTAGTCGCATTGGAAACTAATAAAGTCGATATGGTCATTTCGGGGATGTCACCAACAGCGGCACGGAAAAAGAGTGTTGATTTCTCCAATGTCTACTATAAAGGTGGTCAATCGATCATCATCAATAAGGCTGATAAAGGGTTATACAAAGACAGAACTTCCTTCCAGAATAAAGCCATGGGTGCGCAAACTGGGAGTATCCAATTCAACTTAGGTAAGAAGCAAATCAAAGGCTCGAATATGAAAGGTTTAGCCAAAATCAGCGATTTGATTTTAGCCTTGAAGAGTCACAAGGTTGAAGGGGTGATCATGGAAACTCCTTCCGCGCAAGCTTATGTTGATAATGATCCTGATTTAGCCATGATCAATGGTAAGTTTAGTCTAGGTAGTGGTGAAAATGATACTGCTATTGGCTTCAAAAAAGGTTCGACTTCGTTGGTTAACGAAGTCAACAAATCAGTTGATCAAATTAACAAACAGAAGTTAACGAAGACTTATTTGAAGCATGCTGGAACCTACATGAAAACGAACACGAAAAACACGAGCATGTGGCATTATACGAGCTATTTCGTTAAAGGGGTCGAATATACTTTACTGATCACGGTGATCGGTGTTATTTTCGGGATTTTGCTCGGTGTCCTTTTTGCCTTAATGCGTTTAAGCAAGATCAAGTTGATCCATTTCTTAGGTGTGGCGTATATTGAATTTGTTCGGGGCACACCATTGATGATCCAAGTGATGTTCGTGTACTTCGGGATCGGACTATTTATCAATATTCCAGCCTTGATTGCAGGGATCATTGCTGTTTCTCTGAACTCAGCAGCTTATGTTGCCGAAATCATTCGGGGCGGGATCAACTCAGTGGCTAAAGGGCAAACGGAAGCCGCACGGAGCTTAGGTTTAAGCCAACAACAAACTTTTGTTAGTGTGATCTTCCCACAAGCGTTGAAAAATATTTGGCCAGCATTAGGGAACGAATTTGTTTCCCTGATCAAGGAAAGCTCGATCGTCTCGATCATTGGGGTCACCGATCTGATCTATCAATTAAAAGCAGTCCAAACGGCGACTTATAAAGGGGTTATCCCGATCGTAGTTGCCATGGTGATCTATTTTGTTATGACCTTCAGTTTATCCAAAGTATTGAACCACTACGAGAGGAAGATGAAGCACGATGCCTGAAATGATTACGATTGAGAATATTAATAAAAAATTTGGCGACACAGAAGTTTTAAAGGATTTAAACGGTAAAGTTGAAAAAGGTCAAGTGATCTGTGTGATCGGACCATCTGGTGGTGGTAAAAGTACGTTCTTACGCTGCCTGAACATGCTAGAACAACCAACCAGCGGTAAAATCGTGTTTGAAGATTCTGAATTAACATCATTAAATGAAAGTCAGATCAACCAACTCCGTGAAAAAATGGGAATGGTGTTCCAGAGTTTCAATCTATTCTCTAACATGACGGTGGTTGAAAACGTTAAGTTAGCGCCAGTTAAAGTTAAGAAGATGACTGATGCAGCGGCTCAAGAATTAGCGCTTAAATTGTTGGATCAAGTTGGTTTAGCCGAAAAAGCAGATAACTATCCGGCTAGTCTTTCTGGTGGGCAGCAACAGCGGGTAGCGATCGCCCGGGCGTTAGCAATGAATCCTGATGTAATGTTGTTCGATGAACCCACATCAGCATTAGATCCAGAAATGGTTGGCGAAGTGTTGAAAGTTATGCAAGACTTAGCCAATCAAGGGATGACCATGGTTGTGGTGACCCACGAAATGGGCTTCGCCAAAAACGTGGCCGATGAAGTTTGGTTTATGGACGGTGGCGTCTTTGCTGAAAAGGGTACGCCTGACCAAATCTTTGAGCATCCACAAAATGAACGGACACAAGATTTTCTAGCTAAAATTCTTGAAGCATAATGAAAAAGCTGGCCTAGGCCAGCTTTTTTGCGTATTGGTAAGCTGAGTGCTTGCTTTTCCGGCTAGACGCGTTAAAATATAAAAGCGAACATGCGTACGTTACCTGGGCTTCCATAGCTAAGCGTACTTAAACAACTTTAATTTATAAAGCAGAAAGGCTGTTTTAGTGTGGCAACAGAATATTTAGAGCATAAATTAGCCTTATTACCGCCGCTGCCCGGTTGCTATTTGATGAAAAACCGTGACGGCAAGATCATCTATGTCGGTAAGGCGAAAAATTTAAAAAATCGAGTTCGTTCCTACTTTAAGAGTAGTCATGAGGGCAAAACTGCCCGACTGGTTGCTGAGATCCGTGACTTTGAAACCATTATTACTTCCACTGATAAGGAAGCATTTTTGTTAGAAATTACGCTGATCCAGAAGCACCAGCCACATTTTAATATCAAATTAAAAATTGGTACGGGCTATCCCTATATTAAAATCACCAACGAACGTGATCCGCACATGTTGATCACTGGTGATGTTAAGAAAGACGGCGGCTATTATTTTGGCCCGTATCCGAATGTTTACGCCGCCGAAGAGACGCTTCATTTTCTACAAAAGGTTTACCCACTACGTCGCTGCAGTGGCCGCCAAACTCGACCTTGTTTGTATTATCATATGGGGCAGTGTCTCGGCGCTTGTTTCCGTGAAGTGCCTAAAAGTGAGTATGAAGCACAGATCCGTAAGATCAAACGCTTTTTAAATGGCCAAGTTAGTGACGTTAAGCGGGAATTACGCGAGCAAATGCAAACTGCTGCGGCTGACTTACAATTTGAACGGGCAGCTGAACTACGTGATCAGTTACGTTACATTGAGGCCACTGTTGAAAAGCAGAAAATTATTTCCAACGATCATACACCGCGGGATATTTTTGGCTATTATATGGATAAAGGTTGGTTGTCTGTCCAAATCTTCTTTATTCGCCAAGCCCGATTGATCAAGCGAGAAAAGCGTCTGTTTCCATGTGTTAATACACCGGAAGAAGAGCTGGAAAGTTTTATTTTACAGTTTTATAAGCGTAAAAATAATGTCTTGCCCCGGGAGATCTTGGTACCGAAAGGCGTTAATCAAAAAGTGTTGGCTGATATTTTGCAGGTGCCGATTCGCACGCCGCAACGTGGTGAAAAACGAGCGTTAATGCTGATGGCTAACAAAAATAGTCGCTTAGTTTTAGAAGAGAAATTTCGCTTGATGGAGCTGGATAACTCACATACGGTGGGTGCGGTACAAGAATTAGTTGACGCTTTACAGATCACATCAGCGCATCGGATCGAAGCTTTTGATCATTCCAATATTCAAGGTACTGATCCCGTATCAGCGATGGTTTGCTATATTGATGGTGAGCCGGCTAAAAGTGAATATCGGAAGTATAAAATTAAATCTGGTAGTGGCGCTAACGAAGCGGCCAATACTCAAGAAGTGATTCGACGTCGCTATGTGCGCTTGTTAAAGGAACAACAGCCGTTGCCGGATCTGATTTTAATGGATGGTGGCGAAATTCAATTAAACGCTGCGCGCGAAGTTTTAGAGGATGAATTGGATCTGCATATTCCAGTAGCCGGTATGGTCAAAAATGATCACCATAAAACGGCTGACTTAATGTATGGCCCGGATGATAAGAAGTTGGATCTTGATCCTAAAAGTGAAGGCTTTTATCTGTTACAACGGATTCAGGATGAGGTCCATCGATTTGCAATCACCTTCCATCGTCAATTACGGGGAAAGCATTCGTTAAGTTCACAACTTGATCAAATTCCTGGCGTCGGTCCAAAAACACGAACAAAATTATTACGTCAGTTTGGCTCATTAAAGAAATTGAAAGCAGCGACCATTCTTGAATTACAGGCGATCGGTGTTTCTAAAACAGTCGCTCAGACCATTAAACTGTCGCTTAAATAGTAGTTTAGCAGGGCTTAGCCAGTTGATAGCTAAGCCCTTTTTATGTGCAATAAATTTTAAAATTAAGTAAATTGTAATCGATGCCATAAATTTAAACCTTATATAAAATACGAACAATAAATAAAATAAATTTAAAAATATACGTCTACTGTGTTGACGAACAATATGAGGTGCTGATACACTTAATGTACGTTTTAAATTAAGGGAGGTAAAATCCGTGAATCAAGTTGCAATCGTAATGGGTTCCATTTCCGATTGGCCGACGATGCAGTCAACCGCGGCTATTTTAACCGAATTACAAATACCGTTTTGCAAACGTATTATTTCAGCCCATCGTATGCCACAAACACTACAAAGTTTTGCACAGCAAGCTATTACCGAACAAATTGACGTGATCATTGCTGGTGCTGGTGGGGCAGCTCATTTACCAGGCATGCTTGCTGCTAATACGACACGCCCAGTGATCGGGGTACCAATCGAAAGCCATGCGTTGCACGGGATCGATTCCTTGTTATCGATCGTCCAAATGCCAGCTGGTGTGCCTGTGTCCACGATGGCAATCGGCACGGCTGGCGCTAAAAATGCGGCGTTGCAGGCGGCTAGTATTTTGGCCTTACAAGATAGAGCACTGCAACAGCGCTTGACTGATTACCGCGCTGCCCAAACACAACGATCAGTTGAAAGTGAGGCGCAACTTGATTAAACAGTTATTGCCACCTGCGACGATCGGTATTGTTGGCGGTGGTCAGCTAGGTCAGATGTTGACGTTAGCAGCTAAAAGTATGGGTTACAAGGTTGGGGTGCTTGACCCGACACCAGATTGTCCGGCGGCACAAGTTGCTGATTTTCAAATTAAAGCTGACTATGATGATCGGACCGCGATGCTACAGTTAGCCAAGCAGGCCGATGTGCTGACTTACGAATTTGAAAATGTTGATCTTGACAGTTTGGAAACGGCCAGCCAATATGCCGCCTTACCACAGGGCACCCACTTATTGGCAGTCACACGTAATCGGTTGACTGAGAAAAAATTTCTCAAGTCGCTAGGCGTACCAGTGACGGATTTTGCTGCGGTCAACACGCTGGCTGAATTAAAGATCGCTAGCACGACAATTGGATTGCCCAGTATTTTAAAAACAGCCACTGGGGGTTACGACGGCCATGGCCAATATGATGTGAATACTAGCGCTGATATTGCTACCGCCACCAAATTACTGCCTGGTGATTGTATTTTGGAGCGGCGGCAAGCCTTTATTAAAGAGCTGGCGATTATGGTGACACGCGATCGAAATCAACAGGTGCGAACTTTTCCGGTGGTAGAAAATATCCATCAGCAACATATCCTCCACGAGACGATTGCCCCGGCACCAGTAACAGCAGCGATTCAAGCGACCGTCGTGCAGATTGCAACGAAAATTGCCCAAGGCTTAGATTTGTATGGCGTGTTAGGTATTGAGTTTTTCTTATTATCCGACGGTCGCTTGTTAGTCAATGAATTGGCGCCCCGGCCGCATAATTCAGGTCATTTTAGCATCGAAGCCTGCAATCTATCACAATTTGCCGCCCACATTCGCAGTATTTGTGGCTTGCCGCTCCCACCAATCACGCAACAACGACCAGCAGTAATGGTTAATTTATTAGGTCAGCACCTAGAAGCGGCTCGGCAGCGTTGGTTGCAGCGGCCGCAGTGGTACCTGCATGATTATGGTAAAGCCGAAATTCGCCACCAACGTAAAATGGGTCACATCACAATTTTAACTGACGACCCCGTACAAACGCAGGCCCAATTAGCCGCAGAAAAAATCTGGGAGGATCAATAATGCGTAAACTTAAAGAATTGAAAACTGGTAAGGCTAAGCGTCTGTACACCACCGATGATCCAGAAGTTCTCTGGGTGGAGTATTTAGATCAAGCTACGGCGCTAAATGGTAAACGTAAAGAACAAATTGCAACCAAAGGGGCTTTAAATAATCAAATTGATAGTTTGCTTTTTGATTATTTAATTGCTAATGGTGTGCCGACTGATTTTATTCGCCAAGTTTCGGCCACGGAACAGTTGATCCATCCGGTTAAAATGATCCCCTTGGAAGTAGTGGTGCGCAACCTTGCTTCTGGTAGTTTCCAACGCAAGTTTGCCACTGATTATTTACAGCCATTAAAACAGCCGATCGTTGAATTGTTTTATAAGTCCGACGAATTAGATGATCCATTTATGAATGACGACCAAGTGACAGCGCTGGGAATCGCCAGTGCCGTTGAATTAGTGCAGATCAAACAATTGGCGTTACAGATCAATCAATTGTTGATCGCTCGTTTTGCCCAAGGCCAATTGACATTAGTTGATTTCAAAATTGAAGTTGGCTACCTAAATGGTCAATTAGTTTTAGCTGACGAAATTTCCCCAGATTCATGCCGTTTAGTTGATACCACGACTCAAGAATCGTTGGATAAAGACGTTTTCCGTAAGCACACCGGTGATTTAACCACCGTTTATCGCGAAGTCCTGACTCGTTTACAAAACTCGGAGGTGGCCCATGTATCGCGCTAAAGTTTATGTGACCTATAAAGATTCGATCCTCGACCCGCAAGCCGAAGCAATTAAAACAGCGTTGCATCAGCTAGAGTTTCCAGAATTAACTCAATTGACTTGTGGAAAATATTTTGAGCTTGAATTAGCAACGACTGAAGCAAAAGCCGCAACCACGGTGGAGCAAATGTGTCAAAAGTTGTTGGCTAATGTCAATATGGAAAGTTATCGTTACGAAATTGTGGCGGCGGAATAGAAAGGGCGGTCGACGATGAAATTTGCGGTGATTCAATTTCCTGGTTCAAATTGTGATCAAGATTTAGTGGCGGCGTTGCGGGATGTTTGCCAGCAGGACGTGCAGTTAATTAGTTATCAGAGTACTGATTTATCTGCTTTTGCGGCTGTTTTACTACCCGGTGGCTTTTCATATGGTGATTACTTACGTGGTGGGGCGATCGCTCGCTTTGCACCGATCATGGGCGCCGTTCAGCAATTTGCGGCCGCTGGTGGTTTAGTTATTGGTATTTGCAACGGTTTCCAGATTTTGACTGAAGCAGGTCTGTTACCAGGCGTACTACAACGTAATAAAGGCGCCGATTTTATTTGTCAGTCCGCAGCGTTGACTGTAGCCAATGCAAAAACCAGTTTTACTAGTGCTTATGCTGATCAGCAATCGATCCAGTTACCAATTGCCCATGGTGAAGGTAACTATTATTGTGATGATGCGACTTTGGCGCAATTAAAGGCCGAGCAGCGCATTGTCTTTACCTATCAGGATAATCCAAATGGTAGCCGGGCTAATATTGCTGGAATTACCAATCAAGCCGGTAACGTATTGGGGATGATGCCCCATCCGGAGCGAGCAGTCGAAGCTTTATTAGGTAGCGAAGATGGTCGTGGTCTGTTCCAAAGTATGATCCAAACATTAACCGATAAGGTGGTGCCGGTATGATCGAGCAAACAGCGGCAACAATCAAAGCGCAGGAACTTTATGCTAATTGGGGATTGACGACCGCAGAATATCAGCGGATTCAGGAACTATTGGGCCGACTACCGAATTTTACCGAAACTGGCTTATTTGCAGCAATGTGGAGCGAACATTGTGCCTATAAAAACTCAAAGCCATTACTAAAACAATTTCCGACTAGTGGTCAGCGTATTCTGCAAGGACCAGGTGAAGGTGCCGGGATCATTGACATTGGTGACGGTCAAGCGGTTGTTTTTAAAGCGGAAAGCCATAATCATCCTACGGCAGTTGAACCATATCAAGGTGCAGCAACTGGCGTTGGTGGTATTATTCGCGATATTTTCTCGATGGGGGCGCAGCCAGTCGCATTACTTGATAGTTTACGTTTTGGTGAATTAGATGATCCACACACACGCTTTTTATTAAAGGAAACGATTGCGGGTATTGGTGGTTATGGCAACTGTATTGGCATTCCGACCGTGGGTGGTGAATTGGCTTTCGATGACGCTTATGCTGCTAATCCGGTTATGAACGCAATGTGTGTCGGTGTGCTAGATACGGCGATGCAACAAAAAGGTCAAGCCACCGGCGCTGGTAATTTAATTTATTATGTCGGTGCTAAAACTGGGCGTGATGGGATTCAGGGGGCGATTTTTGCTTCAGCTGAATTTAATGATCAGGTTGAAGCTGATCGCTCCGCAGTCCAAGTAGGTGATCCATTTATGGAAAAACAATTAATGGACGCTTGCTTGGAGCTGATCCGAGAACATCCAGAGGCTGTTGTGGGGATCCAGGATATGGGTGCCGCTGGATTAGTTTCGTCTTCTGCAGAAATGGGCGCTAAAGCTGGCTACGGGATGGTGCTAGACCTTGATGCGGTTCCGCAGCGCGAAGCTGGGATGATCCCCTATGAATTAATGTTATCGGAATCACAAGAACGAATGCTGATATGCGTGGCTAAAGAGCAAGCGGCAGTAGTAGAACAGCTTTTTGCCGGTTATGATTTGGCGGCAGTTAAAATAGGTACGGTAACAGCGACCAAGCAATATCAGTTATTTGCTCATGGTCAGTTGGTTGCCGATGTACCGATCACTGCCTTAGTTGACGATGCGCCCGTTTATCATCGACCACAAGCCGTGCCACAACGATTATTAGCGGCTGATCCGCAACAATATCGACCTGAATTTACTGATGCGGGGCGTGTGTTACAACGTTTATTGCAACAACCAACGATCGCCTCGAAACAAGCCTTATATCGTACCTATGATACACAGGTTAAAACGAATACTGTTGTGGCACCTGGCTCAGATGCTGCAGTGATTCGGCTTCGCGGTGGGCGCAAAGCGTTAGCGATGACCACCGATGGTAATGGACGTTATCTCTACTTGAATCCAGAGATCGGCGGTCAAATTGCGGTTTGCGAAGCGGCGCGGAACATTGTAGCTAGTGGTGGTACACCTTTAGGCATCACTGATTGCTTGAATTTTGGTAGTCCAGAAGAACCTGAAAGTTTTTACGAATTAGCTCAAGCTACCAAAGGGATGAGCGCGGCTTGTCGAGCGTTAGCCACACCAGTGATCTCCGGTAATGTGTCGCTATATAACGAGTCTAACGGGCAAGCTATTTATCCCACACCAATGGTCGGCATGGTGGGTTTGATCAATGATTTGGATTTGATCACGACCCAAGACTTTAAACACAGTGGTGACACGATCTTCTTAGTTGGCGCAACTCACGCTGATTTTAATGGTAGTGAAATTCAAAAAATGTTGACTGGCACGATCAGCGGCGCATTATTCGATTTTGATTTAACCACTGAGCTGGCTAATCAGCAATTGGTGCAGCAAGCGATTCAGGCTGGCTTAGTCAATAGCGCCCATGATCTAGCTGAAGGTGGCCTGGCGGTTGGCTTAGCAGAAAGTTGTTTTGGCCACGAATTAGGTGCTCAAATCACGATCGATCTACCAGCTAGTTGGTTGTTTGCCGAGACACAGTCCCGCTTTATCGTAACCGTACCAGCAGCAAAAGTAGCTGAGTTTACCAAATTGGCTGGTGCGCTGGCACAATCGATTGGCAAGGTTATCGCAGCTCCTGAATTGATCATCGCTACCGCAACGGCACAAATCAACTTGGATGTCAGCGCAAGCAAGCAACAGTGGGAGGCGGTATTAGCATGACAAGTGAACTGAAAAGCCTGAATGAAGAATGTGGTGTGTTTGGCGTTTGGGGTGATTCACAGGCCGCCGAATTAACTTACTTTGGCTTGCACGCTTTACAGCATCGGGGTCAAGAGGGTGCAGGAATCGTTGCCAATCAGCAAGGCCATTTAACCGGTGAACTGGGCTTAGGCCTATTGACGGAGGTTTTTGATCAGCCGGATAAATTAGCCGCTTTAACTGGCGCCGCAGCGATCGGGCATGTCCGTTATGCGACGGCTGGTAGTTCGGGCATTGAAAATATCCAGCCCTTATTATTTAATTTTACCGACCACCAAGTTGCTTTAGCGCATAATGGAAATTTGACCAATGCGGTGAGTTTACGGACTGAATTAGAACAGGCTGGCGCTATTTTTCACGCTAATTCAGACACTGAAGTATTGATGCACTTGATTCAGCGCCATGCAGCACCAACGTTTAAACAACGCCTGAAAGCTAGCTTGCGCCAAATTAAAGGTGGCTTCGCTTACTTGATTTTAACCAGCGATGCCTTATATGCGGCACTGGATCCCAATGGTTTTCGACCGTTGGCGTTAGGACAATTACCGAATGGCGCCTACGTGGTTGCCAGTGAAACTTGCGCCTTAGATACAGTTAGTGCCAAATTTATTCGGGATGTACAACCTGGTGAAATGATTCAAATTGATGACAACGGGTATCAAGTGGAAAAATATACCACGGAGACACAATTATCAGTTTGCTCGATGGAATTCATTTATTTTGCCCGGCCGGATTCAACGATTTATGGCGTTAATGTTCATCAAGCACGGGAACGGATGGGACAACAGTTGGCGCGCGAGCATCCAGTTGACGCTGATATTGTTGTCGGCGTGCCAAATTCTTCTTTGTCGGCGGCAAATGGTTATGCTGCGGCCAGCGGGATTCCTTACGAAATGGGCTTGATCAAAAATCAATACAGTCAGCGTACCTTTATTCAACCGACGCAACGATTGCGGGAACAAGGTGTACGGATGAAGTTATCCGCTGTATCTGCTGTTGTTGCCGGAAAAAAAGTCGCTTTGATCGATGATTCCCTGGTTCGTGGCACCACCAGTAATTACATTGTGCGTCTGCTAAAAGAAGCCGGCGCTAGCGAAGTGCATTTATTGATCGCTTCACCACCATTACGTTATCCCTGCTTTTATGGTATCGACATTGAAAATACTCGTGAACTAATGGCGGCTAACTTGACCTTACCGCAAATGAAAACCAAAATTGGGGCTGATTCGCTGGCTTTTCTCAGTGTTGCCGGGTTGATCGATGCGATCGATCTACAAAGTACCGCACCCTATTCTGGGTTATGTGTGGCCTACTTCAACGGTGATTATCCAACACCATTATATGATTATGCAGCGACTTTTGAACCACCACGTGTTCTGGCAACAACTTAATCAAGTTGAGGGAGGATAAATTAATGGATGCTTATGAAAAAGCGGGCGTGAACATTGCGGCCGGTGAGACTGTGGTCACCAATTTACAACAGCAGTTGCAGAAATTAAATGGCACGAATGTGTTAGGTGGACTCGGTGCTTTTGCTGGCTTGTATCAATTGCCGGAACAACACCAGCCGGTTTTAGTGGCGGGAACTGATGGCGTTGGCACCAAATTGTTGCTGGCGATTGAAAGTGGTCGGCGAACAACGGTTGGCCAAGATTTGGTGGCAATGTGTGTGAATGATGTTGTTGCGCAAGGTGCGCAACCCTTATTTTTTCTCGATTATTTAGCGCTGGCACAGACGGAACCGCAACAAGTCACAGAATTAATGCAAGGTATTATTGCCGGTTGCCAACAAAGTGGTATGGCGTTACTTGGCGGTGAAACTGCAGAAATGCCGGATATGTACGCTAATGGCCACTATGATTTAGCGGGATTTGCGGTGGGCGTTGCTGAAAAATCTGCCTTACTGACACCAGATAATGTTCAAGCTGGCGATATTTTAATAGGGCTACCGTCTAGCGGCTTACACAGCAATGGGTTTTCCTTGGTGCGCCAACTATTGTTTAAAGACCGCGACTATCATTTTACCGATACACCAGCGGAATTAGGCGGCGCTAATTTGTTGGACACTTTGCTGACGCCAACACAGATTTATGTTCAGGCACTACAACCTTTATTGCAACAAAAATTGCTTGTGGGTGCAGCGCACATTACTGGCGGCGGTTTATTAGACAATGTGCCGCGGATGCTGCCGGCTGGTTTACAAGCACAACTTGATTTAGCTAGCTGGCCACAACCGCCGATTTTTAAATGGCTTTGCCAGCTCGGTGAATTAAGCACTACGGCGGCTTATACGACTTTTAATATGGGCATTGGGATGGTACTAGCCATTCATCCAGAAAATCTAGCTCAAGTTCAAGCGCAATTAGCGCAGCAACATCAAGTGAATTATCAAATTGGGACCGTTCAGTCTGGCATGCCGGCAGTCAAATTAGTGGCGGCAGCATTATGAAAAAAATTGCAATTTTCGCTTCTGGCAATGGTAGTAATTTTCAGGCGTTAGTTGAAGGTATTCAACAACAAAAATTGGCGGTCCAAGTGGTGTTATTAGTTTGTGATCAACCACAAGCGCATGTTTTACAGCGGGCGCAGCAATTAAATATTCCTACATGGACTGCGTCGATCAAGCAATTTACCGATAAGACTGCGTTTGAAACGGCGATCTTAACTGAACTGCAGCAGCTTGATGTGGGGCTTGTTCTTTTGGCCGGCTATATGCGGATCATTGGGCCAACGCTTTTACAAGCTTATCCACAACGAATTATCAATATTCATCCAGCATTATTGCCGCAATTTCCTGGTCGGCACGGAATCGAAGACGCCTTTGCGGCGGGCGTTGAACAAACTGGCGTGACCGTGCATTACGTTGATGCCGGGATCGACAGTGGGCCGATCATTCAGCAGGCGGTAGTACCTGTGCAGCCACAAGACACTGTGGCTAGTTTAAGTGCCAGAATTCATCAAACAGAGCACTGGCTTTATTTAGCTGGTTTAGAGAAAGTATTAGCAACAAGATCGTTAAAATAAAAATAAGGGGCGCTTGCGTGATGAAAACAGCATTACTTAGTGTATCGGATAAAACAGGTTTAGTTGAATTTGCTCAAGGCTTAGTGGCACAAGGTTACCGGATACTTTCGACAGGTGGTACGCAAAAAGTTTTAGCCGCTGCCGGTGTGGCGGTCACACCAGTGGAAGCAGTGACTCATTTTCCAGAAATGCTTGATGGTCGGGTAAAAACGTTACATCCAGCGATCCACGCCGCCTTATTAGCCAAGCGCGACGATCCTGAACATATGGCAACTTTGGCTAAGCAACAGATCGCGCCGATTGATTTAGTCTGCGTAAACTTGTACCCCTTTAAACAAACGATCATGCAGGCCAATGTGACTGAAGCTGCGGCAATTGAACAGATCGATATTGGTGGCCCTAGTATGTTGCGTTCAGCGGCTAAAAACTTCACTGCTGTGTTACCAGTCGTGGATCCAGCTGATTATACGGCTGTACTGGCGGCCATAACAGCGGATCAAGCGACACCTGATTTGCGGCGGCGCTTAGCGGCTAAAGTTTTTCAGCACACTGCCAGTTACGATGCTTTAATTGCTGATTATTTAACCACCGACGAATTTCCAGCTACGTTAACGCTAGCTTATGAGAAAAAACAAGACTTACGGTATGGTGAAAATTCACATCAAAAAGCTGCTTTTTACCAAACAGCAATTCCTGAAGCTTATTCAATTGCGCAGGCGCAGCAACTACACGGTAAGGAATTGTCCTATAACAATATTAAAGATTGTGACGCCGGGTTGCGGATCAGCCGCGAATTCAGTCAACCAGCTGTTGTAGCGGTCAAACATATGAATCCCTGCGGTGTTGGGCTAGCAGATAACATTGAACAGGCTTGGGATCGTGCATTTGCTGCTGATTCAACTTCGATTTTTGGCGGTATCATTGTTTTAAATCGCGAAGTTGATCTGGCAACAGCGGAAAAGATGCATCAATTGTTTTTGGAAATTATCATTGCGCCTAGTTTTGCACCCGCGGCATTTGCAGTCTTGGCTAAGAAGAAAAACCTACGTTTATTGACCCTAGATATTAGCGCGGCAGAACAAACGGAACTGGAAACGGTATCGGTTATGGGCGGCATTTTGCGTCAGGAAGCCGACCAAGTTCATGAAACAGCCGCTGATTTTGAAGTCGTCACTAAGAAGCAACCAACGGCAGCCCAATTAAAAGCGTTAGAATTCGGTCAAATTATTGCCAAGCACGTTAAAAGTAACGCAATCGTGGTAGCAACCGCAGAACAGACTTTAGGCATCGGTGCTGGGCAAATGAATCGCATTGGCTCTGTAGAAATTGCCATTCAAGCCGCAAAACAGCATCCGGAATTCACAGAAGCCATTTTAGCGTCGGATGCCTTTTTCCCCATGGCTGATTCAGTTACCTATGCGGCTGCACACGGTATCACCGCTATTGTCCAACCTGGTGGCAGCATCAAAGATCAAGACTCGATCACTAAGGCGGATGAACTTGGTGTGGCGATGGTGCTTACTGGTCGGCGGCATTTCCGGCATTAATTTAGGAGGAAATTATGGCTAAAGTTTTAGTGATCGGTAGTGGCGGTCGGGAGCACGCTATTTGTCGGCAGTTTTTGTTAAGTCCACAAGTCGAGCAAGTCTATTGTGCGCCGGGTAATGCAGGTATGGCCGGCGACGGTGTTCAATTGGTGGCCTTAACCACGTTTGCGGACTTAGCGGCTTTTGCCCAACAGCAGCAGATCGACCTCACCTTTGTTGGACCAGAAATTCCGTTGCAGCAGGGGCTCGTGGATTATTTTCAAGCCCGCCAATTGCCAATTTTTGGCCCAACGCAAGCAGCCGCTGAACTAGAGAGTTCAAAAAGTTTTGCCAAAGCGTTACTGGCAAAGCAACACGTGGCTACGGCAGCGTACCGCGAGTTTAGTGATTACGCGTTAGCTTGGGCGTATTTGCAGCAACAAGCCTTGCCGCAAGTAATCAAAGCAAATGGCTTGGCGGCTGGTAAAGGGGTCACCATTGTCACGACCTTAGCGCAAGGACAAACGGTGTTGCAGGACTTGCTACAGGCGCATCAATTTGATACCACCAGCGTGATCATTGAGGAATTTTTAGTTGGTGAGGAATTTTCTTGCATGGCCTTTGTCGCTGGTGACCAAATTGTGCCAATGCCACTGGCTCAAGATCATAAGGCGCTTGGTGCCGGCGATCGTGGGCCCAATACTGGGGGCATGGGTGCGTATAGCCCGTTGCCGCACTTGCCGGCTGACCTGGCGCAGCAAGCTTTAGCGCAGGTATTACAGCCGATCGTTGCTGGGATGCAGCAACAGCAGCGCAGTTTTAATGGTATTTTGTATGCTGGCTTGATTTTAACGGCGACAGGGATCAAAGTGATCGAGTTTAACATGCGCTTTGGTGATCCAGAAACGCAGGTGGTATTGCCGCAATTGACCAGTGATTTTTATCAATTATTGCAGGACATGCTGGCTGGTAAAACGGTGCAACCCACTTGGCAGCATCAGCAAATTTACTTAGGCGTTGTCGTGGCGGCAGCCGGTTATCCCGGCGCTTATCAGCAGGGTGCAGCCTTGCCTGAGCTAAGCCGGTTACCAGCCGCTATGAGGACTTACTATGCTGGGGTGGCGCTGCAGCAGGGCCAGCTAGTCAGTGCCGGCGGGCGTGTTTTTCTTTTAGCTACCCGCGCTTACGACGTGGCTACGGCGCAACAAACAGTCAATGCTGTTTTGGCACAATTGCCACTAGCTGCGTTTACTTATCGACCAGACATTGGTTGGCACGCACTAACTTAGCTTTGACACCAAAAAAGTGCTTAGCAACGACTTTAATTAGTCGCTGTTAAGCACTTTTTACTTATATATTAGTTTTCTTCTTTTAATGCTGGCCGCCAGATACCGAGGATGATCCCGGCAACGACTGCACCGATGACGACGGCTAAGAGGTAGAAGACCCAGTTAGTCGCTAGTGGGGTTACCCACAAACCACCATGGGGCGCTGGCACGGAAACGTGCCACAATTGCGTTAAGCCACCGCCTAAGGCTGCGCCGATCACACTTGATACGATCACGTGTAAGGGGTCAGAAGCGGCAAATGGAATCGCACCTTCAGTAATGAAGGAAATACCTAAAACGTAGTTAGAAATACCAGCTTTGCGTTCGTCAGCGGTAAATTTGTTTTTCCAGAAAGTTGTGGCGATCGCAGTGGCCAAAGGTGGTACCATGCCACCGACCATAACGGCAGCCATTAATTTACCATCACCAGTTGCGGTGTAAACGCCAATGGCAAAGGTGTAAGCGGCCTTGTTGAAGGGACCACCCATATCGATGGACATCATGCCCCCGAGGACGGTGCCTAACAAGATCGCATTACCTGTGCCCATGCTCTTCAAGAAGGTGGTTAAACCATGGTTGATCACCGCAAAAATAGGGTCAACAATGAAGTACATCAGGAAGCCGACAATCAGTAAGCCTAGGATCGGGTAGAAGATCATTGGTTTCAAGCCATCTAATGACTTAGGCAAGTTGCGGAATAAATGTTTCAATAAGACAATGACGTAGCCGGCAATGAAACCAGCAGCTAGACCACCTAAGAAACCGGCGACACTAGTTGTTTTAACGATACTTGCGGCGGCAGTGTTGGCCATGAAACCACCAACAAAACCAGGCATTAACGCCGGCCGATCACCAATTGAAACGGCGATGTAAGCAGCTAAAACAGGAATCAAGAAGCTAAAGGCCCAGTTACCAATGCCGTTTAAGAAGATAAAGGTGGTTGAGTGGGCGCCAACGGTTTGTTCGACCATGAAGGAGATGGCCATTAAAATACCACCACCAACGACGAATGGTAACATGTTAGAAATACCATTCATTAAGTTAGCGTAAATTTTGCTCCAAGCTGATTTGCTTTCGCCGTCATCATTGTTTGAACTGCCATCTGCACCAGTTGCGTGGAAAATTGAGCCTTTTTCAGCTAAAGTTTCGTTGATCAATTCTTCTGGTTTTTTAATGCCATCGATCACAGGGCGATTAAGTAAATGTTTGCCATCAAAGCGATCCATCTCGACTTTTTTATCGGCCGTGATAATAACACCGACGGCACGCTTGATATCGTCAGCAGTTAGGCGATGTTTGACCCCTTCGGAACCATTTGTTTCTACTTTAATATCAACGTTCATTGCTTCAGCTTGCTTTTGTAAGGCGGCTTCAGCCATATAAGTATGGGCGATCCCAGTCGGGCAGGCGGATACAGCAACAATAAATGGCCGTTCAGTACTTTGCGTTGTTGCTGCTGGTTTTGCTGCAGCTGCTTCATCAGCAGCATCTTTGGCTTCTTTAGCTGCTTGCGCATCAGCAAATAATTGTTGCACATCATCTGGTGTTTGCGCTTTTTTCAAGGCTGCAACCAGATCAGGATTGATCAGCAGGCTTGAAAGAGCGGCTAAAGCCTGTAAATGAGTGTTATTGGCGCCTTCGGGAGCGGCGATCATGAAGAATAAATGAACTGGTTGACCGTCTAAAGCAGCAAAATCAACGCCGGCATCACTTTTAGCAAACAGCACAGTTGCGCGCTGAACGGCTTTATTTTTTGCATGCGGCATTGCGATACCGTCACCGATACCTGTGGTTGATTCTGCTTCACGTTTAATAATATCTTGTTTGTAAAGTTCTTCATCATTGATGATCCCTTTGACGAAATATTGGTGTACAAGCTCATCAATGGCAGCGGCTTTAGTGGTCGCCTTAAGGTCCATGATCATGGCGTCTTTAAGTAATAGGTCACGAATATCCATGAATATGACACTCCTTTTATTTTAAATTAATTAAGTTGATCGGTATAAGGGCTGATTTGAATGGTTTGCCGGACTGTCGCAATTTTAGCTTGATCGGCAAGATCTTCTGAAAAAGCAGTGGCACTGCCGCAAGCTAAACCCGTTTCAAAACTTTTTAAGGGGTCATGAGTTTGGCTAAAGGTGCCAACGAAGCCGGCGATCATTGAATCACCAGCGCCAACTGAATTGATGACAGTTCCCTGTGGTGCGGTTGATTTGTATACTTGTTGTTCGGTAATTAGAAAAGCACCAGCACCGGCCATTGATACTAGAACGTGTTTCGCACCGAGTGCCAATAATTTACGACCATATTTGACGATTGCAGCATCATTATTCAATTCAACATTGAATAAGGCCGCCAATTCGTGATGATTTGGTTTAACCACCAATGGTTGAGCGCTTAAAGTGTCCAATAACGCCTGGCCAGTGGTGTCGATCACAAATTCTGCGCCGCGGGCTTGAATCAAAGGAATCAAGTCACGATAAAAACTAGCAGCTAATGTTGGTGGTAAGCTACCAGACATGACCACAATATCGCCAGTTTGTAACTGCGTAAATTTAGCTTTGAAATTCGCAATTGCTGCGGTAGTGATCGTCGGGCCCTGACCATTGATCTCAGTTTCTTCGTTAGCCTTGATTTTTACATTGATCCGGGTATCAGCAGGGATTTCGGTGAAATCAGTGGTTATTTTTTCTGCAGCAAGTTGTTGCTGAATGAAATTACCCGTAAAGCCACCAAGAAAGCCCCAGGCCGCGTTTGGCACTGCGAGCTGATTTAGAATTCGTGATACGTTGATCCCTTTACCACCAGGCAACTTGGTGTCGTAGCTCATGCGGTTGACTGCACCTAGTGTTAGCTGGGGCAGTTGAACAATATAGTCAATTGAGGGATTGACCGTTACCGTGTAGATCATTTGATCGCCTCCAAAATATCTGTGTGTTGTTGGTACTGATCAAGCTCGTGTTGATTTAAATGATCGGTGACGATCGTTGCTTGAGTCAAATCACCGAATTTAGTGAAAAAAACTTGACCAAATTTGGTATGATCTGCTAATACGATGGTCATTTCAGCCTGCTCCATTGCAGTCCGTTTGATCGCCGCTTCGTCAGGGTCGGGCGTGGTGAAGCCATAATGCAAGTGCACCCCGTTAGCACCGAGAAAAACTTTATTAAAACGATACTGTTTTAAAGTTGCGATGCTATCGGCACCAACGATTGCTTTGGTCACGTTTTTTAGCCGACCACCAAGCAAGAAGCAGCGAATATCGTAATCAGCCAACAAGGATGCATGATTGACGCCGTTGGTCACTACGGTTAGGTTAGCGCTGGTCTGCAAAAAAGGGATCATTGCTAAAGTGGTCGTGCCAGCATCTAAATAAATAACGTCTTGTGCAGTTAGACAGGAAACTGCTAATTTGGCTAATGTTTCCTTTTCAGTCACGCTTTGATTGGATTTTTCACTGACCGCAAGTTCAGTTTGCAGCGCAGTGACACGTTTAGCGCCGCCATGAACGCGTATCAACAGGCCAGCTTCTTCCATTAATTGCAAGTCACGGCGAACAGTCGATTCAGAAGCGTTCGTGGCACTGATTAAATCATGTAATTTAATAATGTCGTGTTGTTTCAGTTGAGTCAGAATAAATTGATGTCTTTCTTCTGTAAGCACTTTCCACACCTCCGCAAAAACTAATTTACCACCAAAAACAGTCAAAATCAATAGTTTTCTTTCAAATTCATTCATAACCGTTAATCGAAGTTATAGAAAAGCGATGACAGCAGGGTTAGATCGTGAAAAAGATTTTTAAGGAAATTTTAAAACCTGAGCACGCAACAAGCGCACATTTGTTTGTCTAACGTATAGACAGCACCACTTTTTTTCTTTACAATTAAGGGATGTTCAAATTTATTATTTTGTTGTCAAACAGCACTTGTGACTAGACTTTTATGTGGTGATTAGTTTAGGATGAGCGTAGCGAAATTAATGAAGTAAGTTTGCGATTATAAATGAGTGAATGTGTAAAAGGACATCACTTTTACGCTAGAGTTACTTGAATTTCTGCGTTGTAAAAGCAGTTAAAAATTATTGATCAAAACAGGTTGCTGAAAACATCTAATCAAACATCAGAACTGAAATTTGGATTTTTGTATCGCTGTGTGGAGTAGGATCAGGTTTCAACTTAGCGATTTTTGGAACAAAAAGCATCCACTTATTGTGGAGTAGAACCATGTTTCAACTTGGCGATTTTTGCCATAGTTGAATGGATATCGACCGTAACATTAGCGATTTTTGGAACAAAAAGCATCCACTTATTGTGGAGTAGAGGAGGAACTTAACTTGTTTATTGACCAAGTTAGAATTACAGCAAAAGCAGGCCGCGGTGGCGACGGTGTTGTTGCTTTTCGGCGTGAAAAATTTATCCCACTTGGTGGGCCAGCCGGCGGCGATGGTGGTCGCGGCGGCAGTGTTATCTTAAAAGTCGATGAAGGTTTACGTACTTTAATGGATTTTCGTTACAAGCGAATTTTTAAAGCTCCTAGTGGCGAAAATGGTATGAACAAAGGTATGACCGGCCGCGGCGCTAAAGATACGTACATCAGCGTACCACCTGGCACTACGATTCGCCGGACGGCCGACGATCATTTATTAGGTGATCTAACTGAAGATGGCCAAGAGCTGGTGATCGCTAAAGGTGGCCGCGGTGGTCGTGGCAACGTTCATTTTGCTTCGCCTAGAAATCCAGCACCAGAAATTTCTGAAAACGGGGAACCAGGTGTAGAAGTAGAAATTAATTTAGAACTTAAATTATTGGCGGATGTTGGCTTGATCGGCTTTCCATCAGTTGGTAAATCAACTTTATTGTCGGTTATTACCAGTGCTAAGCCTAAAATTGGTGCTTATCACTTTACCACATTAGTACCTAATTTAGGGATGGTCAGCTTACCGGACGGTCGTAGTTTTGCGGCTGCGGATATGCCAGGCTTGATTGAAGGTGCCGCTAATGGGGTTGGTTTAGGAATCGAATTTTTACGGCATATTGAGCGGACTCGTGTATTACTCCATTTAATTGATATGAGTGGTGAGGACGAACAAGATCCGTTTACCGATTACGAAAAAATCAACGCGGAATTAGCTAAGTACGATCCAAGTTTGTTGGACCGACCACAAATTATCGTGGCAACTAAAATGGATATGCCCGATAGTGCAGATAATTTGGCGACCTTTAAAGAACAATTGGCTGCGGCCCAAGTGACATTACCAATTTTCCCTGTGGCGGCAATTGCCCACCAAGGCTTGAACGAGCTATTGTTGGCAACCGCTGACTTATTGGAAGCAACCCCAGCTTTTCCACTTTATAGTGCCGACGCTGATGAAACTGAGCAAACTTATGATTACGAGGCTGACCAACCAGGGTTTGAAATCAAGCGCGACAACGATGGCGTTTTTGTCATTACTGGGCAAAAGGTTGAACGACTCTATCAGATGTCTAATTTAGAGCACGATGACAGTGTGATGCGTTTCGCTCGTCAATTACGCGGTATGGGGATCGATGATGCGTTACGTGAAAAAGGCGCAACTAATGGTGATTTGGTGCAGATCGATGAATTCACATTTGAATTTGTTGAATAGGCTGGAATTAAAGAAATAGGTTGTGGCAAATAATGGAACATAAAAAAAGATTGGCAAGCAGCCGATACATTACTGGTATCGATGGGTTACGAGCCATCGCTGTGATTGGTGTTATTTTATATCATTTAATACCTTTTAATGTACCGGGCGGGTTTTTGGGTGTTGTTATTTTCTTAGTGCTGACTGGGTATCTGATCACAGATTTATTAGTCCAAGAGTGGGATCAGAATGGCCACATTGACTTAAAGTCTTTTTATCGACGGCGGGTCACACGGCTATATCCGGCATTGGTTACAATGCTCTTTTCAACAGCAGCGTATATTACCTTATTTCAGCGGCAACTGTTAGCGCAATTACGGGGGATTTTGTGGAGTAATCTTTTGTATGTTTACAATTGGTGGCAAATTTTGCATGGTCAGTCTTATTTTGATCGTTTTGCTAATAATGAGTCGCCATTTACCCATTTATGGACATTATCGATCGAAGGTCAGCTTTACCTGATCTGGCCGGTGATCATTGTTGGGTTACTACTGTTTATCAAGCGACGCCATCAAATCGCTAATCTTTTATTAGTGCTGGGACTATTATCGGCCTTGTTAATGGCCTGGTTATACGTTCCAGGTCATGATCCTAGCCGTGTATATTATGGCACGGACACACGTTTATTTGCGGTTCTATTTGGTGCGGCGCTGGCTTTCATTTGGCCCAGCAGTGTGCTTAAGCCTAAGATCGGTCGGCCACAGTGGTTGTTGCTCGACAGCATTGGTGTGGTGACAATTGTGGTGACGATCATCGTGTACTTTAAACTTAATGCGCAAAGTGCATTCGTTTATCGTGGTGGTATGGTGTTGTTCACATTAATGATCGTTTTACTGACGGCGGTGACGGTCCATCCCGGAGCCCATGTTAATCGTTGGTTGACGAATCCGATTTTTACTTGGATCGGGCGGCGTAGCTATGGTATTTATTTGTACCAATTTCCGGTGATGATCTTTTATGAAAATCAAATCGGTGATATCGCTAAAATGCCTTGGTTACACATTTTAATTCAGTTGATTTTGATTGCCTTGATCAGTGAACTTTCTTATCGTTTTGTAGAAAAACCACTAAGTCATCTTCACTGGCATCAGATGAACCATGCTGGCTGGCGCCGATTATGGGTGTTGCCGGCAATGGCCGTGTTTGTTGTTGGACTGACTGGTGCGATCAAGGCGCCAGCGCATGCCCATGCGGATAATACACCTTTAGCGCGCACAATTAAGCGTAATGCAAAGGCAAACTCAACTCGTAACGCCAAGTTGATCGCTGATGCTAAAAAGCGCAAGCAACAACCCAGTGATAGCTCAAGCGCTAATTCAGCTGCAACTAGCAGTTCTAGCAGTAGTACAGCGCCAATCGGTGACTTAACGGCTGAACAGACACAGCAGGCACAGCAATTACCAATTGTAGGCATTGGTGATTCAGTTATGCTGGATGGTGTCGATGCGTTGCAAAAGATTTTTCCACAAATGATCGTTGATGCTTCAGTGGGACGCCAAGTGAGTGAAAGTCCAGCAATTCTAACGGGCTACGCCAACAAAGGTGTTTTAGCTAATACGGTGTTGATCGGATTAGGCACGAATGGCGCCTTTAATGAGCAGCAATTGGATGAGATAATGCGGACCGTTGGGGCACAACGCCAAGTTTTCTGGATCAATGTACGCGTTCCAACGCGTGGTTGGCAAAATACGGTCAATAATTCATTGCAGCAAGCGGCCAAGCGTTGGCCTAACTTAACGGTGATCGATTGGTATGATTACAGTAACGGTCATCCGGATTGGTTCTACGATGATCAAGTGCATCCGAATGAAAATGGCAAGCAGCATTACGCTGACTTTATTGCGCAGCAGATTTTGGTGCACCTTAAGCATTAAGCTGAATTTAAGTTTATCAAGTTATACTGGTGCCACTAGAAAAAATGAGGTGGGTAAATTGGTTAAAAGTGCTAAAGCGTTACTTGTTGAAGATGATGTCGAGCTATCTGCCAGCGTCCGTGACTTTATCACAGATTTTTTAGATGTGACTCAAGTCTATGATGGCGAAGAAGGCGAATTTGCTGCTGCACAAGGAATCTATGATTTAATCATTTTGGATTTAATGCTGCCAGGCAAAAATGGTTACGATATTTTAAAAGAGATCCGGGCGCAGCATATTGAGACGCCAGTGTTGATTTTAACGGCTAAAGACGGTATCGACGATAAGTTACATGGCTTCAACATTGGTGCCGATGACTATTTAACTAAACCATTTCATCGGGAGGAATTAATCGCCCGAATCAAAGCGTTATTAAAGCGAAGTGGTCACTTTTATCAAGAAAACATTCTTGATATTGGTGATATTAGCGTTAATTTACAAAATCGTAGTGTAATGGTGACTGACAACGAAATTCAACTAAACGGTAAGGAGTTTGATCTACTAGTCTATTTAGTTGAAAATCAAAATACAATTATTACTAAGGAACAAATATTTGATCGTCTGTGGGGATTTGATTCAGAAACCAGTATCACAGTGGTTGAAGTTTATATGAGTAATTTACGTAAAAAATTGAAGCCATATCACGCTGATACGATGATTAAAACACTGCGGAATGTTGGCTATATGGTTGAAGTGACCGTATGAAAGTAGTTAATCATAAACAGCAGATTCGACTATTTCTCACTGAACTGATCAGCTTTGCGGTTATTTTTCTGTCGTTGGGTACGATTGTTTATCTATCGTTTCAGCACGAAATTTATCGGAATGTTGACCAAGGTTTAGAAATGAAACGTAGCCAATTACTGCTTCGCCAATTTAAAACCAAGGCTGGTCACGTACAACACAAGGATTCACCGCCACCAGATTTCCGAATTAATTTTTTGATCTATAATAACAAGGGTAAAGTGATCAATACGCAGATGCTAGGTGATACCTATGATTTATTGACTGGGATCAAGTTAAATCGTGGTCAAAAAGGTAAAATCGTCAGTCTAACGACGGCCGATGGTAGTAAATTTCGCTCGTTGTTAGTTAAGGTGCCTGCGTCTAATGGCTCGACAATGTATGCCGGTCGTTATGTGCAAATTATCCAAAATATTGATTCAGAAGACCAAGCGGTACAAAGTTTCCGTAATGTGTTGATTTTAACGATGTTATTTTTCTGGTTATTATCGATCTTGCTCAGTTATTTGTTATCACGCTGGAATATGCGGCCCATTCTAAAATCATGGCAGCAACAACAGGATTTTGTGGCCAATGCGGCTCACGAACTACGAACGCCTCTAACTATTATTCAAAGTAAAATGGAGTTATTGTTGACTAAACCCAACGATAAAATTATTAATCAAATGGAACCGATCGCCTTATCTTTGTCGGAAACGCGGCGGTTGAATCAGCTAACGCGCGATCTACTGATGTTAGCACGGTCGGACTCCAATATGACGCAAGTGATACGGCAACCGACCCCGATGGCTGATTTTTTACAGCAAGTGATCGCACCTTATTCAGAAATTGCTGCCAGTCAAGATAAAACTTTTACAGCGCAAATTGATTTAACCGGCGCACAAATGGTTGATCAGAAGCAGATTCATCAATTACTGGTGATTCTGTTGGACAATGCCTTGAAATATACACAAACCGGCGATCAAATTGGATTTAAGGCTTATGTGCGTAATAATCGTTGGCAAGTCGAAGTTGTGGATACTGGTATCGGGATCGCACCAGAAAACCGTAAAGCTGTTTTTGAACGTTTTTATCGCGAAGATAAGTCGCGTAGTCGCCAAACTGGCGGTAACGGCTTAGGCTTAGCGATTGCAAAATGGATCATCGACAGTCATCAAGGGACAGTTAAAGTATTGGGAAATGAGCCTCAAGGATCGCGCTTCGTCTTGAGTTTTCCCATTGAGCACATCAAGAAAGAATTGCATTAGGCAGTAAGCGCGAGACAAAATGTACAACCGTCTCGCGCTTATTTTGTTGGAATGGATAAAATTTATTTGCGCAAAGTCAAAAATACTGATTAAATAGATACGCGTAGTGTCACAAAATTTCACAGCGGTTATTTAGTTGCTGTGCCGCAAAAAGATGTAAAATTAATTAAAATAGAATTGGTCAACCGCTACTTATCCCAGTTGGCCGCAGTAAACTTGCACGATTGATTCGCTAATTAAAGTAATTTATAGAAATGGATGAATGAACTGATGGAATTAGAATTTCTTGGTACAGGTGCTGGCTCGCCGGCGCGTTATCGTAATGTGACCAGCATTGCCCTGAAACTACTAGATGAACGCAATGCGGTCTGGTTGTTTGATGTAGGCGAAGGAACACAGCATCAAATTTTGCGGACGACGATTCGACCACGTAAAGTTGAAAAAATTTTTATTACACATTTACACGGTGATCATATTTTTGGGTTGCCGGGCTTTCTAAGTAGCCGGTCGTTCCAAGGTGGTAACCAGCCGTTAACGATTTATGGACCAAAGGGTGTGCGTGATTACGTGCAAACTAGTTTACGTGTTTCCGATACCCATTTAACTTATCCATTGAAGTTTGTTGAAATAGCCGACAATGGTAAGGTTTTTGAAGATGAAAGCTTCCGAGTTGAATGTCGTAAGCTGGATCATCGCATCGCTAGTTTTGGCTATCGCGTGATTGAAAAGGATCATACTGGCGAACTGCTGGTTGACAAGCTACAAGCTGCTGGCATTAAGCCAGGTCCTGAATACGGTCAAATTAAAGCGGGTAAAGATGTTACTTTAGCAGATGGCGAAGTGGTGCCTAGTAGTGACTTTATTGGACCAGCGCAGAAGGGTCGGATCGTTACAATTTTAGGTGACACACGGCGAACTGCTAACAGCTATACCTTAGCTGAAAACGCTGATGTTTTAGTTCATGAAAGTACTTTTGGCCAGGCAGACGGTCGGATCGCCTACAATTATTATCATTCGACTAGTGCTCAGGCAGCGGAGATCGCTAAAAAGGCCAACGTAAAGCAGCTTTTATTGACCCATATTTCGGCGCGTTATGTGGGTAAAGCTGCGCATGAGTTACAATCAGAAGCGCGACAAATTTTTCCACATACGCGCGTAATGAAGGATTTTGATCAAGTTATCATTCCGTTACAAAAAAATTAGTCGTAGCACTGAACTGAACCTAATTAATCGGTATAACGGATGAAATTGATCAATAAATGGAGGTGCTACCGATGAATTTAACAAATAAAACAGTTTTGATCACCGGCGCTTCAGGCGGTTTAGGTGCTGCGTTAGCTTATGCAGCGGCAGCACGGGGTGCTAACTTGGTGTTATGCGCGCGGCGCGGCGATCGATTACGGCAGGTAGCGGCGCGGGCGCGGGCGATATCAGGTAAACGGGCGGACGCGATCCGAATCGATTTGACCCAGCCAGACCAGCTCGATCGTTTGTTGCCCATTTTGCAACAAAAGGTGGGTGCGGTCGATGTTTTGATCAATAATGCCGGCGTCGGTTATTTCGAAAACGCGCTGGATCTGCCTGATGAAAAATTAAGGCAGATCATGCGCTTAGATGTGGTTAGCCTGATACAATTGACCCAAAAAATCGGCTTAACAATGGCGGCATTACGGCGCGGGACGATCGTTAACATTGGTTCGCAAGCTGGTAAATTAGTTACGCCTAAAGCGAGTGTTTATGCTGCGGCCAAAGCAGCGGTAATTGCTTATTCCAATGGGTTACGGATGGAATTACGGCCACTAAATATTCACGTACTGACAGTCAATCCAGGACCGATCAAAACTGAATTTGCTCATATTGCCGATCCAACTGATCATTACGCACAGGCTGTTGCTGCAATTGCGCTTGATCCGGAGCGGTTGGCAAAGAAAATTATTCGTGGTATCGAACGTGATCTGCGGGAGATCAATGCGCCGTGGCCGATGGAATTAGCTGCCAAATTACGTACGTTTGCTCCCGGCATTGCTGATCACTTGATTGCTAGTCCATTATTCAATCGTAAATAATGAATTATATTTATGAAGTCGAGGAGGAAAATAGGGATGAAAAATCAATGGCGTCTAGTTTTAATCTTATTATTAGCTTTAGTGATCGTTATTTTTGCAGTGTTAAATGTTGCACCAGTTACCGTTCAGTTTGGTTTCGGTAGTGCAAAGTGGCCACTGATCATTGTGATCATTGTGTCTCTACTTTTAGGTGCGTTAGTGACGGTGCTAGTGTCAACTATGAGTGCGCTGGGTTTGCGGCGCCAAGTTAAGGCGTTGACGGCTGATAAAAAGCAGCAAGAAACTCAGGTTGATCAAGCGGTAGCCACTGCCACTGCAAAACTCAACACTAAATTAGCGGAAAAAGAAGATCAGATCAATGCCTTGCAGCAACAAGCTTCGACGACAACGCCGAATTCACAAGCATAAACAGGACTTTCATTCGGCCGGGATTTTGTTATAATAGTTTGGTTGGGAGTGTGAATGAATTAATGAAATCCCGTTTTAATTGGCAATATTTGCCACAACCAAAAGCGGCGTTGGTTAAAGATCTAGCTGAAAAATGTCAGTTAGCGCCAGCAGTCATTCGCTTATTGATCAATCGTGGCTTGACTGAACAAACGACAATCGAAAAATTTTTAAATCCGGGAGTGGATCAATTGCATGATCCACTTTTATTATTTGATATGGAAAAAGCTGTTGCTCGAATTCGGCAAGCTATTGAGGCTAATCAACTGATCACGGTTTATGGTGATTATGATGCTGATGGTGTGACTAGTACTAGCATTATGTTGGAAACATTGGAAGCATTAGGTGCCAATGTGAATATTTATATTCCTAACCGCTTTAATGAAGGTTACGGTCCGCACCAGGCTGCCTTTGAGAAGCTGCTGGCTGCTGGTACGCAATTGATCGTCACGGTCGATAATGGGGTCGGTGGTCAGGCGCCCATCGCGTACGCCCAAGAACATGGCGTTGACGTCATCGTTACTGATCACCATGAATTACCGTCTGAATTACCGCCTGCATTTGCAATCATTCATCCGCGCCATCCACAAGGACACTATCCATTTGGTGACCTTTCTGGTGTTGGGATCGCTTTTAAAGTCGCTAGTGCATTGATGGAAGAACCAGCTAGCGATAGCTTTGATTTGGCGGCGATCGGTACAGTCGGCGATTTAGTGTCCTTAACTGATGAAAATCGCGCGTTAGTCAGTCTGGGTCTACAACAATTACGGCAATCGACACGGCCTGGAATCACTGCTTTATGTGCAGTGGCGGGTATTGAACAAGCTAAGCTGGATGAACAATCGATCGGCTTCGGTATTGCGCCGCGGTTGAATGCTTTGGGTCGCTTAGGTGACGCGAAGGATGGGGTTAAATTATTGACCACGTTCGATCCAGATGAAGCAACTGAATTGGCTAAATTCGTGCAAACACAAAATGAGCGCCGTCAACAATACGTTAAAGATATTGCTGCAGTGGCTATGGAAATGGCGACAACGCCAGAAAATCAGCAACGACAAACGTTAATTTTAGCGCATAAAGATTGGCATGAAGGCGTGCTAGGAATCGTGGCCAGCCATGTGGTCGAAGCGACTGGTAAACCAACGTTGGTGATGACCGAGCTGGAAGATCATACGGTGAAAGGCTCCGGCCGTAGTGTGCCGGCTTTTAACTTATTTAGCGTGTTGGATCACTATCGCGATTTAATGACTAGTTTTGGTGGCCATCATATGGCGGTGGGCTTATCGGTTCCGGCAGATAATTTAGCGGCATTAAGGACTGGTTTAGAAACTCAAGCGGATACGGTAGATCTGCGCCACCAAGGTGGCATTGATCTGAAAATTGATCTTAAGCTGACCGTTCCGGAAGTTACTAGTGATTTTCTCCACGCCTGTCAGCAACTGGCACCATTTGGAACTGGTAATCCCGCACCTAAATTAGCAATCACACCGGAAAAAGTGACCGATGTGCGTGCTATTGGGACTGATCAAGCCCATTTAAAATTCAAGTTAACGACACAAAACACTAATTTAGATGTGATCGCCTTTCAAAAGGGCCAATATGCTGAGGACTTAATGGCAGCTGATCAGTTGACGGTAGTTGGTGAACTTGGTGAAAATGAGTGGCACGGCCACCGTACCTTACAATTACAGTTAACTGATTTTGCAACTAGTGGCGTTGAAATCATTGATAAACGGACGACCCATTTAACCCGTCATTTATTTCAGTATCAAGCGACGTACGTCTTTTTCTCAGCTAAATTACAACAACAATTGCGGGCTTATTTGCCAGCCGGTGCTACAGCAGTACTGGCTACTGAACCATTTACGGTGACGACTAATACTTTAGTTTTAGTCGATTTACCGGCGACGTTGGCTGAATTAACAACATTGCTGCAGCAACATCAAGCGGAAGTGGATAAGTTGATCACCTTTTTCTATATGCAGCATCCAGTTTATTTGACGGGGATGCCCGCACATGCTGAATTTGGTCGTTTGTTTAAATTTACCACTACGCACCAAGGTATCAATCTGCGGACGCAGTTAGCGACTTTAGCGACTTACTTGCATTTAAAGCAAGAACCACTTGTTTTCATGATTCAGGTGTTTTCTGAGTTAGGATTTGTTAAAATAGTTGATGGCGTTATGAACGGCGTCGCCCAGCCAGCAAAGGCTGATTTGCAAACCGCACCTAGTCATCAGTTACGGCAGCAGCAAATGACCACTGAACAAGTGTTGGTTTACAGTAATTATCAAGAACTAAAAAAATGGTTAAACGCACAGATCGTGCCAGATGAAGGAGAAAAGAAGAATGTCAGTTGATTTAAATGATTATATTGCCAGCGTGCCAGATTTTCCAGAAAAGGGCGTTATTTTTCGGGATATTTCCCCATTGATGGCTGATGGCGTTGCTTACCGGCAAGCTACTGATGAGATCGCCGCTTATGCGCAGGGCAAGGATGTTGATATGATCGTTGGGCCAGAAGCGCGGGGCTTTATCGTAGGCTGTCCCGTAGCCTATAAACTAGGTTTGGGCTTTGCGCCAGCACGTAAAAAGGGTAAATTACCTCGGTCAACTGTCTCAGCCAGCTACGGTTTAGAGTATGGCGAATCAACTTTATATTTGCACAAAGATGCAATCAAACCTGGTCAAAAAGTTTTAGTGACTGACGATTTGTTAGCCACTGGTGGGACGATTGCGGCGACAATTCAATTAGTTGAAGAATTAGGTGGTATTGTTGTGGGTACGGCCTTCTTGATGGAATTAAAAGATCTTGGTGGTCGTGAAAAAATCAAAGATTATGATATGTTAGCTTTATTGCAGTACTAAAAAAGTGTTCCCTAGGGAACACTTTTTTAGTACTGTTTACGATATTGGCGTTGATCAGCAGTGATGCCAGCCAAAACATATTGTGCTGGGTCTTGACTAAGATCTAATTCAACGGTACTACCATCAACCGGCAATTGCTGGTTGAATATTTTTTCGTAGGTGGGGATGGTGACTTGTTGCCGCGCCGCAAACATTTTTTGGTGCTGGGTCGGAATCAAGGCTTGTTTAAAGTCGGCTTGTAAAATTCCGCTGTAAAATTCGCTGACTGCACCGGAACCGTAACTGAATAAACCGATCCGATCGCCTGCCGTTAGCGTTTTTGTATTTTCTAATAAGGATAATAAACTGAGATATAGTGAGCCCGTGTATAAATTACCGACGATTTGATTATATTGGCGTGAATCCTCAAAGTTAGCGCTAAGTCGTTGTTGGGTAAGCTCATCGGTCTGCGGTAAAATTGAGCGGAGCGCTTTTAGTCCCATTTTAGTGTAGGGCAGATGGAAAGCTAGAGCATCAAAATTAGTTAAAGTCATCCCGCTTTGTGCTCGGTAAGCATCAAAAACTTCGTTAAAGAAATCGACGTACATATGGCCGGAATAGTGGCCATCAACTTTAGCTTCTGTAGCGTAGTTTGGTCGCCAAAAGTCCATAATATTTTCAGTTAAGACCGTGCTATCTTCCTCGATGGCTAAGATCCGCGGATCCTTGCTGATAATCATTGCGACTGCGCCGCCACCTTGAGTCGGTTCGCCGGCGTTGCCAATACCATAACGGGCAATGTCGCTGGCGGTGATCAGCACTTTTTTGTCGGGATGCAAAGCAATATAGCCACGAGCTAGTTGCAAAGCAGCTGTTGCAGAATAGCAGGCTTGTTTAACTTCAAAAGCACGGACTTGCCGTGGTAGATCAAGTAAGCTTTGCAAGTAAACGGCGCCTGATTTGGACTGATCGATACCAGACTCAGAAGCAAAAATAATGGTGTCGATCTGCTGCCGATTTTCTGGTGTCAGAATTTTAGCGGCGGCATTAGCAGCCAAGGTGACACTATCCTGCGTTGGCGGGATCACCGCCATTTTTTTCTGACCAATGCCGATCAAGTATTTATTAGGATCTTCATGACGGGCTTGTGCCAGCTCAGCCATGTCAACAAAATATTGTGTGGTATGGAAGCTGATTTGGTCAATACCAATTTTCATTTAAAGAAAAGCTCCTTGTCTGCTTGAGTTTTTATTCTTGCGAGTTGCTGGATCGTAGTAATTGGGTCTTGCGTTTAGCTGTTTTTTGAGTCAGTAGAATGGCAGCGGCTAATAAAATTAGTGGGACCAAAGCGACTGAAGGTAACAGCCAAAAAATTAGGAACGCGCCAATACCGGCAATATTGGCCACCAACATTGCCGGTATCCGGAAAGCACGTAGATAGGAAATAAGGTGCAGACCGATTCCGATCCAAGTAAATACCGCCAGATGACCTAACAATGCCGTTCGTGCAGCTAAATAATTACTGACGTGAAATAATGATAACGCATGTCCAACGCCTAATACTGCAAAACTGAGCAAGAGGAATAAGATAAATAAAGTATCATAGAAACCTGGTAATTTGAGCAACGAAATTTTCACGGCTGACACCTCAGAGTAAAAGATAAATTTATTCTTAGTATAGCAGAGATTTTGTGCCATGAAAATTCTTTGTATATGCAATTTGTTTTTTGTGAAATAAATTTATGGTTTAGTGCAACTAATAGCTGAAATTTTTAGGCTTAGATTGGATGTAGACAGGTGATAATAGACGGCTAGTTCTTAATTAAATTAAAGCGAGCGTTTTCACACTAGTTTATTTAGAAGCGTGTTATACTGAAATTAATTAATCTAGAGGAGTGATTCGATGACAGATAAAACATTTTCTAAAGCTGAATTAGCACAATATGATGGTAGCGACGGTAAAAAAGCCTATGTAGCGATCGATGGTTTAGTCTATGATGTCACTGACGTTAAGCCTTGGGCTGGCGGCAAACATCATGGTCAAACTGCTGGTCAAGATCTATCAGCAGTGATCGTTAAGGCGCCACATAAGAAATCGGTCTTAGAAAAATTGACGGTTGTGGGCAACTATACTGAATAAAGTTAAAGGGTTGGCACATAATTTTATGTGCTAGCCCTTTTTCAAAGCTTAGTGTTAGTAAGTTTTATAGCGGCTTAGCTGAAGATAAAAATAGTTGAATTAGTATGCGTTATATTTTCTTCTAGCGGCCTCCCTTGGTATGCTGAAACTAAATTGATACAAAGGGAGTGGCTTAGCATGACGAAACGATTATTAGGCAACTTAGTGATCGCGTTATTTTTAGTTTTAGCGGTCGTGGTTGTCGCTTATCTACTGCTACTGATCGATGCAGTGGCGGTGATTCGCTTTGTTTAAACTTATTATCAGATGCATGAGTCGAATTCAAAAAGAGTTCGACTTTTTTATTAACTTTAAATAAGTCAAATTAGTAGCCGGATGCCCTGATTTAGACTAAACTTGCAACAACATTTAAGTGCGGTAGGAGGGATCTTATGTTAGCGGTTATGATCGGCTTGCTCATTGGTATTGGATTACCGATGCAAACTAGTATTAATTCAAGGTTACGGCAATCGTTAGGCTCACCATTTTTAGCATCGTTAATTTCGTTTGCCTTAGGGACAGTTTTTTTGGCAGCAATCACGTTGATCGGTCAACACACATTATTAATTTCCGCAGTATTATTGCGGCAACAGCCTATCTGGTTGTGGCTAGGTGGTATTTTTGGGGTAATTTATCTAACCGGTAATATTTTGCTATTTCCTAAATTAGGTAGTGTACAGACGGTGATCATGCCGGTATTAGGCCAAATTATTGCTGGCTTGTTGATCGATAATTATGGTTTGTTTTATTCGTTGGCCACGCCTTTATCAGTGAGTCGCCTGTTAGGGGCTTTGCTAGTGTTGCTGGGAATCGTTGGAGCAGTCGGGCTTGATGATTGGTTAGCGCAACGGGGCAAAAAGATACACCAAGAAGCCGTAGTCGCAACGACGCACGGTGGTTTATGGTTGTGGCGCTTACTGGGAGTGCTTGCAGGGATGTTTAGCGCAACTCAAACGGCGATCAATGGACATTTAGGTCAAGTTTTAGGTTCAACGATGCAGGCTGCTTTTATTTCGTTTTTTGTGGGGACGGTGGCGCTGCTGATAGTTGTTTTGATTTTACGGCCTAAATTCCAATTTAAAAAAGGACAGTCACAACCGTGGTGGATGTGGATCGGCGGCTTGATCGGTGCTTTCTATGTTCTCGGTAACGTTTACTTGGTGCCGCTAGTGGGAACTGGCTTGGCGGTGGTCATTGTATTGGTTGGGTTGATGGTCGGCAGTTTGCTGATCGATCAATTTGGTTGGTTAGAATCACGACAGAATCCAGTTACGCGTGTACAGTTATTGAATTTGGCGGTGATGGTTGCCGGCGTAATGCTGATTCGATTGGTCTAGTGGTATAATGGATGATATTCCAGTAGACAGAAAGGTGCATATTTCAATGCAAAAAGAATTTACTTTTGATCCAGAGCTAACTGTTGATCGGTTAGGTTACGGGACGATGCAATTACCTGGCCAAGGCGTTTGGGGACCAGCAGCAGATGCCAAAAAAGCAGCAGCGGTGATCGTTGCTGCAATTGATGCGGGGGTCAACTTTATTGATACCGCTGATTCTTATGGACCGTTTTTCGCCAATCTATATTTGAAGGACGCCCTACAGCAACGGCCTGAGCATAAAGTTATGGTGGCGACTAAAGTTGGGTTTACTCGGCAAGGACCAAATCAATGGACGGCAGTTGGTAATCCGGCATACTTGCGGCAACAAGTGGAATTAAATTTATTCAGTTTAGGCTTAGAGCAAATCGATTTGCTCCAATTACACCGAATTGATCCTGATTTTAGTATTGAAGAACAGGTAGGCGAACTGGCAGCGCTACAAAAAGAAGGTAAAATCAAGCATATTGGCTTGAGCCAAGTTTCTGTTGCCCAAATCAAAGCGGCCCAAAAAGTGGCGCCGATCGTATCAGTGCAAAATCGTTATAATTTGATCGATCGTGCTGATGAAGCAGTGCTGGATTATGCGGAACAACAGCATATGGCTTTTATCCCTTGGTTTCCGTTGGCGACTGGTAAATTAACCAGCGGCGATGCGTTAACAACGATTGCAACAAAATATAATGCTACGCCGGCACAAATTGCGTTGGCCTGGTTACTGCAGCGTTCACCGGTAATTTTACCGATCCCAGGCACGTCCTCAGTTGATCATGTGCAGCAAAATATTGCGGCACAAGAAATTAAGCTTAGTGATGCTGATTTTGCACAGTTGAGCAAATTAGCTTAGTGACTGATAACCAAGCTAATTAATGCTGAAAGTATAAACTTAGGATCAGACTGTAAGACACTTATGGTAGGGTCCTATTTTTATCCAGTGATGCGGTATACTAGAATCAGTGAAAATTACGGAGGGGAAATATGAATTATACATTTATCGGCGATATTCATTCGGCAGCGGACGACTTGGCCGTTTTATTGGCCGAGCCAACACTGCAAGCGAGTCAAGTGATTTTTTTAGGCGATTATCTTGATGGCATGCCTGTTGGTGAATTAGCACCATTAAAGGTGTTGGATTTGATCATGGCACAAGTGAAAAATCATGCTGCTGTGGCATTATTAGGCAATCACGATGATTTCTGGGCACAAACCGCACTGGGTAATGAGTTGGCTTTTGATACGTGGAAGCGTAATGGTGGCCGTGCCACTTGGAAATTACTTGGGTTGCAGGGCGAGACGTTGCCGGCTATCAGTCAGCAGCTGAATCAGCCTCCGTTACTAGCGTACACAAAGTTTTTGCAGCAGCTGCCAGTGACCTGGGAAAATGAGCATATATTGGCAGTCCATGCCGGTATTTATTGGGGCACAGCGGTGAAGCAGCAGGTCAAAGATGATCTGATCTGGATTCGCGATTCTTATTTTTTTGATGATCCAGCTAATCCAACCAATTGGCATCGCAACGACCTCGGAAAGGTGATCGTTACGGGTCACACACCAGTGCAAACTTTGACCACTACCAAGCAGGGTTACGTTAAAATGCAAGCTGATCCGGCTGATACGCCGCGCTACAACATTGATTCTGGCAGTCGTTCTGGTGCAGCCAATGGCGGTATTTTTGCGCTAACGTTAGCCACAGATGGGCAAGTCGTCAGCCGCCATTGGGTGGTTGGCGGTCAGCTACAGGCGGTTGAATAATGGGAACGATTCGGATCATACGCGGCGATATTACTAAAATTAAAGTTGCAGCGATCGTTAATGCAGCTAACACTACATTGCTAGGTGGTGGAGGTGTTGATGGTGCGATTCATCGAGCAGCAGGGCCAGAATTATTGGCAGCTTGTCAAAAATTACATGGTTGTGCTACTGGCGAAGCTAAAATCACACCAGGATTTCGTTTACCAGCTCAATTTATCATTCACACCCCAGGACCAATTTGGCGCGATGGCACCCAAAGTGAAGCCTGCTTACTGCATAATTCTTATCGCAACAGTTTAGCTTTGGCGGCAGCGTATAATTGTCAAACAATTGCTTTTCCGTCACTGAGTACTGGCGTGTATCGCTATCCTTTAGCAGCCGCCGCTGTAATTGCGTTAACCACGATCCGCGATTTTTTAGCAGCGAATACCGTGATTCAGACGGTGACCATGGTTTGTTTTGATGCGACGACGTTGGCGGCTTATCAACAGGCATACCAGCAGGTAGTTGGCAATTAAACAGTAGAATCAAAAAAGCTGTGTACCACCATCAATGGCGGTACACAGCTTTTCAACATGCGTGTTAGTCGGCAACTACACTGGCGATATCGGTGCGCTGTAATTGCGTATGACCGCAACTAGAGGTGATAATATAACGTTCTGCAGCACCAATATTAAAAAAATTGCGGGCGGTAGTATTGATCACGGCGTCATCGGTGATGACTTTGACGCTATCGACCTGTTCTAAAATCAATTCTTCACCAGAATTCAGCATTAAAGTTAAAATTTTTACCATTATTTTGTGCTCCTTATATTTAGGTTTTAAATATAAGGTAATCTAAATAGATATGATAAGCAAAAATAACGCATGAAGTACAGGCTTAGTCAGCTGTTTGAATTTTAGTTACCTGAGTCAGCCTTTAGCTTAAATGTGCTAAAATAAGATTAATTAATGATACTAATAAAAGAGGGTCAAATGATGCAAAAAATTGCGGTTTATTGTGGTGCGGCGCCCGGTAATGATCCAGCCTATCAGGCGGCGACGGTGCAACTAGCTGACTGGCTAGTTGCGAATCATTTAGAGTTAGTTTATGGCGGTGGCGGGGTTGGCCTGATGGGCTTGCTGGCAAATGAAGTATTGGATGCGGGTGGTCAAGTCCATGGCGTGATGGCACAGGAATTAGCCGAGCGCGGGGCAGCACTGACGAGGTTAACTGATTTAAAAATTGTTGCCAATATGGCGGTCCGCAAACAAACCATGTTAACGTTAGCCGATGGTTGTATCGCGTTACCTGGCGGGCCAGGTACTCTGGAAGAAATCATTGAGGCTTTTTCTTGGGCGCGGATCGGTGATAATACCAATCCCTGTGTTTTCTACAACGTTGCAGGTTACTACGATCCTTTGAAGCAAATGTTTGATGATATGACACAGAAGGAATTTCTGACAACTACTGATCGGCAAAAACTGTTATTCACGGATTCATTAGCGGAAATCTTAAAATTTATGAATAGTTATGTACCACCAAAAGTACGGACATACCCGCAGGTTAGCGGTTTATAAGCAAGCGGCATTATTAGTGGCATTAGGTTACACTTTAGTCACCATCAGCCACAAATTTTGTGGTAAAAGTTCAGTTGGCAAAGTATCGGCGCGGGCCTTATTCTCTCAGTGGCAACGGTGATCTATCGCGGACTGGTGGTGATATGTTTTTTTGCATAAAGCTAAAAGGCGGCGTGAACTATTTTTACGTGACTTGGGTAAGTGTTGGTCGTTATTGGGGCGATCACGACCAACGATTTTTTGGTTGATAAAGTTTCGTGTTGTGCCAGATAATGCTAGTTGGAGGCCTTTATGGAAATTCGTTTATTAAAATATTTTATCACTATCGCTGAAGAAGGCACGGTATCGCAAGCGGCACAAGTTTTGCATATTACGCAACCCACCTTGAGCCGTCAATTAAAAGAATTGGAAACTGATCTAGATACGCAATTATTTACTCGGCAAAAGAATCGGCTGCATCTGACTGAAGCTGGTTTATTTCTAAAAAGTCGTGCTGAAGAGATTCTTGAATTGACCGATCAAACACAGCAGGAATTTATTGATCGAAAAAAGCAGTTATTTAGCGGTCATATTGCACTTGGCTGTGTGGAGGCTGATAATTCAGATACTTTGTCGCTGATTTTGGAGGAATTTATTGCTGATTATCCGGAAGTGACTTTTAGTATCTACACGGAAACAAGTGATGATATTGTGGAACGATTGGATAAAGGCTTGATCGACTTAGCAGTATTATTGGAACCGATCAATACTGCTAAATATCACAAAATTGTGCTACCACGGACTGAACGCTGGGGCTTATTAGTCTCCAGCGAATCCTTTTTAGCTGAAAGTGACGTGGTTCAGCCGGTTGACTTGATTGGGACGCCGCTACTAGTTTCCGGACGACCAGATGTGCAACAATTGGTAGCCGATTGGGTTGGACGGCCGCTAGCAAATCTAAATATTATCGGCAACTATAATCTTAGCTTCAATATTATTTCATTAGTACAGCGCCAAGTGGGATCTGCGGTCTGTATTGAAGGCGCCCCCCAGTATGGGACTGGTACTAAATTTATTCCGTTTGCGCCGGCAGTCCAGACGAATTGTGTGCTGGCGTGGCGCCGTGAACGTGAAACTTCACCAGTAGTGCGCGAGTTTATCCATTATTTTCGCCGGGCATTTGAGAACTAGTTGAGCTAGTTCTCTTTTTTTATGCTTAAAAAGCATAGAACGATTATAAATAAGCATTAGACGTATATACTTTTAGGCCGTATGCTAATAGGCGTAAGTTAAGTAAAAGGTGGCGAACGAATTGACGGTGGTGATCTATTTTTCCCATGCCGGCCAAAATAAGCAACATGGTGCAGTCCAATATATTAATAGTGGCAATACGGCACTGGTTGCACAAAAGTTGGCGGCGCAGCTAGATTGCCGCTGTCTTGCGTTGCAAGCTAGCGTGCCGTATTCAACTAATTACGCTGTAACTTTACAACGAGCGAAGACCGAATTAGCCCAACAAGTGACAGTAGCAGCGCAACCGTTAATTGCTGATCTAACTGCGGAAAAGAAAATTTTTATTGGTTTTCCGATTTGGTGGGGGACGTTATGGGCCTAGAATAAAAAGTGTACAAGTTAAATAGAGACTCTGATTTAGTATAATTAAGGAAGTAAATTGGAGGATCAAATAATGACGAAGCACAGTTATGACAAGGAATTTAAGGAACAGGCCGTTCAGTATTACTTAGATAACAAGG
>NZ_RHOE01000030.1 GCF_003946385.1 Loigolactobacillus zhaoyuanensis
CTAAATAGGCTATTAATGGTGTATGCACTCGAATCCTTCTTTCTGGATTTTCTTGTTGTTCGCACACCAAGAATACCAGAAAAAGACGTTCGGGTGTTTTTTAATATTCGGAAATTAATAACAAAAACGAGGTACGTTTGACAGTACCACATTAATAGAGGAGGACATATTATGCAACGCCTTTTAGTCATCCATGGTGGCGGACCCACTGCGGTTTTAAATAGTTCATTGTATGGCGTGATCACCGCTGGTCAAGAACAGCAATTACAAGTTTTGGGCGCGCGTAATGGTATCGCCGGTTTACTAAAAAATGACTTTATTGACCTATCTGATCGCTCAATACAAGAAATAAAAGCGCTACTGCAGTCACCGGGAACCGCAATTGGCTCTTCGCGGACACCGTTAGAACAAGAAGACTACTTTCACTTGGTCGAACAGCTGCAGCGAAATCATTTTGATTATGTCGTATTGAGTGGCGGTAATGGCACCATGACCACAAGCCATCACTTAGCCGTTGCTTGTAAAACAGCGGGTACGGAAATCAAGGTGCTCGGTATCCCCAAAACCATCGACAACGATTTAATTGGCATCGATCATGCACCAGGCTTTCTCAGCGCAGCTAATTACATTCGGCAAACCGTACGTGAAATTGCGGCTGATGTAATTAGCTTGCCGATCCACGTCTGTATTATTGAATTAATGGGCCGTGATGCTGGCTGGTTAACTGCCGCTGCTGCTTTGGCAGATCAAGTTGGCGGTCGTTTAGCGCCGGATTTAATTTATGTTCCCGAACGACCATTTTCCATGACTCAATTTCTCAACGATGTACAAGCTATTTATACACAGAAACATGAAGTCGTCGTCGTGGTTGCCGAGGGCCTTAAACAAGCAACTGGTCAACCAATCGTCCCAGCTAGTTTCCAAGTCGGCCGTGCCGTTTATTTTGGTGAAGTTGGTTATTATTTAGCTGAACAAGTCGTTAAACAATTAGGCATCAAGGCGCGTAGTGAAAAACCTGGGCTTGCTGGCCGCGCCAGTATCGCAACACAAACGGCCCGTGACCGTCATGAAGCAGTAACGGCTGGTCAACTTGCAGTAACCGCGGTCTTAGCTGGACAAACTGATCAAATGGTTGGTTTATTAAGCGACAACTCAGCGGAAACCCAATATCAACTAATCCCGCTAGCCAACATTGCTCAGCAAACGCGCCAACTACCTGAACATTTCATCAATAGCGCCGGTAACGGCATCACACCTGCTTACGCCCAATGGTTAGGCGCACGATTAACGGACACCCCATTATCAACGATCGTTAATTTTAATTAGTCGACCAAATCTGGTCGGCTTTTTATTTTAAACAAACACAAAAGACTGCGACATGATTAAAATAGTTCAATTAGGATTGACGCGCAGTGGTTAGTGATTCGTAGTTTTAAAGTAGATTATAGGCGCATAAAAACGAGAGTGTGACATAAGACGGTCAGCTCCTGAGCATTAGCCTACTACTCCGCAATTGTAGATATATTAGCAAAGTTCGCTAATATATCCTGGATGCTACGGGCGATGTCCATTCTTGTGGCAAAAACCTTGCCGCAAGAAACATGGCAGATTGACGAATAATACACATAGTGGATTATTTGGCGATCGTAGCTAAGCGGAGGGAGCGGTCTTATGTCACACGTTTAAACTATAATGTTCGGCAACAAAAACGAGGCTAAGCTTTGCCAGCCGAACCAAACACTTGTAGTTTCGTCACAACTTCGGCTTGAACCAATGCTTGTGTCCAGTTGTCTACATCGGAAATAAATACTTGTTCATCCGGATTCTGTAAACGTTGACCCACCGCATTCGCGACCTGAAAAGCTAGTGTTGAATAATAATTAATTTTGCTGATCCCGTTCGTAATTGAATGCCGGTAATCTTGATCAGTTAATCCAGAGCCACCATGAACCACTAAAGGTACCGTTACTAACCGGCTAATTTGCTGCAAACGTTCAAAGCTTAAATGCGGTGTCTGCGAATAGACGCCATGCACGGTTCCATAAGCGATCGCCAACATATCCACATCAGTTGAGCTAACAAAACGTACAGCCGCTTGCGGATCTGTATAGGTTTGTGCCAACTGGCTATAGTCGACCGTCGTCCCGCCACCTTCACGATTCATTGGACCTAATTCTGCCTCAACGGATGCGCCAAGCGCGTGTGCAGCTTGAACAACCTCTCGAGTTGCCGCTACATTCGCATTAAAGTCAACTTGTGAAGCATCGATCATCACGGAACTAAAACCGAGTTTCAAGGCTTGCATGATAACTGAATAACTGAAGCCATGATCAAGATGAACGGCTACTGGCACTTTCGCTGATCGTGCTAGTGTCAACATCACCGGGCCGATCAATTCCAAAGGCGCATAATTAGTCAGCTGCTTTTCACCGATTTGTATAATTACTGGTGAATTTGTCGCTTCAGCAGCAGCAACCACGCCGCGCGCCATGGCTATACTAGTAACGTTAAAGGCACCTACTGCATATTGTGCTTGCTGAGCAGCTTGAGTCAATTCAATTCCAGTTGCTAAAACCATAAGTCGGTACCTCCAATCAATATATGTTGTCGCTTGTACGATTTTTTATCTGTTGTGGTTACTTAAACAGCGGCGCCACTATAGACTTGTTCCCAAACATGTTTTTTAATTGCTAAAAATTCTTCGCTTAGTCGCGTTTGCTGATTGCGTGGGTACGCTAAGTCAACATTAACAATTTCTTTGACCGTCCCCGGACGCGCATCCATGATCACGATCCGTTGACCTAATAAAATTGCCTCATCAACATCATGCGTAATGAAGAAGCAAGTCTTCTGCTCTTTTTCCCAAGTTTTCAACAATTCTTCTTGGAGTTGTCCCCGAGTCTGTGCATCTAACGCACCAAATGGTTCATCCATCAATAAAACCGCCGGATCAGCGGCATAGGCACGTGCAATTGCCACTCGCTGGCGCATCCCACCGGATAATTATTTGGGATAACGCTCGGCAAAGTCAGTCAGACCAACCATATCAATATAGCGTGCCACTCGTGCCATTGCTGCTGCCGATTTATCCTGACGTATTTTCAATCCAAAGGCTACATTTTGCCGAACCGTTAGCCATGGGAATAAGGCATACTGTTGAAAAACAACGCCGCGCTCACTGCCGGTGCCTTCAACCGCAGCGCCGTCACAAAAGATCTGCCCAGTGGTCGCTTGTTCTAAACCGGCAATAATATTCAATAGAGTTGACTTACCACAACCAGACGGCCCGATCACCGTGACAAATTCATTTTCGGTAATACCTAGATTAATATCATGTAACGCCAACATTTCGCCGCGTTCTGACTGATAAGTTTTAGAAATATGCTTGATTGCTAATTTTATTTGTCCTGCCATTTGGTGACCTTCCTTTCAAACATTCGAATGAGTTTGTCTAATGTGATACCGATGATCCCAATAATAATGATGTAAAGCATCATCGGCGCCACGTCAAACGTCTGACTAAGTGATTGAATTCGCATCCCTAAGCCAGCTTCGGCGCCAGTGGATTCAGCAGCGATCAATGTCGTCAATGCCGTGGTTGCGCCTAAACGAACGGCAGTAATGATATATGGCGTGGCTGCCGGCACAATAACGTGCACAAAGATATCTCGATCTTTAGCGCTAAGTACGCGGGCTGCCTTGATCAAAGTAGGATCAATATTGACCACGCCTTGATAAATCGTCACCGTCATCACTAGAAAAGTGGCAATACAGATCACAATAATCTGCGCCTTGGCTCCGATCCCTGCCGAAACAACAACTAGCGGCACGTAAGCCAATGGTGGAATACTGCGAATAAATTGGATCCAAGGTCCGATAATGTTTTCTAACGGCTGGTACCATGCCATTAAAATGGCCACTGGTAACGCAAGCACAAAGCCGAATAAAAAGCCCCATAGCACAGAGAATAGGCTCGCACCAATATCGCTGATCAAAACGCCACGACTTAACATCGTCCCTACCGCTTCAGCTACTGCAAGCGGATCGGGAAAACTTTGTGCCGTGCTGGGAATAACTGACAACACCCACCAAATACCAACTGCGCTAATTATCGAAAGCGTTAGCCAGGCTGTCTTTTTTAAGCGGCGATGATTTCTTGTTGGTTGCGATTTTTTTACTTTATGAACTTTAGTGGGTAATTCTAATTCGCTTTGCATAATCTTTCACTCCTCATTTTTTAACACACCATATATTCATTTGAATTATTAGCTGAATTGATTACTTTGAATTCTACTGGGGCTAACTTAAAGCCAACTTAAAATGAACCACTTTTCAAATCGTCGCTTCTAGTCTACCCGCCACCTTAATTCAGGCGACAAAAAAAGACTGCCGCAAGCGACAGCCTCTACACAAGTTACATTGTTTCTTGATTATTTACATTTAATTCAGTTAGCTTATTGGTTTTCAAATAGACGATCCACTCACAAATATTAGTGACATAGTCGCCGACACGCTCTAAGTAGGTGCCCACCAACATATAATCGGTGCTGCCAACAACCGTTTCTGGATCGCGTTGCATTTCATTAATACACTTATCATAGATTGTTTTAAAGGCAGCATTGACCTGTTGATCTTGTTGCGCAATATCACGAGCTCGTTGCGCGTCTTTTTTAACATAGGCATCAAGCACATCTTCAACCATTTGTTTGACCACATCTGCCATCGCGGCAATATCTTCTTCGATCTCCGGTACACGCGTATTACCTTTGACTCGGATCGTTGATTTAGCAATGCTGACAGCATGGTCGCCCATTCGTTCCAGGTCGCTACTGGCTTTCATAATGGTGACGATCATTCGTAGATCACTGGTGACCGGCTGCTGTAGTGCGATCATTTCGAAACTGCGCTTTTCAATATCGACTTCACGTCCATTGATGGCTTCATCGTTTTGAATGACTTCCAGCGCTAATTCACGATCATGATTAACAAAAGCTTTGACTGAGTTATAAACCGCTTCGTTAACGAGCATTCCCATTTCCGAAAAGCGAACATGCAGGTCCGCTAACTCTTCACTAAATATTTCGCGCATTACGTTACCTCCTCATATTATGGAATAATTGATTTTCCGTAGGCTAACCAAAACGACCTGAGATATAGTCTTCACTTTCTTTTCTGTCCGGTGCGGTAAAGAATTTCGCCGTTTCGCTGTATTCAACTAACTTACCATCTAGAAAAAAAGCGGTTCGATCAGATGAGCGGGCGGCTTGTTGCATATTATGCGTCACCATAATGATCGTATAATCAGCCTTTAAATTAACTAGCATCTGTTCGATTTTGCTACTAGAAATCGGATCCAATGCACTAGTCGGTTCGTCCAAAAGAATCACCGCTGGCTTAACTGCTAAGACACGCGCAATGCAGACGCGCTGCTGCTGGCCGCCGGATAAAGACAAGGCGCTTTGATGTAACACATCCTTGGTTTCTTCCCAAACTGCTGCTGCCTTTAAGCTACTTTCCACCACTTCATCAAGCACGGCTTTATTTTTTTCACCAGCTAAGCGTAAGCCATAAATAACATTCTCATAGATCGAAAACGGAAAAGGATTGGGCTGTTGGAACACCATGCCCACCTCTTTACGTAACTGGACGATATCCGTTGCTGGTGCATAAATATCTTGACCATGCAAACGAATATCACCAGTGATCCGAATGTTTGGGATCAAGTCATTCATTCGGTTTAATAATCGTAGATAAGTTGATTTACCAGAACCTGATGGCCCGATCAATGCCGTTATTTCGTGGGCCATAAAATCAAGATCGATGCCTTTCAAAGCTTCACGCTCGCCATAATAAAGGTGAACATCCTTACTGGTAATGATTTTTTCAGTTGCCATTGTCGGCTCCCTTCTGCTCAAGCGCAAAAACTAATTCTGCTTTTCATTTTTTCCAGCTTATTATTAGCCAAAGTGTCCAGAAACATAATCATCAGTCGCCTGAATTGCTGGCTTGGTGAAAATTTTACTGGTTGCTGCGTATTCTAGTGCAACGCCCTGATGAAAGAACGCCGTATAATCACTGATCCGCGCAGCCTGTTGCATATTGTGCGTAACGATGATCAGTGTATAGTGTTCCTTTAATTGCGCTAAGGTATCTTCAACCACACTTGTCGAAATTGGATCCAACGCACTGGCCGGCTCATCTAAAAGTAAAATATCCGGCTTCATCGCCACCGCCCGCGCAATGCAGAGTCGCTGCTGCTGCCCACCGGACAAAGCCAGTGCACTTTTATGCAGCGTATCCTTAACTTCATTCCACAAGCCAGCTTGCTGCAACGTTGTTTCAACTAATTGATCAAGCTCTTGCTTGCCCTTAATACCATGCCGCTGTGGGGCAAAAGTAATATTATCGTAAATTGATTTGGCAAACGGGTTAGGCCGCTGAAATACCATGCCGATGTGCTTACGCATTTCAAACACATCAATATTCGGCCGATTAATATCCAAGCCACGATACATAATTTTACCAGTGACCCGTGCAGTTTGGATTTCATCATTCATTCGATTTAATGAGCGTAAATAAGTTGATTTACCAGAACCAGAAGAACCGATGATCGCCGAGATCTTGTAACGTGGAAATTGTAACGTCACGCCTTTGATCTGCTCATGATCGCCATACGCAACGTGTAGATCTTCTGTACTCAACGCAATTTCTTGTTCCGCCGCCGTAAAAGTCTTAATTGATGTTTTAGTTAGATCATAATCCTTCATCGGCTAGGCTCCCTTCTTACCTGAACTGGTCATTTTTTGATACAAATGCTGGCCGAACCAGCGCGCACTCAGATTAAATAATAGTACCGCTATGATCAAAACCGCCGAAGCACCGGCTGAAACCGCAACTGCATCCGGCATGATCCCTTCAGAATTAATTTTCCAGATATGCACCGCTAAAGTTTCAGCTGGCCGTAAGGGATTTAATGGACTGGCAATGTAAAAAGGATTCCAGTTGGTGAAGTCCAACGCTGGTGCGCTTTGACCCGCTGTGTAAATTAACGCCGCTGCTTCACCAAAAACACGACCAGCGCCAAGGATCATGCCTGTCGTAATACCCGGTAAAGCTTCCGGCACGATGATCCGCGTGACCGTTTCCCAGCGTGATAATCCTAATGCTAAGCCGGCTTCTCGTTGCATGCTGGAAATACTGGCCAAAGATTCTTCCACATTACGGGTGAGTAACGGTAAATTAAATACCGTCAACACTAAAGCACCAGATAAAATGGAAAAACCAAATTTAAATTGAATTACGAATATCAAGAAACCGAATAACCCAACCACAACTGAAGGTAACGAACTAAGAATTTCAATTGAAGTCCGAATCAATGATGTTAACCAATTCTTTTTAGCATACTCTGACAGGTAAATTCCGGCACCTAAAGATAATGGCACTGAAATCAACATGGCTAAAACCAATAAATAAAAGGAATTAAATAACTGGATACCGATACCACCGCCGGCTTCAAATGAACGCGCGGGTGTCGTCAGAAAATGCCAAGTCACACGGGGCAAGCCTTGGATCAGAATGAAAGCTAACAATGAAGCCAAAACTAAAATAATCAGACTCGCGATCGTATAAAGAACGCCAGTTGCTAACTTGTCTTGTTGTTTAACGTTCATGATTTCATTGCTCCTTTCCGACCAATCAAGCGAATCAGTAGATTAAAGACTAGTGACATCAATAACAAAATCAAGGCTAACGACCACAGCGCGTTATTCTCTAACGAACCCATGATCGTGTTACCGATACCCATCGTTAAAATACTGGTCAAGGTTGACGCCGGTGACACAAGATTATGTGGCATTAACGCCGCATTACCGATCACCATTTGCACAGCTAAAGCTTCGCCAAACGCCCGTGCCATCCCGAATACAATTGCAGTCAATAAGCCTGGCGTTGCACTACGTAAAACTACTTTGTAAATGGTTTGCCAACGAGTTGCCCCTAAGGCTAGCGAAGCTTCACGATAGTAACGTGGCACTGCCTGCAAAGCATCGACACTCATCGAAGTCACAGTTGGTAAGATCATTACGAATAAGACAAAGGTTCCCGCTAAAATCCCAAAACCAGTTCCACCGAACAACTGACGAATGACTGGCACAACAACTGTTAAGCCAATAAATCCATAAACAACTGAAGGAATACCGACTAATAATTCAGTTACCGGCTTCAAAATTTGCATTCCCCGTCGTGGCGAAATTTCAGTCATAAAAATTGCGGCACCAATGGCAAACGGTGTCGCCACTAAAGCCGCAAAAATAGTGACTAAAAAAGAACCCACGATCATCGGCAGTGCTCCAACCGCTGGCACACCATGACTATCTTTGGTTCCTGGATTCCAAGCCTGCTTAGTTAGAAAATCCCATAAATTAATTTTATCATGGTAAAACGTCGCTAGCCCATGTGACGCCACAAAATAGAAGATTGCGGCAACGACTAACACAATTAAGCTGATACAAAACAAACCGAGCAAACGACCACGCCGTTCTAACTTAGCTTGGTGCGATACTTTTAATAGACTTTCGCGGATTGGGTCCATATGATCAGTCTCCTTTTATTCAGACCACTGCTGATTTCGTGATCAACCATACTTATTTGGGTACTGTAACTTGACCGTTTAAATTGCGTTCAATTTGCATACGGCCAACCGGAATATAACCAAGCTGCGGCAACATTTTTTCTTGAATGGTGTCACTATACATGTATTTAATAAAATCTTTAGTTAGCCCTTTTGGCTGACCATTGGTGTACATATGCTCGTACGACCAAATCTGCCAGCGATTTGTCGTCACATTATGTTCAGTGGGCGCCACGCCTGCTACATTAATAGTGGCCACCGTTTTATCAACATAAGAAAAAGCCATATAACTGATTGCACCTGGCGTAGTCGCGACAATTTGCCGTACCATACCAGTGGATTCCTGCTCTTGCGCTTGCTTAGCCTGGGCTCCACGTAAAACCCACTTTTCAAAGGTGACCCGAGTTCCACTACCTTGAGCACGATTGACCAATATAATTGGTAAATTATGGCCACCAACTTCACGCCAATTTGTGACTTGACCGGTGAAGATGGCCTTTAGTTGAGCAAAACTAAGATCAGTGACGCCAACTTTTTTATTGATCACTGGTGTAATACCAACTACCGCCACCCGATGATCAACCAATTGGTCTGCTTTTATGCCACGCTTTTCTTCAGCATAAACATCTGAATTACCGATCGCAACGGCGCCTTCTTGAATCTGACTGAGGCCAGTACCGGAACCGCCACCTTGAACGTTGATAAATTTGCCTAGATGTTCACTACCATATTGTTCTCCCGCCGCTTCTACCAACGGTTGTAGTGCCGAAGAACCAACAATAGTAATTGATTCGCCACGATCAGCCGAGCTTTGACAAGCCGTTAAGGTTATCAAACTCAGCAGCAACGTGACGATCAGTAGGATACGCTTCTTCACAGCAAGTCCCCCCATTATTTCAATTCCCTCTAAGCATAAAACAGCCATGTAAATTTTAATGTCTGCTTTTGTAAAAGTCATGTAAATTTTGTAGGTCAATTAAGTAACAGTCAGTAGTGGATCCACGCTAATAATAGCATGCCGGCAACAGAAAACGCTTTAATTATGCCTGCGACTGATCAAAATAATTGGCCATCAAAAAAGCAGCGCCCTTTTAGCACTGCTTCGCTACTGAATGCTTTCTGGTAACTCAATGGTAAACGTACTACCGACCCCTAGCTGACTTTTTAACGTCACTTGTCCACCAAGCGTCGTCACTAGTTCTTTTACGATCGCCAAACCTAAACCAGTACCACCTTGATGATGACTGCGCGCCTTATCAACGCGATAAAAGCGTTCAAAAATTCGGGCTTGATCATCAGCAGCAATCCCTAATCCATTATCAGTAAAACTTAGCCGCCACTGTGGCCCAATTTTCTCCCCTGTAATGATCAGCTGACCAGCAATTCGATTGTACGCTAAACCGTTGATCAATAAATTCTTGACTACTTGTTCAAATTTACGCTGATCAGTTTGTAGTTGCGCTGTCGTGGCAATATTGAGCTGAATAGTCAGCTGCTTGTCATTGATCGACTGTTGCAGTGGCACCAACAAATTCTGCACGACCTGCTTGATATTGACCGTTGTGACTTGTAGTTGTTGTTGTTGACCACGTGATAACGCAATTATGTCTTGAATCAGTGCGGTCAGACGCTGACTTTCAGCTGCGATGATCTCCAAAAATTCTTGGCGTGCTGCTGGCTCATTTTGCGCTCCCGCCAACAAAGTTTCAGTAAAACCACTGATCGAAGTGACTGGCGTCTTCAATTCGTGACTGACATTGCTAACAAAATCTAATTGCATCTGTTGGATTTGTTTCACTGGTGTAATATCGTACAGCAATACTGCAACCTGGTATGTCGCTGGCACTGGCTGTGCTTTCATCCAGACCACATTAACATCTAAATAACGCTCCTGTGGTTGCACTAATTTAACTGTAGCGTGCTGACTTTGTTGCTTCGTTAAGCCTTGCTTGATCAGTCGGCTCAAAGCAAAATTATGCACATCATTTAGATAAGAATGTGGCTGTATACTCAGTGGTTGCGCCAGCATCGTCGCCGCAGCTGGATTATGTGCCACCACATTACCTGTTTCATCCAACAATAAAACACCGATCGTTAAATGCTTAATAAAACGATCAAAGTTCTGCTGCTCATTTTGTGCCAACGCAGTTTGTGCTTGTAATTGTTGATCGACCTGTATAACAGCACGTTCTAAAGTAAAATAATGATCAGTCGGTCTTAATAAAACTGCTGGCGTTGATCGAGGCGTGCCAACTTGGGCTAATTGCTGTTGCACGCGCTGCAATGATTGCCGCTCCCAGCGAGTGTAACCATAAAAAATTAACACACTTAACCCACTAAGTCCTAAAACTGCAATTAATAAATGTAGCCCCTGTGGCCAAAATGGTTGCCATAAATTTCGTTGCGGCGTGTACAGCACTAGCGTCCAGGGCTTTTGGCTAAATAAAAATGCGGTCTGCGCCCGGCCAGCCACGCGAATTTGCTCACTTTTACTAGTCGCTGTTTTGTTTTGAAAAGCAACGACACTGTCGATCAAATCAGCCTGTGGTCCTGCTACTGGAAAAACCAATTGATTTTGAGCGTCAAAAATAGCGACATGCACCTTTTGTTGTTGCTGCCACTTTTTTAATGTCGCTTGTGGAAGCTTAGTTGTAGACAATTGTGGTAACACTTGTGCTTGTAGTAGTTGACCTTGTTGCGCTAAGCTTGTTTGTTGCTCAGCAACATAACGCTGATTTAAAAAAAGAATGATCGCCGCTGAACCAACAGTAATCACTCCAAAAATTAACCAGCCGATCCGCTTAATTCGTTTCATTCTGAGGTACCTCTAACTTATAACCAAAACCACGAACTGTCACTAAATATTGCGGCTGCTTTGAGTCAATTTCGATTTTGTCGCGTAGATGGCTCACTTGGATATCAACCATCCGCGTTTGGCCCGCATAGTCATATCCCCACACCCCATTTAACAGTTGTTCCCGGCTTAAGACCTGGTTTGGTCGCTGTGCAAAATAAAGCAATAATGCGTACTCACGCGGCGTTAGTTGCAACCGTTGTTCGTTACGATAAGCCGTATAAGTAGGCAGCGAAATTCGTAAAGCACCGAGCTGAATACTAGCATCCACTGGTGCAGTAACTGCCGGTTGTAAGCGTCGACTAATTGCCTTCATTCGCGCCAAAACTTCCCGCGGGCTAAACGGCTTGGTCAGATAATCATCGGCGCCTAATTCCAAGCCCATAATCTTATCAAACTCATCATCTTTGGCCGTCAACATAATGATCGGTGTAGCCACTTTTTCCTGTCGTAAACGCCGTGTAACTTCCATCCCATCCATTTGCGGCAACATTAAATCTAATAGAATAAAATCAAATGCGGTGGCTAATGCTAAATTTAAAGCAGTTGTGCCATCATTAGCCGTCGTCACCTGATAATGCTCTTTCTTTAAGTTATATGCCAGTAAGGTAACGATCGATGGTTCGTCGTCCACGATAAGTACTTGCTTCATCCCGCAGCGCTCCTCTACAGATGTTAGTTTATTAGCAAAAAGCACGAATAAACCTTGATATTTCGGTCGATGCCCATTCAGCTACTACTCTGCTTGCTCTGGAAAAGTCATCACACCTAAATTATGCGGTGAATCGGCAAAAATCGCTGATTCCGTAATTTTAATATCACCACTCATTGTCTTAACCCGTAAATGGCAATACGTTGGATCAGTCATTCGTGCCGCGTAAAAAGAATCCTCATCTTGGACCGACTGATTATTACATTCTAATATAATATCTCCAGCAATTAGATCCATTTTAGCCGCTGGCGTTTCTGGTTGGATTCCGAGAACCATCACACCAGTAAACGGCTCGGTATAATGGACGATCCCACGTACTTTTCGAGCACTTAACCAACCAATAAAGGTGGCTACTGTAACGACTAATAACAAAGGTAGGAATAATTGCGGCCAGAAATAAACGATCCCCGCACTGATTAAATCAACGACACCCGTAATTAATTGCCAGCGATCTTGTTGCTTAACTTGCGCTGTTGGTAACTGTTGCCGCACCGTTAGTAAGAAACCAATCAATAACGGTAAAATAACTAAATGGTATTGATCACCAGCAAGTTGCAAAGTTGTCCATGAAAAAAGGCCTGTTGTGAGTTTAGTTCCTGGCACTAAGAAAACCAGCGGTACTAATGCTAATTGTTGCGCCTGAAAATAACCAGTTCGCCGGCCACGACTACTTTCCGCAATTCGTGGCGATAACTGTTTCACAGCTAAACGCTGACGTAATGCGGCGCTACCTAATGCACTAACCGCCAGCAAAAAGAATATGCTGACCGCAATGTTTCGGTTGGTTAACGTCTGGTTAGTAAATAACGGTACTTGTAGCCGCAAACTATTAGGTAGTAAAATCACGGTCAATAAGGTTGTTAGCAACACAGCTGCCGTCGGCCAAACAAAATTAGCCGCCATTAATACAGCCAAAATACCGACTACTTGGTAGCCGACTAACCAACTGGTTGGTAACTGTAGACCTAATAAAAGCACCGCCACTGATAGCACGATCCCCACCGGAATTCCATAAATGAAGAACGCTTTAAATTCATTTAAGCGACTATCAATTGCAACATGGAAAGTTTGCCGTTCATGCTGGATTCGCCGCCGACTGACCCAATAACCGGCCAGAATAGCGCACCATAACAGCGGTTGGGCAACCAAACTAATTAATAATTTTACTAACATAAAAAGTAAAACTCCTCGTTTTTATTTAATTATCTAAAATGCAAATCAATTTCACTTTTTCCGACGCTGACCTGTTATGGCTCAACATCTGTGACACTCCTTAGTATAGCATGACTCACTATAAAAAAATATTCGTAATCAAGCGGCATAAAACCAAAAAAAGGCATTTTCCAGTAAAATAACTAGAAAATACCGCGCTAATTTTTATTTCGGATTGTCTGCCTTTAGCTGCAATTGTAAATAAGCATCGATAAACGGATCTAGATCACCATCTAAAACGGCTTGACCATTACCAGTTTCGTAATTAGTCCGGTGATCCTTGATCATTGTGTATGGCTGGAACACATATGAACGAATCTGTGACCCCCAACCGATCTCAGCTTGTTCACCTTGAATTTCGGCACGCTTTTTTTCTTTTTCTTCTAGCTCACGTTGGTATAATTTGGCCCGCAACATGTTCATTGCCGTTTGCCGATTTTGTAACTGTGAACGCTCAGCCTGACTTGCAACAACAATTCCCGTTGGTAAATGTGTGATTCGCACCGCCGACGATGTTTTGTTAACGTGCTGTCCGCCAGCACCGCTAGCTCGATAAACGTCGACCCGCAGATCGTCACTATTAATTTCAATGTTGACCGTATCGTCAAGTTCTGGCATCACATCGACTGAAGCAAAGGAAGTATGGCGTCGCCCTGCTGCATCGAATGGCGAGATCCGCACCAACCGATGCACGCCCCGCTCTGAACGTAAATAACCATAGGCGTTGTGCCCCTTGATCAGTAACGTGACACTTTTGATACCAGCATCTTCACCAGCCAAATAATCAACTGTTTCTACTGTGAATTGATGTTGCTCTGCCCATCGCGTGTACATCCGCAGTAACATTTCACCCCAATCCTGCGACTCGGTGCCGCCAGCGCCAGGATGAATTTCTAAAATAGCATTATTACTGTCGTACGGGCCATTGAGCAGCAAGCTCAGCTCATACTGCTGCATTTGCTTTTGCAACGATTCAATTCCACTGTCAAACTCAGTCGCAATTTGGGGGTCGTTTTCTTCCGCCAATAATTCAGCCGATACACTCAAATCATCGTATTGCTGTTGTAATGCCTTAAATGAATCATATTTAGCCTTTAACCCATTCGTTGCGTCGATCACTTTTTGTGCTTGTGGTTGGTCGTCCCAGAATCCAGGTTCAGCCATTTGTGCTTCATTTTCAGCAATATTATCTTTCAGCGCCGCCAGGTCAAAGTGACCCCCTAAATTGGTTTAATTTAGCGGCTACCTCAGCCAAAATACGTTTACCATCACTTAATTCCATGCTGGAACCTACTTTCTATTTGAATTAGCCAAAAAAGCGGCGCGCTTAATTTACGCCGCCGCTTTTTAGTTATTAACTGTTGCACACTCTTTTTTATCGACGGATATTTTGACGAATTTCTGCCTTCATGAATAACCGGGTAACATCAAAATCGATATCGGCGATCATTTCTTCAAATAAGCGATAGCCTTCAGATTGGTATTCAACCAATGGATTCAACTGCCCATATCCGCGCAAGCCGATCGATTGGCGAATTTGATCCATTGTATCAATATGATCAGTCCACCGCGAATCAACAACTCGTAAGATGACTACTTTTTCAAATTCTAGCATTTGTGCATCATCGTATAATTGTTTCTTCTTTTCCTCGTAGACGTCATTGGCGCGGCCCAGTAAATAATCGCTGATTTGTTGGCTTGTTTTACCAGCAAAATCATTCTCGATCGAAATACTTTCTTCCGGCACCATTGACCCAATTGCAAAATCATAAATGGCTTGCAGGTCCCAATCTTTTTGCTCACCTTGAGTATGTGAATCCACCATCCGTTTAATTGTCCGCTCGATCATTGGTGTTAGGACATACTTCAAGGATTCAGTGCTATCAATAACTTGCATCCGTTGTGAGTAAATAACTTCACGTTGTTCACGCATAACATCATCGTATTGCAAGGTGTTTTTACGCGTATCGTAGTTATTCCCTTCAACTCGCTTCTGCGCTGATTCTACCTGCCGTGTGATCATTCGGCTTTGAATCACTGCATCATCATCAGCGACCTTCATTCGATCTAATAAAGCCTTGATCCGATCAGAACCAAAACGGCGCATCAACGTGTCTTCCAGTGATAGATAAAATTGCGTTTCACCAGGATCACCTTGTCGCCCAGCACGACCCCGTAACTGGTTATCGATCCGTCGTGACTCATGCCGTTCAGTCCCGATGACACAGAGGCCACCGACTTCCTTCACACCAGGTCCTAATTTGATATCAGTCCCCCGGCCAGCCATATTGGTTGCAATCGTCACACCGCCACGCTGACCAGCGTTCATGATGATCTCTGCTTCTTTAAAATGGTTTTTAGCGTTCAAAACCATGTGGGGAATATGTTCACGATCCAATAATTGTGATAATAATTCTGATGTTTCCACGGCCACGGTCCCAACCAACATTGGCTGGCCCTTTTCATGGCGCTGCTTAATATCGGCTACGACCGCATTAAATTTACTCTGCAAGGTAGGATACAAAACATCGGGATGATCGATTCGGGCGATTGGCCGGTTAGTTGGAATCGTAATAACTTGCATGTTATAAATTTCCCGGAATTCTTCTTGTTCCGTTTTAGCCGTCCCAGTCATACCGGCTAATTTATTATACATCCGGAAAAAGTTCTGATAGGTGATGTTGGCCATAGTTTTAGTCTCATCTTGAATTTCAACGGCTTCTTTAGCTTCAATCGCTTGATGTAAGCCATCCGAATAACGCCGGCCTTCCATAACTCGACCAGTGAAAGAATCAACGATCATGATCTTGTCATCTTGCACCACATAATCAATATCCAATAGCATAATATAGTTAGCGCGTAAAGCTTGATCCAAATGATGGGTCAACGCCATATTGTCTGCATCATACAAGTTGTCTAAACCAAAATTAGCTTCCGCCTTACGGATGCCTTGTTCAGTTAAACTAACCGTTTTCGTTTGCAGATCAATTTTGTAGTCTTCCTCTTCCTTCAAGGTTTTAACAAAACGATCCGTTCGAATGTACAACGCAGTCGATTTTTCCGCTTGCCCAGAAATGATCAATGGTGTCCGTGATTCATCGATCAAAATTGAATCAACTTCATCGACGATCCCATAATTCAATGGTCGTTGTGACATTTGTTCCTTATAGACCACCATGTTATCACGTAAATAATCAAAACCAAGTTCACTGTTAGTCGAATAAGTAATATCCGCCTGATAAGCCGCCCGCTTTTCTTCAGCACTCAATGAGTTCAAGTTCAAACCAACTGATAGTCCTAGCCAGTTATACAATTCGCCCATTTCCGTTGCATCACGACTAGATAAGTATTCATTGACGGTAACAACGTGCACGCCTTTACCCTCTAATGCGTTCAAATAAACCGGCATCGTCGCCGTCAAAGTTTTACCTTCACCGGTACGCATCTCGGCAATATTACCTTCATGTAACGTGATCCCACCAATGATCTGTACCCGGAACGGATACAGACCAAGCACCCGTTTAGCACCTTCACGTGCAACTGCAAAAGCGGCAGGTAAAATTTCATCTAAGGTTTCGCCCTTAGCTAAACGTTCTTTAAGCTCCGGCGTTTTTGCCTGTAATTCTTCATCAGAAAGGGCCGCCATATCGTCAGCAAGCGCTTCAACTTGATCGGCAATTCTGCCCATCCGTTTAACTTCGCGCTTATCGCTTTCAACCCAATTTCTTAAAATATTTGCCATGACTAATTCCCTTCTTGTCAAATGTCGACAATGGAGGTTGAAACAACGTGGCTTCAACTTCGTTATAATTTCTAAATTAACTGAACGTACACTGAAAAGCAACCATTAAGGATATAATTTAAATACTTTTCATCCCATTATTCATAAAAAAACATTACTTCAAGTTTAGCATTAATTTAAAACTCTGCAAACAACTTTAACACATTGAAGCCATAACGTAAAAAAAGCTGAACTACCTCATTTGAGATAATCCAGCCTTAAGTCATTATTGTTTATTGTTCGTCGGTTTCGATCAAACCGTAACGACCATCACGACGTTTGTAGACAATGCTAGTCCCATTAGTTTCAGCATCTTCAAAAATAAAGAAATTATGGCCTAACATATCCATTTGTAAAATTGCTTCTTCGCTGTCCATTGGTTTCAAACTAACTTGTTTGGTCCGTACAACATCTAATTTTTCTTCCTTGCTATCATTAGCTTCTTCAGTTGTCGGTGCCGTTAAATTGAAATCACGAATTCCCTTTTCACGTGATTTACGGTTAATTTTAGTTTTGAACTTCCGGATTTGGCGTTCTAACTTATCCGTTACGAGGTCAACGCTCGCATATAGATCTGGTGAAGTTTCTTCTGCGCGCAAGGTTAAGTATGGTAATGGAATTGTAACTTCGACCTTCGCTGTCTTATCGGAATAAACCTTGAGGTTAACATGGGCATTAGATTCGGCAGTATTAGTAAAGTATTTTTCTAATTTACCTAACCGTTTTTCAACGTAACTCCGAATCGCTGCGGTTACCTCGATATTTTCTCCACGGACATTGTAATTAAGCATAGAACTTCTCCCCTTTCACTTGCAAGTTTGCCATTGGCAAAAATAGGTGAAGCAAAAATCGGCTATAGCTTAGCGCACATGCTGGGTGTGAAAAAACGTGCACGTAAGATTTTGCTCCACTTCCTTGCTTATGCCCTAATTATAATAGAAAGCGGTCTAATTGACAATCAAAACAGTTGTTAGATTCACTTAACGCGCTAAAGTAAACGTGTTCACCTGACAATTTGGCACAGCCATTTTCAAGCAAGCCTGCGCGTGACGCATGGTACGGCCAGTTGTATAAATATCATCCAACAACAAAATTCTTTTACCACTTAATTGAGCAGCATCACCAGTAAAATAAAATAATTGTGGCGTCCGCAAACGCGCCTGGCGCTTTTTATGTGCTTGCTTGATCGGTTGTGGTCGTTTTTTTAAACAATTAGTTAACGGCACACAAGGTGCATAAAGTCCCACCACCGGATTAAAGCCACGGCGAGTATAACTGTCAGTATCGGTTGGAATCGGGATATAAACATCGGCGGGATGCTGTCTGAACCAGCGCTGACAGTCAGCGTTAAATGCCTGGCGTAGGCGGTAATCACCCAAACTTTTATACCGCTTGAAAAAATCCTGTAACACTGCATTATAAACAAAGAGGGCATGATTATGCAGCTCTTGGTCGGGCTGAGTCCGCAACCAACGCTGACAATCACGACAATATTCACACTTATTTTGTGCTCGACCGCACTCCGGACAAGCGATTGTGATCGGTTGTAACTTACGTTGACAATGACTACAGATTCGTTCGGTTAGTAACGGTCGCCAATACAATAGATCAGCTAAAGTCAACGCCTGACTAAACGATTGCTGACACAATAAACAATTCATTTAAATCCTGCTTTCCGATTAACTTGCTTAATTTGTTGGCAAGCACATTTAACCCCACGACTTAACCCAGCACAAATAAAATCTACTGCGCCCGTCGGCTGTGCAGCTGAGCGACCAACTCGGCCCGCCATTTGTACTAACGCAGCCGCTGAAAAAACGGCATCATCGGCGCCTAAGACAATGACATCAATACCTGGAAAAGTCACACCGCGCTCCAAAATTGTGGTGGTGACCAAACAATCCAAATACTTTTGCCGCATTTGTTGAACCTTTACCAACCGTTGTGAGTCAGCCGCATGAACCACAGCAAACTTTAGATCTGGAAACTGTTCCCATAAAATTGGTGCGATTACACTTAATAATTCAATTCGTGGTACAAACAATAAAAAACGTTGTTGTTGGCTTATTTTGGTGGTCAGCAAGTGTTGTAGTAAGTTAGGCAAACGTCGCTGTCTTAGTTGTTGTTGCCATTTAAAACATAAACGAACTTTAGGTTGTGGTAACGGATAGCCATGATAACGCCGCGGTAAGTAACTTAGCGCTAAATTGCCCTGCCGCACCTGCTGCAATAATAGTCGACTTGGTGTAGCCGTTAAAAATAAGCGTGCCCCATCTATTTTCACTGCTTGTTGTGTCGCAAAAGCTAACTGTGGATTTTGTGCATAGGGAAAAGCATCGACTTCATCAATGATCAACACATCGAAGGCATGATAGAAACGTAATAACTGATGGGTCGTACACAAAACCAGCTGCGTGTATTGGTAAGGTTCATTCTGCCGACCGTGCAGTAGCATGATCGGTGTATCAGCGAAGGCAACTTGCAACCGCGGCATTAATTCCAAGCAAACATCAACGCGTGGCGAAGCAATTCCCACTCGTAAACCCTGCTTCAGTGCCCAAGCGATCCCTGGAAAAAGCATTTCTGTTTTGCCTGCGCCAGTGACCGCCCACAATAAATGATCCTGCCGTTGAATAAAATGTTGTTGAATCATGGTTGCCGCGGTCTTCTGTGCCTCTGTTAATTTTCCTGTCCAAGTTAATGGCTGCACTTTTCGGGGAAAATCATTTGGCTCAGCTAGATCAACTAAATAATCATCAGCACAGATTCGTCCTAATAAGAGACAGTCAGGACAATAATAACGGCCATCCGCCAATTGCACTTGTTGTTTAAGCTGACGACTACCACAACGTGTACAGCGTAGCCAATTGGTACTTATTTCCGTCATCGCCGAGCGTCGCTGCAGGTGTGGTATATTATTCATAGTAGCCAATTCAGCCGCCGTCACGATTTGCTGGCGACCATATAATTCAGATAATTTGATCCTATCACCTACTTTTAGGTTGCTTTATAAACACGTCTATCTTTAAACTACGCCAAAAACGGTAAATTATTTTAGGAGGTGTTTTATTTTGTTAACACACTACATGACAATTAAGACCGCTGGCGAACACGAAATTGAAATTAAAAAATCACGTTTCATTTGCCAATTAGCACGTGTCGATAGTGAAGCCGCTGCGCAAACCTTTATTGCTGCATGCAAAAAAAAGCACTACAAGGCAAATCACAATTGCAGTGCCTATATTATTGGTGAGCGTGACGAACATCAGCACGCCCTTGATGATGGTGAACCCGCTGGTACAGCAGGTGTCCCGATGCTTGAAGTATTACGCCGCAAACAGCTTAAAAACGTTGTTGCGGTGACTACGCGCTATTTTGGCGGAACTAAACTTGGTGCCGGTGGTTTAATTCGTGCTTACAGTCACTCAGTGTCGCAGGCTGTAACGGCAATCGGCTTGGTGGTCGGCCGTCTGCAACAAGCCTTACTCGTCACCATCAGCTATGCCCAAATTGGTAGCTTAGAACACTACTTAGAACAACAGGTGATCACGGTTGCCAACACTGACTACTTGGCTGATGTCACCTTCACTTTGATGGTTAATGAAAGTGAAATCGCCGCCGTTAAAACTGACTTAACTGAATTACTAAATGGCCAAGTTAGCTTTAAGCTAGGCCAACAACAATATTTTGAAACAGAACTAAAAAACACCTCTGATCATAACTGATCAGAGGTGTTTAACTAGTCGACGAATAAACTTTAATAGCGGCTGCCAATGACTACCAACTAAGCCAATTTCCTCAACAAAGATTTCTAGCCCGAATAGCAAAGCCACAATCAGCAAGATTGAACCCCAGCGCGTGGATAACGGAAATAGCAAAGCAATCAAGGAAAAAACCAAAGCAATTCCGTAAATTGTCAGCACTGCTTGACGCTGATTAAGTCCCATTGCTAATAAGCGATGATGTAGATGATGTCGATCTGCTTGTGAAATCGGTTTATGATTTAACAAGCGCCGGAAAATTGCAAAAACTGTATCTGTGATTGGAACACCTAGTATGATCACCGGAATAACGATCGAGATAAAAGTAACGTTCTTTAACCCTTCCAGCGAAAATACAGCAATCATGAAGCCAATAAACAAAGAACCAGTATCGCCTAAAAACACACTAGCCGGATGAAAATTATGCGGTAGAAAACCGACCAAAGTTGCCACCAATGCAAAAATCATGATCGGTATATCGACCTCGGTAACTGTTAAGAAGAACCATGCAATCAAGCCCATTGTAAACAATGCAATAATCGAAACACCTGTCGCCAAGCCATCTAAGCCATCAATCAAATTAACTGCGTTCGTGATCGCTAAGATCCAAATGATCGTGATCGGTAAACTCCACAATCCTAATTCAAAATGACCAATAAATGGTATCGAAATACTGGTCATCCGAATGCCCGCAACATAATAGATCACTAAAGCTGCTAAAAGAATACCCAACATTTTTTGTTTAGGACTTAATTCTAAAACGTCATCAAGAATCCCCGTAATAATAATAATACACTCACCAAGAAAGATGCTATACAACATCATCGTTGGGAACTGTGATCTTAACAATACAAAGGTTGAGAAAGTGAAGGTAATAAAAATACCTAATCCACCCATTGATGGAATAGCCGCCTTATTAATGCGCCGTGCATTTGGTTTATCTACAGCACCCATTTTAATCGCTAATCGCCGAATAAATGGGGTTATGACAGCAGAAATGACCATCGTCAAACAAAACATGACAATTATTCTAAACATAGTTTTTTTCTCTCTTTCGACAAATTCCCCTATTATGTATTATACAAAGCCACGCCCAGAAACACAAATTCTGTTCTAGCGTTAAAACTGATTAAAAATAAATACGGAACGAAGTGTCACTGCCTCACACCAACTAAGTTAGCGCCAGCGCAGAACTACTTCGTCCCGTTTTTAATTAATTATTTAGCATATTCGACTGTTCGTGTTTCTCGAATAACCGTTACTTTAATGTGACCTGGATATTCCAGCTCATCTTCAATTCGATTACGGATATCATGTGCTAATGTAACTGATTGTAGATCATTGATCTCCTCAGGCTTAACAATGACTCGAACTTCGCGGCCAGCCTGAATGGCATAACTTGTTTTAACACCCTTGAAATCATTGGTGATTGCTTCAAGTTTCTCTAAACGATGGATATAATTCTCTAGTGACTCTGAACGCGCTCCCGGCCGTGCAGCTGAGATTGCATCCCCTGCTGCAACTAAAACGGCAATTATAGAAGTTGGTTCAACGTCACCATGATGTGATCCAATTGCATTTACAACAACTTCGTTTTCATGATATTTACGGGCGATCTCCACACCGATCTCAACGTGGGAACCTGCCACTTCATGATCCAAAGCTTTACCAATATCGTGTAATAATCCTGCGCGTTTTGCTAAGGTTACATCCTCACCTAGTTCTGCAGCTAAAGCACCGACTAGCTTGGCGACTTCAATCGAATGATTTAAAACATTCTGACCATAACTGGTTCTAAAATGAAGTCGGCCTAAAATCTTGATTAAATCAGGATGCATATTATGAATACCGACATCAAAAATTGCTTGTTCACCAATTTGTCGGATTCGTTCATCCATTTCTTTGCGTGACTTCTCCACCATTTCTTCGATCCGTGCTGGATGAATACGGCCATCTTGAATGAGTTTCTCCAGCGCCATGCGAGCAATTTCCCGCCGGACTGGATCAAAACCACTTAATATAACGGCTTCTGGTGTGTCGTCGATAATTAAATCGATCCCCGTCAAGGTCTCTAAAGTCCGAATATTACGTCCTTCACGACCAATAATGCGACCTTTCATATCATCATTTGGTAAATTAACGACAGAGACTGTCGTTTCCGATACTGAATCCGCAGCACTACGCTGAATCGCGTAGGCAATCAAACTTTTAGCGGTACGATCTGCTGTTTCCTTAGCGTCTGCCTCGCTTTCTTTGATCATCACAGCCCGTTCTTCGGCTAAATCAGTCTTAGTCTGGGAAATGATCATATTGCGGGCATCTTCCTGGGATAACGCAGCAACGCGCTCTAATTCGGTCTGTTGCTGTTCAATCAGTGAGGATACTTCCTTCTGCTTCTCATCAATGAGTTGTTGTCTGCTACTTAGCGTGCTCTCACGTTTTTCTAAGAGTCGTTCTTTTTTGTCCAACGTATCATCCTTGCGGTCAAGTGTTTCTTCACGTTGTAAGACTCGATTCTCTTGTTTCTGAACTTCGCCACGCCGCTCTTTTAACTCATTTTCAACCTCAGTCCGATAACGATGATTTTCATCTTTTGCTTCTAGAAGTGACTCTTTTTTCTGAGTTTCAGCTTCTTTTTTTGCATCAGCGAGGATGCTATCAGCGGTATTGTGTGCCATAGCCAATTGTTTTTCATGAATTGACTTACGTACAGCATAGCCTGAGATTAAACCGACAACTAACATGATGACTGCGAGGATTATTGCGATAGATAGACTCATATCTTCACCTCCGCATCATCAAAAACGATTATATGGATAACCGCATAAAATTAAGATGTTTATTGTTTGATTATTTACACACTCTTCATTTTATAGTTGCAAGCAGAGACTGTCAACATTAATTGGTCGTGAACTACTCGCAGCAAAAAATTATAAGAATTTAAATATCAATATCAGTCCCTATTTCGAAGTTTCATAAAAATAGTCGCTTAATTTATCGACTCACTGATCCTGATAGCTGCTAGCAAAAAATCCCCACCAACCGTGCTTCTGCCAATCTAGGCTGAAGCACAATTACTGAAGATTTTTATTATATTAAAGTAAATTTATTCAAATACAAACTGATTATGGTACAGTTCAGCATAAAAACCATTTTGTGCAACTAATTCATGATGTGTGCCTTCTTCGATCACTTGACCATCTTTCAATACGACAATTTTATCAGCATTCAAAATTGTTTTTAAGCGATGCGCAATCACAAACGAAGTCCGTCCCGCAATTGCAGCCTCCATTGCTAGTTGGATTTGTTGTTCAGTAACCGTATCGACATTAGAAGTCGCCTCATCCAAAATCAAAATTTGCGGATCCGTCAGAATAGTTCTCGCAATTGAGATCTGTTGCTTTTGACCAACTGAGAACACCGAATTATTGTCATCGACATAGGTTTCGTACTTGTCGGGCAAGCTATTGATGAACTCATGGATATGAGTGGTTTTCGCCACCGTGATCACATCGTCCATTGAAGCTTCTGGCTTACCAAAGCGAATGTTGTCGGCAATTGTACCGGAAAATAGCACGGACTCCTGCAACACGATACCGACCTTAGAACGCAAACTATCTAAATCAAATTCACGAATATCGGTACCATCATATTTGATCATCCCTTGATCAACATCATAAAAACGATTCATTAAGTTCATAATAGTGGTTTTCCCGGAACCAGTTGGCCCGACCAGCGCCACCATTTGACCTTTATTAACGCTGATATTAACGTCTTTTAAGATTGGCTTATTCGGTAGGTAACCAAAGTCAACGTGCTCGATTTGAATTCCTTTGTCAACCTGATTGAAAGTCTGCCCATTTTCTGGCCGCACTTCATCAGGTTCATCGAACATCACATTTAAGCGGGTCGCACCAGTGACGGCCAACTGTAATTGACCAAATGACGCGGAAATTTGTTGGATCGGATTGTAATATTGTTGCGCGTATTGAATAAACGTGACCACTAAGCCCAATGCAGCAGCGGTACTTAGTGACTTGTCGTTCAAGGCGATGCGTGTGCCTAAGAAAATAACTAAAGCGGTAGTCAGTAGTGAAAAACCATTCATTAGCGGCATGATCATCCCTGACCATAATTGAGCGCCAAAAACTGATTTTTGTACCTTATCATTGCGGACCATGAAGCCGTCAATGGCATCTTGTTGCTGGCCTTCAACAATGATCGCTTTTTGACCGGAAATTTTTTCATCCATGTAGGCGTTTAGGCCACCAATTTCAGCTTGCTGGCGATCAGTATTCTTTTTGGCTTGAATAATGATCACTACCGCGCACAAAACAGCAACTGGCGTGGTCGAAACCGTGACCCAGGCCATGCTCACGTTTTGACGGAAGATCATGATCAAGACACCGATGAACAAGGCAGCGTTGGTCGTAACGTTAACGGCTGCTTGATTCAAGGTATTTTGAATGTTATCTAAATCAGAAGTGAAACGAGCGAGAATATCACCGTCTTCATGGCGATCAAAATACGCGATCGTCATGCGTTCCAATTTGCCGAAGAGGCCTTTACGCATCCGGTTAGTTGAGTGCGCCACGATCCGCGCGAATAATACCGTGTATAACAGCTGCGCGACCCCAGTCATCACGTAAAAGGCAAACAATTTCCACATTGATGCATAGAAATTAGCCTTATCAGCAGGGGCAGACAGTGCGACTTGATGCAAACTGTTGATGGTTGTCCCTTTTGGTAATGACGATAAGATACTAGCTGGCACATTAGCGTCAGTTAAGCTTTTCCAATTTGACGGCATATCAGCCAATTTTTGCAAGCTATCGATCGTCGTGCCTTTAGGTAGACTGGACAGCACTTGTTGTGGCACATTATTATTGGTCAAAGTCGTCCAATCAACGTTGTGCCCTGCTGCTTGACTCATTTTGGCAGCAATATTTTGCAGTGCATCTTGTGATTGTGCTGCGCCAGTGGCAATTTTTTTCAAAGCTTTAATTGCATCGTCGGCATGCTGATGAGTGAAAAAGTCAGTGACGTAAGTCGTTAAATGCGTGATCGCATCACCCATAACTACAGGTGCCGCCACTTGTAGATAGGTTGCGGCAAAGATAAACACCGCAATGACTAAAAATTGGAACTTATATTTTTTTAAATAAAGATAAAAGAATTTTATTGCACGTGTTGTATCATTCATCGTCTAGTCCTCCTGTGCCTTCTGAGTCGCGTAAATCTGGCGGTAGACTTCTGAGTTGGCCACAAGTTCTTTATGTGTGCCGCTGGCTACCAATTTTCCTTCATCCAGCACTAAAATTTTATCGGCGTGGACTACCGAGGAGATCTTCTGGGCGATAATGATCGTCGTTGTCCCACTTAATTCGCGATTAAAAGCGTCTTGAACCAATTTTTCGGAATGGGCGTCTAACGCTGAGGTCGAATCGTCGAGGATCAAAATCTTGGGTTGCTTAATAATGCCACGTGTGATTGAAAGTCGTTGCTTTTGGCCACCAGAAAAGTTATTACCGCGCTCTTCAACGTTTGCGTTATAGCCTTCTGGCAATCGATTAATAAATTCAGCCGCTTGGGCAATATTAGCTGCACGGTCCATTTCAGCCATACTGGCATCTTGCTTGCCTTGCTTCAAATTTCCTGCAATCGTTCCCGAAAACAGAATAGCTTTTTGCAAGACGATCGATACTGTCTGTTTCAGTGTTCCCTGCGACACATGGCGAATGTCTTTACCACCGACTTTAACGGTACCGGATGTGGGATCAAACAGCCGCGGAATCAGTTGGACCAAGGTCGATTTACCAGCCCCAGTTGCCCCAACAACGCCCACCATTTCACCAGGATCAATTTGAAAGCTAATATCTTTCAAGGTTGGTGCTGCATCATCGGGATAGGCAAAAGAAACCTGATCAAATTCAATGGCGCCATCAAGCGCTTCATCTTCCGTTGTATCAAATTTCATTGATGGTTCTGTATTCAGCACTTCATTGATCCGGCCCATGGAGACCAAACCACGCGAAGCGAACATTGACATCATTCCGCCCATAATAATCGCGAACATGATCTGCATCATATATTGAATAAAGGACATAATGCCGCCTAATTGATCTTGCGCCGTTGACGGTGACTTAGTGATAAACGTGGAAACAAACATAATTGCCCCAAAAACAGCTAATTGAGAAATAACCGTGAACGCTGGAATCATAGTTGAAAAAATATACCCCACAGCTAAATTATGGCCCAACAAGTCGTCGGATTCTTTATCGAATTTCTTAGCTTGATTTTTTTCTTGTACGAATGATTTCACTACTCGTGCGCCGCGTAAGTTATCACGAGCAATTGAATTAATTCGATCCATTAATGACTGGAAAGCACCAAAATGGGGGCCCATCGAACGCATCGACAAGCCTGTGACTATGACGATCAAGACCACCATAACCACAATGATCCACCATAATTGTGGCAACGTAATGATCGATAAAATAAAGGCACCGATAAATAATAGCGGTACACGAATCAATATTTGAAAAATCATCATCATCAACGTTTGAATCTGGTTGATATCATTAGTCATCCGCACCACTAGATTGGCTGACTTTAGCTTTTCAATATCGGCGTAAGAAAAAGTTTGGATTTTACGAAACGTCATTTCACGCAGATCTGCTGAAACCACCTGAGCGATTTTAGCTGCGGTGATCGTATTCAAAACTGATCCAACCAAACCAACTACAGCAATTACAATTAGTGCAATTCCGTAATTACTGATTTTATCAACTTTCCCCGCTGTCGATAGTGATGTATCAGCCATAACGCTTAATATGTTTTTCATATAACTCGGTTGCCACAATGCAGCACCAACCTGTAACAGCATAGTCAGCAGCGCCGCAATAACCAGCGCTTTATACTTACTAATTGCTTTGATCATCATATAAGTAATCCTCCATGTACAATTTATAATAATTTCGCGAGTGCTAGAAAAAATGCGTCTTCGACCACATTTACACCAGCTTAGTTCTGAAAAACAAACTTAACCCTGATTTTTCAACCACAATTAAGCTATAATGAATTAATACTCCAACACTGTTGGATACTGACCCAAAAAAAGCAGCTTTCGAAAACAAAAGCGGCTCTAATTGTACCAAAGGTTTTCAAACAATACAATAATTATTGTAAAAAGTGATAGATAAAGGAGAACCACCTCATGGCACACCGCAAACTTGATCGCGAACAAATTATTGAACAAGCTCTAAAAACACTGGGCAAGAGTAATTCTTTCAGCGATTTTTCCCTACGCAAAGTCGCAACTGATCTACAGGTAGATGTATCAACACTTTACTGGCACTTTAAAAATAAACAGGAAATATTGCAAGCAATGGCTGAAGCTATAATCGCGCAAGTTAAGCTGCCGAATCAACAATTAGAATGGACCGTGCAATTAAAACAATTATTTAGCAACATCTTTGATATCTATGAGCAGTATCCGCTAGCAGCGATTTTGATGGTCGAAACCATTCCCTCATCATTGGTTCGCCTGCAATTAATTGACCGTACTATCGCTATTATGACCAACGCCGGTGTTGATGAGCAAACCGCACATATTGCCGCGACCTCGATTGATTTCTTGCTCACCGGGCTTGTGATCGATCTAATGATCGAGAATCGTTTTCGCCAACAAATCACGACCCAACAAGATCAGAATCTAGCTGGTCATGTCAAAAAAATTCGCGAACTTGCGCAGACCCACCATTTAGAACATATGCAAGCATCGATTAAAATGCGTAACCAATTTTCAGCTAAGCAACAATTTGAAAAGGGTTTGGACTTAATTATTGATGGTCTCAAGCAGCATACTCATTAACGACTGTACCGCTATTTTAAAAAAAAATAAAAAGCAACCCACGAATCAGGTCACTTTTCCAGTTGATCATTAAACATCTAATGTAGTCGGATCTTTTACTTTATCTGAGCTTTTATCTTTCGTCTTATCTTTAGCTTTTTCGCTGGTTTTAGATTTATTGGCTTCTGTTGTTGGCTTAGCAATACCATAAGCTTCGCGTACCTTCTGCGTGATTTCAGCCATTACATCTGGATGATCAGCTAGATAATTCTTTGCATTTTCACGGCCTTGACCAATTCGGTCCTTGTTGTATGAATACCACGACCCACTCTTGTCCACGATATCTTTTTCAACGGCCATATCAACTAATTCACCAGTTTGCGAAATACCTTGACCATACATAATATCAACTAAAGCAATTTTAAATGGCGGCGCCACCTTATTTTTAACCACTTTGATCTTGACGCGGTTACCAATAATGTTGGTGCCTTCCTTAATTTGCTCAGCACGGCGAACTTCTAAGCGTACGGTGGCGTAAAACTTCAAAGCTCGGCCACCAGGCGTTGTTTCCGGATTACCAAACATGATACCAACCTTTTCACGAATCTGATTAATGAAGATCGCAATCGTTTTGGTTTTATTAATTGAACCCGATAACTTACGCAATGCTTGTGACATCAAGCGTGCCTGTAAACCAACGTGTGAATCACCAATTTCGCCTTCGATTTCTGCACGTGGTACTAATGCTGCTACAGAATCGACAACAACAATATCGATCGCACCACTAGAAACCAAGGCATCAGCAATTTCTAATCCTTGTTCACCAGTGTCTGGTTGTGATAATAGCAGATCATCGATATTGACTCCTAAATTAGATGCATACTTAGGATCCATTGCATTTTCGGCATCAATGTAAGCAGCGGTCCCACCTTGCTTCTGGACTTCAGCAACAGCGTGTAACGCAACCGTCGTTTTACCAGAACTTTCTGGTCCGTAGACTTCAATGATTCGGCCACGCGGATACCCACCAACACCTAACGCTTCATCAAGTGCTAGCGATCCAGTCGAAATTGTCGAAACTTGTGTATCAACCTTCTCACCGAGACGCATAATGGAACCTTTACCAAAGTTTTTCTCGATCTTTTTTAGTGCATTATCTAATGCCGCTTTACGTTCGTCAGCCAAGTGAGAACCTCCTTAAATGATCAGTTATTATCTTTATTTAAGCTCAAGTCATTAAGCGAACATAATTTCGCTTCGCAATTAATCATACCGAAATAATTCTTAAAAAGCAAGCGCAAAGTGAACAAACGTTCCCGGCTATTTATCGGCCACCAACAGGTGATACAACAAGTCCAAACCAGTCAAAGCACTTTGTTGGCGTACAAAGTTACGTGTCCGTGAAAAAACAAATTTACGGGCAAAGGGAACTTGATCCCGATACGCAATACCAATATAAACCGTTCCTGCAGGCTGATCTTCTAGTTTATCAGGTCCGGCAACACCCGTAAAGGAAACGGCAATATCAGTTTTGAGCAACGCTTTAGCCTGCCGCGCCATGGCAATTGCGGTTTCCTCGCTAACAACACCATATTTGTGTAAATATTCCGGCGAAATTTTTAGCAACTCTGCCTTTTCTGCTAATGAATAGGTCACAAAACCACCATTGAAAACCTTTGAGGCGCCACTAACGTTAGCCAACATACTTTGAAAAAGCCCAGCGGTTAGACTTTCCGCCGCCGTAATCGTTAGCCCACGCTGTTTCAATAAATCAACGACAACTTTTTCCAGTGAATTATGTTCGCCATAACCGTAGAAATAATCGCCGACACGACTTTGAACCTTAGCTTCTAATTCAGCCAATAGTTGATTGGCAGTTGCTTGATCAGTCGCTTCTGCAGTCAGCCGTAATGTTACTTCATTGGTTTTCGCATAAGGTGCGATCGTTGGGTTGGTCTGCGTATCAATCAAATCGGCAAGTTGCGTGACTAATGCGGATTCACCAATACCATGAAAGCGCAAGACTCGTGATTCAAGTACGTTAGCTTGCTTAAATTTTTCGATCAACAGTGGTCGCGCCGAATCAGTGAACATGGCTTCCAATTCACTTGGCGGGCCTGGCAATAGCATATAGGTATGCGTCAGCGTCTGATAAAGCGCACCAACAGCCATTCCAACTGGGTTCTTCAGTAGTAAGCTGTGCGCCGGTAGCATTGCCTGCAAGCGATTATTCTCGGTCATAGTTTGTTGTGCACGGGCAAAATAATCCTCAATATACGCCATTGCTGGTTCATCCACTACTAAAGGCTCATCAAGATATGCTGCTAAAGTTTGCTTAGTCAAATCATCCTTGGTCGGCCCTAAGCCACCAGTTAAAATAATCAAGTCACTACGACTGTCAGCTAACTTGATTGCTGCCGTCAGCCGTTGCGCATTATCGCCAATGACCGATTGATAATAAACATCGATACCTAAATCAGCTAATTCACGCGCAACAAATGGGGTGGTCGTATTGGTGATCTCACCTAAAAGAATTTCCGTCCCAACTGCAATAATTTCTGCTCGCATTATTCAACCTCCCTATACTAATATACGTCATCCAGTTCGATTCTATTTTAGCTTACTACTTTTTTCGCGAAAAAAACGGCTCTATACTTTTTCCTGTTGATAGATTGACCAACGTGGTAATCTATTAACAGGATTTTTGTGTAAAATAAAAAAAGCCCACAGGCCCCATACACAAATTTCACCCACTACAGCGTCATTTGAAAGGATATGAAGACCCATGAACT
>NZ_RHOE01000031.1 GCF_003946385.1 Loigolactobacillus zhaoyuanensis
CCTGTGTTCGTTATTGTTTGGTCGCTATAACAATAACACGGAAGGTGCTTTTTTGGTACACCATTTTGGTGAAACTCTCAATCAAAGATAAAACGATGGTGTAGCAACATTCTCGTTAAGGTTTAGGAACAGATATGCATAATTCAGGTGTATAATTTATTATAAAGGCTGATAAATCCATCTGTAAACCGACTTCATCTAGTTAACTTGGAAAGGTCACAGAAACTTCAAACTTCGAATAATCTAATGGTTAATATAAGTGATATTTAAAATACGCTCATTGATTGTTAATTAATGAGCATAACAATCAGCCAAATAAAAAAAGCAACAACATGGCTGCTTTCCCTTTTAACGTCCAATCAACTGGCGGACTTGCTTAATAATTTGTGCGCGTAATAACACGATGATCACCGCATAAATCAACACGCCGACACCAACTTCGATCAGCAACCACATGGTATTAAATGGTTGGGTCACGTTGAGCCAGAAAACGACGGCAAACATCGCCCCACCGGCGAGTAGATATTTCCATAGATCAGCGAATAAATGGCGGACCGATAATTCATCGCGGACAATGTACAACTGATAAATCGTTACACTGGTTTCCGACAAAACGGTAGAGACCGCCGCACCAGCTGCACCAAAATTCATGATCAGTGGAATATTCAAGATCAGGTTGACAACCGCGCCGATGGTCACTGAGATCGTGAAATCGCGATTACGGTTGGTCGGCATTAAATATTGCATCCCCAACACGTTACTCCAGGCGATCACTAAAATCGCCGGTGCTTCCAGCATGATCAAGGTATTGGTGGCGGCAAATTTAGCACCAAAGAACCATACAGCGAACTTCGGCGCGATCGCGGCTAAGCCCAAAGTCATTGGCACCGAGGCCGCAGTCACGAAATCAAACGAACTGTACAAATAACGCCGCACCTGCGCGGTATCACCTTTGGCAAAAGTATGCGCCACCCGCGGCAACATCACTGTCCCCGTGGCGGTGACCACCGCCAACACCATCTTAATGATCTTATCAGAATTATCAAAAAAACCAGCCGCAGTGACGCCAGTAATGTTCCCTAGCATCGTTTTATTTAAAACTAAGTAGATCTGAGTAGCAATTTGTGGAATAAATAAAACCAGCGCCGGCCGCAAATGCCGCACTAAATTGAATGTGCGCCAAGAAACTTTGACCAAATGTCGGCGTAAAAATGGCCATAACGTCAAATTACCCACAACTTGCGAACCAGAAATGATCAAAATGTAAATCGCCAGATCCTGCGCACTTTTAACAAACGTGAAGATAAGGATCACTGAAATGATTTTCACGATCACATTGCGGACCACGGTCGTTTGGAAATCCTCCAAGCCCATAAAGAACCAAGAAATATCAAAGGCCGCCGCCGTGATCAACAGCGACTGCATCAATAAGTACGTGTGGTATTGGTTCGTCCAACTGAGGTAGATGAAAAAAGCGGCCTCGGCGACAATTATCGCGCTGAAACGCAATAACTCAATTTCCCAGAAAGCCTTGGCCAACTTTTGCGGATCATCGCGGTAAAATGCGACTTCCCGATTCCCGTACATGTTGATCCCAATACTACCGAACAAAACGAAATACTGAATGATCGAATTCGTATAGGCGTTGATCCCAACCCCAGTCGGCCCAATCACCCGCGCAATATAAGGCGTCGTGATCAACGGCACTAGCAGCAGAAAAATCTGATAGCCAGCATTATAGAGATAATTTTTTACAACTTTCATGAAAAGCCTCATTTCTAAAGAGTGGAAAAAGAGGCGTCCAGATTATGGAGTCTAGCCTAGCTGGACGATAAGATACACGTAAGTGAATCGTTCGGCCAGCGTAGCTAGATGCAATAATCTGCCTCTTTTTCCACGTTTTCCCGCTACCCGCTCTCCGGCAGGCGGAAACTTTCCGTATCCGCCAGTAGCGCTAGCACAAAGATATTATAGGAAATATCCAGTAAATGCTGATCGATAATACAGCTGATAGCTGTCACTGCGATCAATAAAGGTAATAAATAATCGCGGCGCCGAACTTCGCGCCAAGCAAACCAGGTATATCCCACCAACAACGCTAGCGCAACCAATAAACCGAAGCTTAACAGAACGGATAAGTACGCCGAATCGATGAAGAAATACTCCTTGGTCACTAATTTGCCAGTAAATTGTTTAAAGCCCAGTGTGCCGCCCCAGCCGGTTGTTTCGATCACCTGACCAAACCAATGCAGATCATAGCGGTCAAAGGCAGTACGGCCTAAGCGTAAACGAGCCGACAACAAATGATTCAATTCTTCCAGCCATTTGATTTTTGGTGAGTAAAAATAACTAAGTCCCAGCGATAGCGCCGCACCAATGGCCATGGCGCCGACACTGAGCCAGCTGACCAAAAGCGCTGGTTTGATACCCTTTTGGATCAGCCAATAAACGGCGAGCAACACCAGCAAAATTCCGATCAAAACCGTATCCAAGCGCGCATCGCAGTAATGCCAGACAAACCAAGCAGCAAATAAGTTGATCAGCCAATCAAACCACTGAAAGCGGCCTTTTTTCACAGCTGCATAAGTCAGTAATAAATATAAAACATGCGCGGCAAAGTCAGTCGGGTACTGGATACCAAAGGAATTCCGATAAGTGCCCGCCCGCAAATAACGTAAGTTAGGAATTAAATCAACGTAGGCCGAAACAAATATCAGAATAAAGGTCGCTAAGCCGACTAACAGCGCCGTTTTAGCAATTTTTTCAAAGCTCACTTGGCGGGCACCGATGACTAACAAATAAACGCCGATCAAAACGTAGCGGCCCGCGGTACGCGCTGTCCAGGCAACTAGCACCAAGCCAGTCAACATGATCAGCCACTGACCCATACTGTAGCGATCGAAGGCTACGATTTTAGTCAGCAGTAGCGGCACAACCACCGCCAGCACTACCAACTCAAAACGTGGCGGCAAAGCATCATTATACATCGAAGTCGCAAAAAAAGCGTAGCAGAAAAATAAGCTAAATGCACTTAGATACAGGCCAGTCGCGGTGACCCGACTATTAGTCGATTTCATCACCATTGCGCTACCTCCGCCAAACTGTATAAATAAACGTAGCCAACACGCCGAGGTACAGGCCAAATAACAGCCCACCGAGGGTCAACTTTTGTACGCGGCCGCCATTAAGTAAGGTTGCTCGCTTCGTTGTTGCCTGCTCAATGATTTGGACTGTGCCGCTGTTAGGCACTAGTTGTGGCAGCCGCTGTTGGAGCGACTTCGCCAATAAGTTAGCCGTTTGCGCCGCTAACTTGGGGCTAGAACCTTGCGCATTTAATTTTAAATTTAATGTGTTTTGAGCAACTGATGTGCTGATGCCGGCGACCAAGCTGTTCTGATCACCTTGGTAAGCTTTATTTTTAGCTAATTCCGTCTGTACTGGTGCCACGATCGGCGTGGTTTTGGCTATTTTGCGGTAGGATGCCATCGCCCAAATGTCGGCGTTGCGCTGGTTGGGGTCGTTGTTGGGATGGTAGATCATCACCGTGCTCGACGCTGAATACGTCGGCACCGTCGTCCGCTGTGCCCAAAAAAAAGCCCCCGCCGTCGCGATTCCTGCAGTAACCACCCATATGTACCAGTATCGGCCTAGCGCCAACAGAAATTCCCCAAACGAAAGTCCGTCGCGCGTTGAATTGCTCATCATCATTGCTACCCTCCAAAACTAATTTCACGGTCGGTAAACCGACATTATCTAGTTTAGCAAAAAACCGCACAGATTGCGCGGTTAGTTTTGTTAAAGTTAGTTTAAAGCCGACTATTTAAGCTTATTTCTTCTCTTTAATGATATAGATCGGCCGCTTTTTGGCTTCCAGATAAATACTGCCGATGTACTTGCCGAGAATACCTAAGCACAGCAATTGTAGGCCGCCAACCATCAGAATCACCGACACCATTGACGCCCAGCCGGTGACCGAACCGCCATAGATAATTTTGCGCACAATGACAAAGGCGATCCCCATCAGCGAAACTAAAAAGGAAGCGAAACCGACAAATGAAGCCAACACCAACGGCGCATCCGAGAAATCAACAATACCGTCGATCGAATAGCGGACCAACTTCCAAAATGACCATGACGTTTTGCCAGCAACGCGGTCGCGGTTTTCGTAACTTAAATATTTAGTGTTGAAACCGACCCAACTTAAAATCCCCTTGGAAAAACGATTATATTCACTCATCGACAACACCGCGTCCACCACTTGGCGAGTCATCAAACGAAAGTCGCGGACCCCATTTTTGATCGGCGTTGACGAAATTTTATTAATAAAACGGTAAAAAGTGTTGGCAAAAAATGACCGAATCACCGGCTCGCCAGCCCGATCGATCCGCCGCGTGCCGACAACGTCGTACCCTTCATCTTCGATTCCCGCCAACATGTCGACTAATTGTTCCGGCGGATCCTGCAAGTCAGCATCCATCACCGCCACATAATCACCGGTAGTCGCCTGTAAGCCTGCGTATAGCGCCGCTTCCTTACCAAAATTACGCGAAAACGAAATGTAATGAACTTGCTGCGGATCTTTTTGCTGCAAATCGCGCAACACCGCCATTGTCGTATCTTGGGAGCCATCATTAATAAACCAATATTCTAGCTCAGCGCCACGCAATTGTGGCTTGACCGCTTGCAAAGCCGCATAAAAAAGCGGAATTGTTTTTTCTTCATTAAAGCACGGTACCACTAACGAAACTTTTTTTGTCATTTTATCCTCCGCTAAACTTGTCTAAGCCTAATTATCGTAGAAACAGCCGCTAACATCAAGCCTGAATGACCTTAAATTTGCCTAACATTGACACAACACCAAGTTACAGGTAAATTTATCTAGAGTGCGTTGCAAAAGTGGTTAGATTTTGAGCACTAGCCTAGTAAGGCAATAAACAGCACGCAGTGATGTGTTTGACTTGCGTAGCTATGTGCAGAAATCTACTTTTTCAACCACGTTTACACAAAAATAGCTCTTAAATTTATCTAGAGTGCGTTGCAAAAGTAGCCCCACTAGCCTACCAATGCATGCCAACCGAAGTTTAGTTTGAACAGGAGTGAATGACTTATTATTGCCTTATTTAAAAAGTATCAAGCGGTGATCGCTTATTTATTCTTCGGCGGTCTGACTACGTTGATCAACATTGTGGTGTTCGCCGTGTTGAATCCGCTGATGAATTATCAAGTCGCCAACGTGATCGCTTGGTTTCTTTCTGTGTTGTTCGCCTACATCACCAACAAATTGTGGGTCTTCTCATCGCAAACTCACGGCATCAAAGCCTTGACCAAAGAAATCAGCTCGTTTTTCTTTTTCCGAGTCCTGTCGCTGATCATGGATGTTTTCATGATGTGGCTGGGGATCTCGGTGTTACACGCCAATCCCGTATTGACTAAGATCGTCGATAACGTGGTCGTTGTGGTGGCGAATTACTTTTTCAGTAAACTGTATATTTTTAATAAAAACAAATAAGCAACCTAGCAGCGTTTTGTTGGCGAAATAAATATTTACGTTAGCCTAAAAGCATAGAAAAACCACGACCGACTGTTAGCAATCGCTCGTGGTAATGAAGTCAGGCAATGGCTTTATTTACGTACTAGAACCGCAACTTGGCCAAGTTTGCGGTTCTTTTTTTACCAATTTTTACTATTTGAACCACGGAAACACTGCGCGGCAATTAGAATTAACCTGAGCGCGCCTACAGTCTATACCGCCAGCGACCAATAATATACATCAAAATGCCAAAAACCACGCCGCCGATCACGTGGCCGCTGATCATATGCCCGTTGATCGGTTCGCCCATAAAAATATTAAGCCCAATTAAACCCACCGCAAAAAAAATTGCTTGGTAACAGCTTCGTCGTAGCAATCGCCGCCGTTTACGCTGGAGTTCGTTATCATCAGGCACGTCGACTTCATCCAAGCGATGATAAATAATTTGAAAGCCCATGTACCCTGAGATCCCTAACGTCAGGACGAGCACCGCCACTAGATCCAACGGGAAAGGCGCGCGATTGATTACAATGTAAATACAACGCGCTGCTAAGTAAACCAAACTACCTATATAAACGCCTAGCAAACAATCGGCCATCATCCGCTGCAGCTCACTTAGTTGGCGTTCATCCCGCTCCTCTGACACCCCTAAAAACCATTGATACATTCGTTTACGCATCGCAACTACCCCCAAAATAGTGAATTTAAATCTGTGCCCAACGCTTTAGCCAACTTGACGATCAAATCTAATGAAGGATTGTATTTATCATTTTCGATCAAATTGATCGTTTGCCGCGAAACGCCGATTGCTTGCGCCAAAGCCAACTGAGTCAAGCTTTTTTCCTTGCGGTACTGTTGCACTCGATTCGACATTGCGCTGGTCACCTCCTTCATTTAAGTACATTATATACGACTTTTGCGGCTAATGTCAAGTATATGTGACACGCTTAATTGCAAACAAATAAGCGGTCCGCACCTTCATTTCTTATTTTCTAAATAAAGAACTTAACGAACCATGAGTACTGAAAAAGGCACATTCCACTATTGGGCGTGTGCCTTTTCCTTACTGCGCCAGCAACTCTAAAATCTGCCGTTTATAGGTCAAAAACTGGCTGGTCAATTCAAATTCAGCGTCCCGCTGCGCGCGCGGCGGCAGCTGTAGTTCTGCCGCAATTTGTGCTGGCTGGCCGCCGAAAACGTAAATGCGATCCGCCAACACTAACGCTTCGTCGATATCGTGGGTCACTAGCAACGTGGTCAGGTCGATCTGCGTCATCATTTGCAGATACCAACGGTGCATTTCGCGTTTGGTGATCTCGTCAAGCGCGCTAAATGGTTCGTCCAACAACGCCACTTGTTTACCGAATAAATAGGTACGCAATAAGGCGGCGCGCTGCCGCATCCCACCCGACAACGAACTGGGATATTGATTTTCCGTACCGGCTAAGCCAAAGGTGGCAAAATACGGCTGCACCTTGGCCAACGCGGCTTTTTTAGTCATCCCTTGCACTTGCAGAGGTAACGCCATGTTGCCGGCGATCGTGCGAAATGGCAGCAATAGATCTTTTTGCAGCATGTAGCTGACTTGGCCGGTTTGGCCGGTGATGTCGCTATCGTTGAGCTTGATCTGCCCACTGTCGGTTGGCAACAGCCCCGCAATAATATCGAACAACGTAGTCTTGCCGGAACCGCTGACCCCCAGTAAGGCGACGATCTCACCTTGATTTAGGTCGAGACTGACCGCCTGTAAAACTTGTTTGGTGGCGAAAGCTTTGCTCACCTGCTGTACTTGCAATAAAATTGGACTCGCCTCACTTATTTAGGTAAATATTGGTTGGTGAAGCCGGCACCTTTCTTGATCGCGGGCTGGACTAATTTTTCCTGATTCAACCATTGATAGAAACGATTCCACCGCTTAGGCGCCATGTAGCCCCATTGCTTGACCTCGGCTTGGTACTGGCCGCTGATCCATTCCTGGCTGGCGTCGACTAATTTAGCCTGTTTGCCCTTAAATTCTGGCACTTTCTGCTCTAGAATTTTGGCCGCTGGTTTAGGATGCTTGATCGCGTACTGATAGCCTTCCGCCGTGGCCGCCAAGAATTCCTTGGCGATTTTGGGATGCTTTTTCAAATAATCGTTGTTACCGATCAAGACTGGCGTGTAATAATCAAAGGTAGGGTTCAGATCCTTTAACGCAAAATAATTCACCGGGTAATTCTGAATTTTGGCATTAATGCCGCCCCACGCGTAGTAAACCCAGATATCATCGACTTTTTGCGATTTTAACGCTGCAACTTCATCGGTGGCGTTGCTCGGCATTAACTGCACTTTTTTATAATCGCCGCCATCTTGGTTGACCAGTGTTTTAATGATCGCCTGTTCGATCGGCAAATTCCAAGTGGCGTAACGCTTATCGGTCATCGCTTTCGGACTGGTGATGTCGTCTGCTTGGCGTGACATAATACCCGACGTATTGTGCTGGACCAAGGCGGCGATCGCCGTGATCGGCATCTTTTTACTGCCACTCATTTCCGGCGCCATCGTATCTTGATAGGAAACGCCAAACTCAGCTTTACCGGCGGCCACTAAGCCATCAGCGCCGCTCTGGGGTGGCTGGACGATTTTCACTTTCAAATGATGCTTTTGGTAATACTTTTTTTGTTGGGCAACGTACAAGCCGGTATGGTTGGTGTTCGGCGTGTAATCCAATACCACGGTGACCTCAGTGGTTTTCGGTTGCGCTTTTGGCTGACTACAACCAGCTAACCCCAGCGTAAGCATACTAGCCACCACACCTAAAAATATAAATCGACTGCTTGATTTCATTTCATCCTCCTCGATTTTAAAAACATGCGTCACTTAATTTTTTCGGTCGCTGTCTGTTTCCACGGCTCGGCCCAGCGCTGCAATAGCGTCACTAAACTCATTAGTAACAAGCTTAAAGCGGTGATCAGCACGATTGCCGCAAACATTTTATCGAAGGCATAGGCTTTCATCACCCGGGTCATGTAGACACCGAGGCCGCCAAAACCGCCGACCCATTCCGCCACCACCGCTGCGATCACCGCATAAGTCACCGAGATCCGCAGGCTGGCGAAGAAATGATCCAGCGCGTAAGGTAATTTGACGTACCACAAGACTTTGCGGCGACTGGCACCCATCGAAGCCATCAGCTGCAACAGATCGGGATCGGTAGTGCGCAGCCCAGCCAGCGTCTCCACCGCCACCGGGAAAAAGGTGGTGACGATGATCAGTGTGACTTTCGGTAGCATCCCGTAGCCCAACCACAAAATCAGTAACGGCGCGATGGCTACGGTTGGCACCGTTTGGCTGACCACCAGCAGTGGATAAACCATGTGGTAGATCGGGTCAAAACGATCCATCACGATCGCGATCAGAACGCCTAAAAGGATGCCTAGCAATAAGCCGATGATCGTTTCGCCAAGCGTGATCCACATATTTTGCATGAGCAAGCTAAAATCAGCCTGGAACGCTAACCAAATATCCGTCGGCGCCGGCAGTAAAAACCGCGGCACGATCGCAAAACTGACTAACCCTTGCCACAAAAGTAGCCCCACCAGCAAAACTAGCCACGGGCCCAGTTTAATGCTGAAATTTTGTCGTTTTTTCCGCAATTGTTAGAACCTCACCTTGTGCTTGATAGTGGATCTTGACGTAAACCATATCGCTGGTTGCCCCAGCTTGCGCCGCCACCAACGGTACTTGGCGCACAATGTCCATCAACGTTTCGTAGTCGCCTTCCAACGTGGTTTCAAACGCACTCACCTGATAAACCACCTTAGTCGTTTGAATATAGGCAATCACCGCATCAACGATCGCCACCACTTTTTGCGTGTCGACACCTAATGGTAAAACCTGAATGGCAATACTTGTATTCATTATGTTCCTCCTTTTTTTGACGTAATATCTACCAACAGTAAAACTTTACTAAAACTAAAGTGCCGCAAAAAGCGCTCCGATTCTGAGTACTACCTACTACCTTTCAATCCCTCCCCAATTAGATTAGATAACTAAAGCGTTGGCATTCAGGCACCACCCGCTTTTTAATGCTGGCTGAAAGCCTCACAAGTTGCATTAACAACTAAAAAAAGGCCCACTCCCGTTATAGGAATGCGCCTTTAACCGCACAATGAGCTCCCTACGCTGGTCTTAACCAAACAGGTTTAAAGGGTCGGAAATTTATTTCCTCTCAGCCGCTACGCGCAGCACCCCTGCTTTCAATGATTAGAATTATAACCTATTTCAGGATGGAAGTAAAACGGTTACAGTAAATATGGTGCGATGAACAAGTACAGCACGACGCTTGAAAAATAGTGACTTGGTAATCGATCAATGAGTTGCACAACGTATATCTTGTTAATACAATAAGCACGTGTTATTATTATAGATGAGGAGTGATCAATCATGATTAAAGAAGAATACTTGGGGATTTTCAAAACCCGTAAACAAGGAAATTCAATTGCTGTCACCATTCCAAAAAATGCTGGTATTGAGCCAGGCGTAGAACTTGCCGTAACTCGTATTAACGATCAATTGGTTTACGTTCCAGTTAAACCTGTTAAACCGATTAATCTTTTCGCGACAAATGCGGTTAAAAAACACGATTTTACCCAAGAAATAGCTGATCTCGGCTACGATCCAGATACGCTTACCCCGATCGGTCACGAGAGGATCGCTGACTGATGGCGGTTGTACCGAAACAAGGAGATTTTGTCTGGCTAGATGCTGAACCACACGCTGGCCATGAAATTGGCGGTCATGATCCAGCTAAACAAAACATTGCTCGACCTTTTTTAGTCGTGAGTACAACAGAATTCAACCAAAACACACCTTTCGTCCAAGTGATGCCCATAACGCATACACTACGTGAAGACGATCCGTTGATGATGCAGATCATCGACCCGGCGTTACAGATAACGGGTATGGTCCTGTTTGCTCAATTAAAAGGTTATGATTACCAAGCCCGGCATGGCGCAATTATTGGTCATTGTCGCCCTAATGTCTTAAAAGCTGCATTAAAAGTTATCAGTAACATTTATGGACTCTGATAACGTAATTTCAACAAACTTTTCTGAGCACTAGTTTTATTTTTACAGAACTTCACTTGCCGGGGAAAATAATCAATAGCCGTAAATAATAATTATCTGAATGTTTGAACTAAATCACAACATGTGCAGTTAGCGTTGACTACATTAACGCTTTAAAAATTTACATTTAATGTGGTGCCACTTGTTGCACTTTGACGTTAAGGATTAAATAATGTATGCCGCTAATCGCACCACACACACCGCCTAATAATGTGTCTCAAGCAGTTTTTTTATGTCGAAGGTTTAAGTATGCACTTAATTCATAGCAAAAAAACCGCCTAGCAGATTAATAATTGTTAGGCGGTTCCTTTTAGTTAAATATCATAAATCAGACTTAATTACTGCGGTGCATTAACGTCGTCATCGTTTTTACGTTTCCTGATGCCAAACAGCCCCAGCAGACTGGTTAGCACTGCGACTAAGCCAACTGCAGTTAACCCGGTGTCGTTGGCGGCGCCAGTTTGCGGTAATTTATGCGCTGTCGTTGCCAGATCAACTACCTGATTAGTTGGTGTAGCGGCCAATTTAATCGGCGTGCCTTGCGCAGATACTGCCGTTGGTTGAGTCGTTACGCGATTAGATACTGAACTTGGCTCCGGCGTTGTCGGTTTCGTTGGTGTTGTCGGCGTGATTGCTTGATTAATTTTGGAATAAACCACAGTCCGATAAAGGTCGCTGGAATCGCCGTTGATCGTAATGCCGGCAATTTGGGTCGCTGATGCGGTATAACCGGTAATTTGTGGTGAAACGACTGCCGCAAACGTATCACCGCTGACAGCCGTCCAAGCGCCATACGTTTTGGCACCGGTGACTTGATCAGTGGTCACTGTCCGCACAAAAGCCAGCGTTGCTGTAGCGGGTGTATCGGCCTGCGATCCATCGGCGTAAACATAACTGATCGTTTCATTGATCGTCTTATGCGTCGCTGCATAATCTGGGTCCGTTGGGTCAGCGGGTGTCGTCGTGCTGAACTTATGCTTCAACGTGACCGTATAGGCTTGATCGTTATTGGTATCCGTAGCGAAAACGATCCCTGCTTGCGGAACGTCATCGCTGACTAAAACATAGCCCTTAGCGGTTAAAGCAGTGATCTCAGTGGCTGTCGTGTAGCTACTAGTCGTCCCTTTATCACCAGAAATAGCATCGACTTTGATCGTTGTACCCGTAGTTGCATCAACGTACGTGATCGTTGCATTTTTCGTGTTCGCGATATAACTGATCCGTGTATCAACGGTTGGCGCAGCTGGTGTTGGTGGCGTATAGCCTGCCGCTGGATTCGTTGGGTCAATTGGGGGCAATGGTTTGCCATCATTACCCACTGCGATATAGCCTGGCACGTAAGGAATTACTGGGTTAGCTGGATCGTTGGTTGGCGTGGTCACCTTGCCGGGATCAGTTGGATCAGTTGGGTACGGCGTTGTCGTCGGTGTCCCACCATTTGGCGGTGTCACCACATAGCTACCTACTTTTGTATACTGATATGTTACCGTTACATTAGTAGCACCAATAGTACCGCTGGCGTTAGTCGGTGTGGCAGTTAAAACATAGCCTGAGATCACTGCCGGACTAGTGGCATATTGATCACCCGTTGTAAAAACGCCCTTGTCAGTGGTCGCGGTTTTAATTGATGCATTCGTTGCGGCATCAACATATTGGGTCGTCACGATCGGTGTGATCACAAAATGACCACTAATACCGATATTGTGGGTGAATAAGTACAGCGGATTAGCCGCTGCAAAAGCATTTAATCCTTGATCGCTTAATTTCACTACGTAAGTCCCTGGATCTTCACTGGTGATGCCAGACAAATCGAGATCACCAGAACTTGTGGCAACGCGATACAGACCAGCCGTATCGGTTGCGGTCCAACCAGCGGGCACTTGATAAATACTAGGTACCTTAACTAAATAACTAGTTGGATCAGTGCTAGTCGTCCCATCATAAACCTTACTCTGATCTTGGACTGTAACTGCCGTCGCCTGATCAACATCACTTTGATTAACTTCTTCTTGATAATAAATATTATACGTATTCCCTGTACTGATCGTGGTCGCTGATGAAATTGGGTCAGTGATCTGCGGATAGCTTTGTGGCGTGGTCACCGAACTACCCACTAAAACATAAGTCCGCCCACCTTGAACAATGGTCGTCGGTAAAAAGTCCGTGGGATCATAGGTAGTTTGTGCGGCGCCAGTCGTTGTTTTTGTCCCTAAAACGACCCCAGTTGGCCCAACCAGGTTGTAAGTATCCTTTACTTTACCGACCGTCAATGTGTACGGATAAACAAAATTGGTATAGCTAGAATCAAGGGCGTAGGCTCCGGTGACACCTAGTGCATTAGCAACGGTTGCCACATTATCATATCCGCTTAAGGTAACCCCATAAGCGCCTTGTGTATAGGCTGGATCACTGGTTAAATACATAATGGATGAATCAGGGGTTGCGGCATTAGTCCCAATGTAGCCTGAGGTCACACCAGAGCCATTATTAGCGACAATTGGAACATCAAATAATGTGTCACCAACAGTACTGACTGATGCAAATTGAATTCTGAAAGTTTGTCGCCCATCATAGTCGGTCAATTGGGTCACAGTCAAACCAGAATAACTGATCCCCTGGTCTGCCAAAGTTGCCGCAATTGCGGCCTGTAAAGTGGCCGCTGGTGAGGTCGACGCGATGTACTGCCCGGTAGCATCGACTGTGGCAATATTGAAGCCGGCTGGAATGATGATAAATTCAGTTAGATTATCAACGTCAACCGTACCGACATTATTATTTAATAACCGTAATTCTAGCGTTAGACCAGAACCGTAAGCCAACGTATATGACGAGCCCCCATCGGCGATAGTCACATAATAGTTACCTGGGTTAAACTGCGAAGTCGCCGTGGCTGTGTTAACACTTATCGACCCCGCCTCGATATTCGTGGTACTTAAATTCAAGCCTGCGTTCGCTGTATTTAAAGTTGCCAATGCAGCAGCAGTGAAATTAACAGCATAATTACCGTTAGTTGTTAAGTCAACTTTGTCCGTATTAAAATAAGAAATGGGTACGTTGTAAACAATTGAATCTTGCCCAGCGTTATCGTAGTTAACCGTCCAATCGGCAGGAACTACCATATTACGATCCAGCGTCACACTGATCGTATCCGGTAGATACATACCCGCTGAGGCTGGCGTCGTTCCGATGATCACCTTGCTATTATCCAAAATCGTAAAGCGCCCAGCAACCACCGTATCAGTAGTAACTGCATAATTAGGATTGGCGGCCTGCAGATCAGCTAACCCTTGTGCACTAAGAGTCACTGGATAAGTTCCCACCGTTTGACTAGTGACGCTAGTCAAATCGCCGGTACTAACTGGTACATCATAATAAACCACAGACGTATCAGTGCTAGTGGTACTACTTTTAGTCCAAGTCGCAGGTGCCGTTAAAAAGCTAGGTAGCGAAACTTGATAACTAGTCGGCATATTAGTCGCATCGTTATCGTAGTACTTTGATTGTGAAATAACATTGATCGATTGTGAAGGCACAAAAGCAGCCTTGATCGTCAATGTGCCAGCAATCACGTCATCCATCGTGATGGTCACACCAGGATTAGCAGCTTGAATTTTAGCCAGACCAGCTGCAGTCAGCCTAATAACATACGTGCCCACATTCTGAGAGACGGCACTCAAATCAATATCACCTGAGGATAAAGCGATCATTGTGTCATTGCTCCCGGACAAATACCAAGCAGCTGGTTCCTTTAAGTTACTCGATAAAGTTACTTTAAACGTGATCGGCGTATCAGTTTGATCATCATACGTTTTCGTGGCATCGCCTAATGTGATCGTATTTGCCGCTACCTTAGCCGTCGGCGTACTGCGCAAAACAACTTGGTTTACAGCGTTAGCAGCATTGGTTGTAGCGTTTACATTGTTCGCTGTTCCTTGTTCCCCACTAGTCGCCGCTGTACTAGTCGCCGCTGTCGCCGATTGGCTTGTAGCACCAGCACTACTTGCCGCTACCGTTGGCACAACATTATCAGCCACTGAGTCACCGGCCGATGTTGTACTTGCTTGCGCGCTGTTTACCGCCGACACGGCACTTGCTGCACTGACCTGGTCGGTAGCAGTTGAGCCAGTCGCCGGCGCGTTGCTTGTTGGACTTTGACTACTCGCCACTGCACTTTGTTCCGTACTATTCTTTAAGGTCACTGACTGATCAGTTAACTCACTTGCAGCAGAAGTCGTCAGCGTACCATCAGTGTTGGCTGAATGATCAGACGTATCAGTCGCCGCTGTAGCATTCGTGGTGATACCAAAAATTAGCGCTGAACCAAGCGCCGCCACCGAAATACTGGCAAATAACCACTGCTTTCCTGCCTTATACATCTTATAACGCTGCTTGATATCGCTTTCCGCACTTAACAATTTATGTATTTCCATTTTGCTCACCCACCAATTTAACTAATTTCTAAACTTAGATCGTTATTGCGATTAATTTATTTATAATAATGAAATAATTATTACGCCTTTATTTTAGTGCTTAAGTTATTTAAAATAAACTGTTTTTTTAATTTTTTTTTGTTTTTTTTGAAAAATAAAATCATTTATTATGTATTGTGTCACGCTGCTCTGCTGATAATGGCACATTTCAAAGCATACAAGCCTCATTTTCAAGCAATAACTACGCAAAAAAGGATACTCAAAAATGAGTATCCTTCCTTGAACCAATTACTCAGCGGCTGCCGCTTTATCAGCGTCTGCGCCACCGAAAATTGGTGTGACTGTCCGTTCAACGTACTGCGCCTTGATCGGCAGCGCGTACGGATTGCAGGCTTCGACTTCGAACATCTTCAGATCGGCGATGGTTTGCATCGCTGTTTTGACCGTTGTTTCTTCCAAAGTCTGTGCGGCGTAGTTCAACCGCATGTGCTTGGTTTTGCCGTTTTCGCTTTTGAATTCCATATCAAGTTGTTTCATGGGAAAGCTCCTCTCTGTGTTGGGATAGGGATAGGTGCAATGTGCTACTAGACAGACCACAGATCAAACGCTGGGGCGAGCGTAGGTTCTGTGGTGAGGCTCAGATGGAAATGTGTGGCTGCGCTCTGCTGGTTAGTTGAAACGTGCTAAATTAGGCAGACTTTTCCGCTCAGCTACGCTATGAGAACGAGCCACTGTGTGTCTCTTATCTCCTAGCTAGGCTGATGCTCAAAGTCTAAGCGCCTAATTTACCACTCTGATCGAAACGTGCGATGAAGCGCAGATTCCTGCGGTTAACTACGCTAGCCCAACTGTCTGCTGCGCAGCCAATTCGTCTAGCTAGGTTAATCCTCAGAATCTCCCACACTTCATCCCACTCTAGCCTACGTAGTCGTGTCGTTCGTATGTCACGGCGACTGCGCCGGTGTAGCCTTCTTCGGCGAGTTCAGCGATGGCGGTGCCGAACTTGTCGAATTGGTCAGTCGTTGTGCCTTCTTTGATGTTGACGAACTTGTGCGTCGCTTCACCGTCGATGTTGTCGCCGACTGTTTTAATTTCTAGGTTAGTTTTTTCCCAAACCATGTGATGACCTCCTCATCAATTTTAGTGTAGATTAACTCATTTTGAAGGTGCAAATGCGGCCGCTATTTATCCCTTCACTTATATATACGTTTGAGCAAGTCGATTTGGGACATTTTTTTAGAAATATTTTTTTGTCTTACGCGAAAGCCCGGCACGCCAACGATAAACTGTCCGGCGATCGATCTTTAATTTGTGGCAAATTTCGGCTTGTGAAAAATCATTGAGATAAAATAGGTCGAATATCTGCTGTTCGCCGCTAGTGAGTACCTGATCCAGATCCTTGAAGGCCAAGCGCATGTTCAATTGTTTAGTCGAATCCTTAGCAAAATCTATCGGCGTTGTCTCACAAAATTGCTGATAACGGTTTTGTTTGCGCCACAGGTCGATCATCTGCTGGCATAATTTGGTATATAGATAGTTCTGGCGGCTGATCCGTGGCTGCGTTTTTTCATATAGACAGTACGCATCAACGTACGCCAGTAGGCATTCTTGAAAATAATCGTCAAAGTCATCTTGCTGCCGCGTAATGTGGCACTGCTTTAACACCCCAAAAATCAGCTTCTTGTTTTGTAGCGCATCGCTAAATGCGGCGTTGATCAATTGATTTGTCATTGGATCACAACCTTTTCGTGTAGTGATCCTAGACGTCTAGGACACCAATAAGCATACTTGTCAAATCGGTGTAAGCGCAAACAACGAAAAACGCGAAAATACAACGCTTTAAAATGACCTTTCGCGCTATAAAAGCCTTTGTTACGTTGGTCTAACTTGTTTTAATGCGCTGTTCATTATATTTTTATTAGAATATTAGTTTCGTCTAAGGTAACCGGTTACCTTTTTAATTTATACTAGTATTCACGCTATTCAATAGCGTAAATCTGTGAGTTGGAGTGAGCACATGCAGGAAAAGAAACCCAAGTTAGTTCGACCAAAGGGAATTGGCGCTGACACCATTTATTATGATTTGAATCAATTGGACGCGGTCGCAGCTAGAATTGATTTAGTCGATCACGGTCGCGTGCGGCCGACAACGATTTTCATCGGTCATTTACCAGTAGAAAAACAGCTAGCTGGTAAAAAATATCAAACCTTGATCGTTGATATTGACGGTAGTGCCGTGCTTTGTCCGCAGCCGACGAATTTGATCATTGAAGAATTAAGCGCGCTCAAAACAGCGAGTTTACGCTTTTATCAATGGTTAGCACTTGCACTAAATCTGAACCAGTTGCCCTATTTCAGCGGTATTAATTCATTTATACCCAGTAATAGCCAAATCCGACACCAGCCTTCTTGGGTCGGTATTCACTGGTATGCAAGCATGCGCACGTTTGAAAAATCCACTTTGGTCACCTTTTTGCGACCACAACAGCGCCAAAAAGTCGTCATTCGCCTGGAAATGAGCGCCGCACGACTAACTGAGCAACTGACCACCGTTCATACATTGATCGTTAACACTAATCATATTCTGACTGACTTCGTCAAAGACGAGACGCCCTATAATACGTTGATCACCAGCGTTCCGCCAAATATACCGGAGTCAAGCAGCCTACAATTACCGCAAATTAAGCCTGCACAATTAATTGATTTTATCTTAAAAAATCACGATTATGATATTTGCTGTATTGCTGAAAATTTTTTACAAGAGCAGGAAGAATTTGACATTAGTAGCGCCATTGAAGCGGCTAAGTACGGTTCACGCCCACCACGTGCGCTGACCTATGGCCGTAAATTATTAGAACAAAAGCAAAATTCGCAGCGTCCGTCAAAATAATCATCACTGCCAAAAATGTCCAGTGGGTATGACATTTTTGGCAGATGAGTTGCCATTTTTGGCATTTATTTTGCCACTTTTGGCACTTTTTCTGCCATTTTTGGCAGGTTGGTCTGCCGCTTTTGGCAGGTCAGCTAAATTAGTACTAAAAAAATTAAAAAAAATAAAGCGTCATAAAGCGTATTCTAACAACGTTTCTAGCTGACGCTTATTTTTTTTGCAAAAAAGAATGTCCCAAATCGGGTTGCTCAAACGTATATATAAGTGAAAGGGTAAATAAAATAAAGGAGTCGTTGGTTTTGAAACCATTATTTATTATCTCAAGTACTTTCTACGAGCAACCTGAATTTATTCAACTACGTCAATTAGCCACCAGTAAACAGCAAGCAAATACGGCAACTGCTTTATGGGTTCGTGCGCTAGCCTGCGCCGCCCGCTTGCAAAAAGCTGGCATCATCGCTTTTAGCGTTGAGCAACCTTTGACCACCCATGATTTTGCCAGCTGGTTAGACATTGCCCGACCGGCTCGTGTAGCGCCAATCTTGCAGCTGCTCAGCGATTGCGACTTGATCAAAAAAAGCGCCGACCAGCATTACCAAATTTGCCACTGGGAACGTTACGTGGTGCCACCTGAAATAGCTGCTAATTATCACGGTTGGGCCAAATTTCGTTTACCTGATGAACCGCTGACGCCACACACGGCCACCGCGCAACCACAACTGACCCAAGTCACACCGCTGGCACTGCAATCTTATACCCCGATCCAGCGCCAACGTTTAGCCGCCAGCACCAAAAAAGTCCTGACCTACTTGCAGCAACAATCTGGTAAACAGTTCGACGCCACCGAAACGGTTCAGATCCTGTTAGCTGACCTGTTTAGCCAAAAAGTAACGATGAAGCAGGTCAAGCAAGTGATCGACTGGAAAATCAAAGACTGGCGCGACAGCGATTACTGGAAATTTGTCCGACCACAGACGCTATTTGGTCCGAAGTTTAAGCAATACTTGTTAGAGGCGCCGCCACTGCCAGCCGCTAAAGCACCAATAACACAATCGCGCACCGATTATTTACGGACCCTGTTCAATGTTTGTAGCGGCGATGTTGATTTAGCGATCCAGCGTGCCGCTGACGAAGCCATTACCACCGATCACAAAGAAATGGAGGCCATTGGTCATGCCCTTGGACACTAATGTTGTACATTATTTGCTCCACCACCCAGAAACGCTGAAAACCGTCACCATCGACGCCAACTGGTTTAAAGTAAAAAGTTGCCACGAATTTATTCAGTTCTTGCTGGCCCAGCCCGGCCCGTACCGTAATTGGATCGAGCTGCAACGCCGCTTTCAAGCCGCCTACCCGCTGGCGTTTGAAGCTGACGAATGGCAAAGCTTAGAACAGCCAGTCGCCAACGAAGCCATTTTTCAAGATAGCTTGCGCACACTACAATTTTGGTCCGTCCAAAATGACGTGCAGGAGGCCGCCCAAGCTTATTCTAAAACGCCTAACGATGAGAATTTAACCACCCTGCAGCAGCTAAGCAATCGTCTAGCCGAGCTGAATCAGCCCAAGTTACCCACCCGCAGCATTCAGGAACACGGCGCTGATTTGATGCAAGCCTTGGAAACCCGCCAGCCTAGTGGTATCAAAACTTTTATCAACGTCGACGAAGTACTGAATGGTGGCTTGCGCGGTGGCGTTTTATGGACAGTCGGCGCCCGCCCTGGTATCGGTAAATCCGCCTTTGCCGTCAACTTGATCCAGCGCGCCCTGCACTACCAGCCGGAACTGACCGTTGACTTATTTTCGTTGGAAATGACCGCCACCGATAATTACCAGCGCACCGTCGCCCTGCAAACTGGCGTCGCGGTCGGTAAGTTCACCGATCCAGCATTTAATCTTAACGACGCTGAAAAGCAGCAAGTCCGCAGCGCCATCGGTCAACTGGATCAGCAACACTTGCAGCTGCACGACAAGCTGTTAGTACTGCCGCAGATCATTAAAGTGATCCGTGACCACGCCCAACACGCGACTAGCGGCAATTATGTCGCCGTCATCGACTATTTACAAATCGTCAGCTTAGATCGTATCGCCGCCCGCCATGATCGACGCCAAGAAATCGAAGCCATCACCCGCGAATTGAAATTGCTGACTAACGAACTGAACATCCCGATCATCCTTTTTTCCCAGCTTAACCGTGAACTGGAAAAACGAATCGACCGCACACCGCAGCTCGCTGACCTCCGCGAATCTGGCAGCATCGAGCAAGATTCCAACATCGTCAGCTTTCTCTACCCAGTCAGCGCCGACGAAGAACGTAAAAGCGTCCGCCACGTCAACCTAATTTTCCGCAAAAACCGTTCTGGCCGCCTGACTGAGCTGGCATTTACCTTTGAGCCTAGTCAAATGCGCTTCACCCCGCAGCTGATGGCGCAAACTGAAGTGGCTGTCGGCGACGGTCACCTGCAAATGCAGCACGACGTGATTCCAGTTGACGCCCACAATCACTGATTTTTAAGCGCAACCTGACTCTGAATAACGAATAGGAGGCTCCACTATGTTACCAACAATTACCGTTAGCACCGCCAAAACGCACCTCAACCGCCTGGTCCGCGAACTCGATCGCACCGACGCCGCCCTGATCGTCCGCAACACACGCACCAACGATTGCATCGTGCTACTTGCCGCCCATAAATGGCGCAATGAGCTGGAACAGCTGTTAGGCGAAGATTTGAATTTATAAGGAGGCCCAATATGGATAATGGACGGATTTACGAATTACCGATAACTGATTTTTTTGGCCGGATACTGTATTCCACCGATGAAGTCTGCTGTCTGGGTAATTATTACTATCGCATCAACGACGCCGCTGAGTTTTTGGAATTCCTGCGCTTTTTGTGTCAACACGAGAATAACGCAGAGCCGATACTGCGGACGCTGGGGGCAGAACCGGCGATATGAAAGGTGTAAATAAAAACCGCTAATTGGTTAGATAACTCAACGTTTGAGTTGATCTGCCAAGTAGCGGTTTTTTAGACTATTTTTCTAACTAGTAGGTAAGGAGCTCCACCAATCGTAATATCAGTTATTTTTTCCCAATTTGAATCAATAAAATCAGGCGCTACTATAGCGACATCACCAGGTTTTGATTTTCCTACTGTGCTCATATCCCTCAGATAACCATACCGTTTCACCAAGCCCATATTTTTCCCAAAATTATTTTTTTGACCCGATATTGATAAGTAAGTATGATTATTAATCGGTTGTTGAACCAATCTAAAATACGGGAACATACGAGGCAAATTATTTATAAATAGCCGTTTTTCATTAAATTCCTTACCTTGCATAATAGTGTTGATTTTTTCTACTTCCGTATAAGAAACTTGCTGTGATTCATAAAAGGTCTCTTTCCCACCTACACCAAAATACGCTTGACCAACAAACCAGATAAACAAGAGTAACGTAATTATAGGAAGCAAAATCCGAAATTTGCCCATATTTTTTATAGAACTAAAAACTTCATATAACCCAAACCCTACCATAATACTCAAATTAATATTTAAGAAATTCCAATGATTATAATTAGGAAGTACAACAAACATTAATGGTATAAAAGCGACTATATTTAAACAAATTAATTTTTTGAATTGTCTAACTTTATCATTAATAGCCGTATTTTTGGCGAACACGCCGATCGGAACAAATAATAAAGTCCAGGGCATTATTGCCCCAAACGGTGCCACCGAATTCCAAGCGAGCCCATCTGTACCCTTAAAATAAATTGTAATTCCATTAAAAAAGTTCTTAAGCATTCCAAGTAATAAATTAGATTGATTAAAATCGATTAATGATTCCACTCGGTTGGAAGGCAACGGCGGAATGTCAAAAATTAAAAACTTACTAGCTGAGCTAGCGTGAACAAGGTTTACTTTGTAAGCAAAATAAATTATTGGCAGAACCAAAATCACTAACGTTACAGTAAATAGCAGATATTCCCGTGTTCTTAATAATTTGTTTCGTAAAAAATAGATCAAATATAGTACACATAAAATGGGAAGATACATCCAAGCAGTTATGTACCCATAGGTGGTTAGAGCTAACAATACTGCTCCCAACACCAGATAAATGTACCGATGCGAGGAAGCCGTTGAAACCAAGCCCAACCAAATCGATAAAACTCCGAACAAAAATATGACTGGCGCAACATTAGCATCTAAAATCCACCGGCTAGAAATAAACATCCATGGTGTGGTTATGATTGCAATGTTAATGAATGTAGCAAGCTTTCTTTGCTTCATTTTAAAATAAAGGAGCGCAAAAAGGAAAACTAGCAAACTGAATGTTAATAAAACAAATGGAAGCCTAAAGATAAGGATACTAAAGCCAAAAATCCTAACAAATGGTACTGAAAAAATAGCATACAAAACGGACTGACCTTGACCCCAAACACTGGAAAGATAAACGGGAAAATGCAGTCCATGTATATCGGTACCGAAACTAGCAAACGATCTAACTGGATTGAAGTCAATATTTGAGACAGATTTTAAGAGACATTCAGAACCGCGTTTACCTTCCACAGCTCAAATAAATCATTAATTGCGATTAATAACTTATTTGAACCCTGGAAAGCATTAAATCAGGCGGCCATTTGGCTCGTAAGTGTTGCAATTTCAACTTGTAAGGGGGTCTGGTAGCCCAGTGAACTATGAATTCTCTTCCTATTGTAGAAAGCATGCACATATTCAAAAAGGACGGCAGCGGCAGTTTCATAATCTTCAAAGACCGGCACTGGATAAACACATTCCTTTTTGAGGGAAGCGTGAAAGGATTCCATTGGCGCATTATCATACGGACAACCCTTACGGCTGTATGAGTGGCGGATATGTAGCTCAGTTAAACGTTGGTTGTAATCATCGCTGGTATACTGTGATCCTAAATCCGTATGGATAATCAGGTCCCCAGTAATGGTTCGATTTTTAACCGCGCTTTCAAGGGTCTTTAAGACTAAATCAGTATCCATCTTTTTTGAGAACGAATAGCCGATAATCCGTCGTGAGTGCAGGTCCATGATGGTTGATAAGTAACACCAGCCATTATGCTTCGTTTGAATATAGGTCATATCAGCGGTCCATTTTTGATTTAAACCAGTGGTCGAGAAATCCTGCTTAAGCAAGTTGGGACGCTGTTCAACCTTGGTTTTGGAAGCCGAAGCCGCTTTCCACTTATTGACGGTAACGGAGTGGATATCCAGTTCCTTCATGAGCCGGGAAATCCGTCGTGGACTGCACCGAAGCTGCAGTGGTTGAAGTTCCAGATTCAATTCATGGGGGATCTTCATAACACCGTATCGCTGCTTAAATTCCGCAAAAATCCGCAGAATCCGTTGTTTCAAGTCCGCATCTTCGGCCCGGCGTTTTGAAGATTTGGGGGATCGATAACGATAATACTGAGCTCTGGAAACACCGAGGATTCGGCACATCTTGGTTACCTGGTGGTGATGGCTTTCTTGGTGAATGTAATCAAAGATATTGGTTACTTCTGCGCAAGGAAGCCCAGGGCTTTTTTTAGGATTTCGTTCTCCTCAGACAGCGAAGCCAGTCGCTTTTCCATCACTTTGATTTCGTCTGGCGATTTACCGGATTGAGTTTTGGCCTGGCCCTGGATCCACTTATGAACTGTTGAATAGCCAATGCCATATTCTCTGGCCAGTTGGGCAGCTGATTCGCCTTGCTTATATAGGTTGATAATGTTTTGTTTGAATTCTTTGTCGTAACGAGTTGGCATGTAAAAATTCCTTCCTTTTGAGAGATGATTTATTCATTATACCCTCTCTTAAAAGTTGTCTCAGGAATCAGCTTACATCCAATTCAGGTGAGGTTTTCTTTGGGTTTATAATATTGGATACCGCCGAGTTTTATCTAACAATACTTTTTTAAATTTACTAACGAATTAGTTCATTACGACTATAACCCTACTTAATTTTTTTACGCTTAAAGCCTACCTCGATAAAGCAAGTGTACACACCTAAACCAATTAAACTAATACCCGTTACCCCGAGACCTAATTTCAATCCTACTGGGGTATATTTGAGTATAATTTGGCTATTTTCTTTTGTCGTTGGTGTAATTGCCATAAGCCCATCTAAGGCCTTATGTATCTTAATTTGGCGGCCATTTTCAAAAGCCTGCCATCCTTGATCATAAGGTAAGCTTAACATTACAATCTTGTGTTTATCTTGTCCTTTTTTTATTGCAAAAGAAATTTGCTTTGTCGAAACCTTTAAATGAGTAACCTTATTCTTTTTTACTGATGCTAAAGCTGTCGCAACCTTCTTTGAATCCTCACGGTAAACAATTGGTTTCAATGTATTGATATCATTAGCGACATTATTATTCGTCCTGATACTCAGATTCACGATTTGTCCAGCATTAAACTTACCTAAATACGTGATACCATTTTGTTGTTGCATATTAATTTTTGATAGCTTTTTACCATTAACGAATAACTCTGAACTTAATACCTGTAAGCCATCAATTTCAGTTTGTGTATTATTTGAAGTAGGTAAATAGAAATATAACTGTCCTGAATTAGCTACTCGAACTTGATAATCATGCTGTCCTGATTTTGTCGTCTCAATAGTTGCAACACTCTCTGCATTATAAATCGGCGTTTCCGTTGCTAATACTTGATCAAAGACTTGGTTTAAGTATTTAAATGGATCAGCACTGGTATCACGTTTTATTGTATTTGCTGACAATGCACCTTTATCAACAAGATTCACTAACCCAAGCGCATATTTATTTTTGTATATGTCATAACCATTCTTGGAATATATTTTTTCACTATAGGGTGAACTATAATTCAAATTATATCCACCTAATTGTGAGCCAGTACCATTGTAAATGTTAGGCTCTGCAGCAGAACCATATAACATAGATTTCATCGACTCACTACCGTTATGAACAACGTATCTAACCCCAAACAGACTATCTACCGCAAAGGTCGACCCATTATTAAAATTAGTCCAACGCCACCAATTATGGTTTTGAAAGTAGCCCATTTTTTGTAATAGATTTATTGTGTCAGGACTTTCAGCTGAACTGTAGTTACTCAACCCGTAATAATCAAATAATAAAGGATCATCATTTGATCGTTCAAACGTAGTGCCGACACGATAAAAATCTTTTTTTGTGTCAGGTAACTGCTTTAAAACATGACTAACTTGACTAGTATATTTAGCAAAGCTATCAATTGAAATACCCGTGAAATAAGCATGTCTATACGTATTAAAACCTAAATCAGCAACTATTAATAGCAAAAGCGTCACAGCAGTTAACTTTTTGAAACGATTGAGATAATAAAGCGAAATTATAATTCCTAAAAAAAGCAATATGTTTATTGTAATCAATGGAACCGTTATTATACTTGGATTTAATTTACCAAGTAGAAAAGTACCTAGTACATAGATAAGCATCAGATTAGATAAAGTCTTTAAAGTAAACTTAATTGAACCATTAAGGATAACTTCGTCAGCCACAATTATCAAAAAGAATGTAAATAAAAAAGTATTACGATTAGGCATACCATTAGGCGAATTAAATCCATGCCAAATTTGATATGTTCCCTGTATGACCTGTGTCATTGCTAAAAATAATAAAAAGGCACCTGTTGTTATCTTTTCTGGTAGCTTAATTTTTTTACTAGCAAAGTATATGAAGCATAAAACTATCACCAACATACCCCCATAAAGATATGGATATGCTTGATTATTTGTTACTCCAGAATACAGCTGGTTCAACATATCTAATGGCTGGAACCTCCCGGTCAGTTGAAAGTGGTATGGATTGCTTTTTAAACTCTGAACAGCTTTTAGCCCTGGTAACAACGCCACTGCAGATAAGCCCACACCAATCACACTTGATAACAATAATTTAAAGAAACTAGCTTTGAGTTGCTGTTTAAGTTCAATATTCCATTTAAATTTGGTGATCAATAAACAGTAGACATAATAAATTGCGACAAATATACACACCATAAATCCAATGTAATAATTTAATAGAATGGCGAAAAATAGTGAAATTATGTAGACATAAGGACGTTCATGGTTATTTATTTTTTCTAAGCCTAAAATCACGATTGGCAAAAGGATGATTGTATCGGTCCACATCAGATTAGTCGCATAGCTCACCTCGTAAGTCATCAATGCAAATGAACTAGCAAGACAAATATTGAGTAAGTTATGATTTTGAACTTTATTTTCGTATTTTATTGAATTAATTTTGGAACTATTCCGTTGATGATAGTTGAGAAAACAAAGCATACTACAACTTAATAATCCGATTTTAACTAAAATCATTAATGTGATTGCAATCGGTAATTTTGCTATTGGGAAGAACAAAACAATAATATTTAACGGACTCATTAAGTAATAAGCAAAAATACCAAAGAAATTGCCGCCCATACTCATTGAAAATGAATAAAATAAATCATGAATATTGGTGAAGTGATTTTTGAAATATGCAAAAAAGCTGATATACTGATTATTTAAATCACTGGCAATTGCTGCATGATCACCAAATGGAAAAACCCCTTTTACAAAAAAAACCATTAGCATGATAAAAATTGGTAGATAAAATGCTACCAAATATTTAATAAAAGTACCCCTTAACTTACGCTGTCTGCTCATTTTGTTCCCCTATCTTTAAAAATCACTGCCTTACTAAAGGTATAGTTTAAAATGACGATCACAAATTGAGTCAATACCTTAGCAATTACATCATCTATTTTGATCATTGAAACCATAACAAACATTGAACCCATATCAAAGACACCTGATAAGACACGCATCCATAAAAATAACAAGAACTCTTTTAGAAAGGGTAACAATCCAGTTGTGCGTGATTTGAAAACAAAATATTTATTGGTAAAAAACGCAAACACAACGGAGAGAAACCAAGCTACTAAATTAGCTAATAAATAATATAAATGTAGTTGCGAACTGGCCAACCAGAAAACGCCCAAATTGACCGCCGTTGTCAGGACCCCAAAAAATATGTAATTAATCAGTGCAATGTTTTTGATCAAAAGTTTCTTAGTACTATTAATTAAATTCATGACTTAGTCACCTTTTTTTGCTCTTCATCGTGAGTATGGTAGTCTTCAATAAAATAAAGTGGCCGATGCTTGGTTTCCATAAACATTCGAGCTAGATATTCACCAATAACCCCTAAGGAAATAAGTTGAACACCACCCAAAAGCAAGATACCGATCATTAAGGATGCATAACCAGACACGTCACCTAACCCAGATATTTTCTGGAATAGAACAATCAACATATAAATGAAACCAAAAAAAGAAACGAGTATACCCATATATGTCGAAGCACGCAACGGTACCGTAGTATATGCAGTTAATCCATTAACTGCTAATTTAAATAATTTAGAAAAACTCCACTTAGTGATTCCACTTTTACGTGGCTGAGCAATGTAAGTAATAGCTTTTTTCTTAAAACCGACCCAACCATACAGTCCTTTAGTATAACGTGCTTGTTCTCGCATCGAGGATAAGGCGTCAACTACTTTACGGTCCAATAATCGGAAATCACCTGCATTAGGGTAAACTTTTTCTTGAGTCATTTTACCAAGAAGTCGATAATAAGTTTTTGAAAACCATATTTTAGTTTTCTTCTCGCCTAATCGTTCTTTACGAATTGCATATATATCATCAAATCCTTGTTGCCAATATTGAATCATTTCTTTAATTACTGCTGGTGGCTGCTGTAGATCAGCATCAATAACGATCACAGCATCACCTTTTGCATAATCGAAACCAGCTGTCATCGCGACTTCTTTCCCATAATTTCGTGATAAGTCTATGTATGAGACGCGTGAATCTTTTGTGGCCAATTCATCGACCAATTTCAGTCCGCCATCGGAACTTCCGTCATTTACAAACAGCATTTCAAAATTAAATTTTGGCAATTCGTTTAAAGTACCAGTTAAACTAGTATAGAAGTCCTGTAACCCACTTTCTTCATTGTAAAATGGAATAACGATCGTAACAGTTTTCATCTTATCCTCCACAAATTCTTAATTAGTACCATAAATTAAAACAACTAGAAAATCGTATTATTTCCATAACTTTTTCAGTCTTTGATATTATATCATTTTCTAATATTTGTTAGGTGTTTTTCGTTCAATATTATCAAGTATACACCATAAAAAATCGCAATAAAAGAGTGTTTACAGCACTTTACAGCTTTTCACTGACCCCCGACCAACAAGAAGCCAACCACTGAATCACCACTTTGGCCGGTGTTGTTTTTAACCGCCTTTGCACTTGCCGCGCTAAACTAGCCAAAAACAGCGCCGCTTGAATTTGCCGACTTAACCAGAGTTTGCGTTCACGCAAACTTTTGGTTACCAAAAAAGCTAAACTAGGTTGGGTCAATGGCAATACGATCATCAAGGTATACGCCGTATTCAATAAATGATGATCGGCTTCAATCTTGGCTACTGAACGCACGGCGTAATCACCGAAGTGCCAGAATGTTTTCATTTCATAAAAATAGGTCTCGATTGCCCAACGTTTTTGATAGTAGGCCAACGCTCGTAGCGCTGGCGCAGGGGCGCTGGTCTCCGGCGTCCGATAGGTGAGCTGGGTCGGATCAACGGCTAGGGTTTCGGTTGTGATCGCCGCTAATTCTTCGGGCGCGCTCGTCGCCATGAACAGACGACAAGTCGTCTTGCGTTGTACGCGGATCATGTAAACTGGCTGGGGCATCAAGCGTGTCAGACACCGCACTATACCGATCTGATCTCCGGCCGAACAAAGATTTAATGCAATATTTCCCAAATGGATCTGGTCACCATATTTCCGCGGCCGACCGCGCTTACCGGTGCGTTTGGGTAAGCCAAACATGGCGGTATCTTTACGCACATTGGCGATCATAGCTAGATTAGGTTGCGTCATGACCAGTTGGTTGATCTCAGCTTTGGGATACCAACTGTCACACAGTAGGAACACTTGTTGGTCGCTGGCGATCGATTTCAAAGTCGTCTTGATCATTTGCGCCGCTTGCTGGTATTTGGTCGCCTGTTCCGCCTGATAAAGGTGCGTGGCTAACGGCAAGAACGTATAAACTGGCTGGTCATCTTGGTCCCGCTGTGTTGGGATCATCAGACCTAAAGTAACGAAATCATGGGCATTGACGAGCCGCTTACCCGTATGTGCGGCGTGATCGAATAGATATTTGACGCCGGTAAATTTGTGGCCGAACTTGGGTTGGACCGTGTCATCCAGAACCAATAATAAGGGCAAGTCCTGACAAGTAGTGGGAATCAAGGTCAGTAAATACGTCAAGTTGCGCACTTCTAACTGTGGCAAGTGGTCACCGATCACTGCCAAAGCCCGATAAAACGTGTTCAAAGAATGCTTCGTCACCCGGCCCAGAAATTGTTCAAATAAGTGGCGGATCGAGTGGCGGTCACCGATCACTAACAACGCTAGACACAACCAAAAATAGTTAAGGCCCATTGGCTTAGACAAGCCAGCCGCTTTTAAATCAAAAAAATAGGCGTGGAGGGTGGTTAAAAGTGATGATTTTTGATAAAATGAGTTCAACACGAATCCTTCTTTCTGAGTGGTTTTTAGACGAACTCATTTTAGCAAAGAATAGGCATTCGTGCCTTTTTATATCCAAATTTTTTTAAAAAGCTGTAAAGTGCTGGAGTGTTTAAATAATTATGTGTAAATGAATTATTGGAAATTGAAAAAGGGAAGCCTCTCCCTTTTTTATATCCAAATTTTTTTAAAAAGCTGTAAAGTGCTGGAGTGTTTAAATAATTATGTGTAAATGAATTATTGGAAATTGAAAAAGGGAAGCCTCTCCCTTATGATAGTTAGCGTCTAAACAAACATCACAGGAGGCTTCCCCATGAATCAGTTTACCAAAGAAATTGTCACAGCACTAGCTCAGAA
>NZ_RHOE01000032.1 GCF_003946385.1 Loigolactobacillus zhaoyuanensis
CAAGGAATCCAAGACGCGCTTAACCACCGGCCACGTCGGAGCTTGAACTACAACTGCGCCAGTGAACTATTCATTGATTTAGATGATTAACTATACCAATTTATAAGAATAGGTCGATACTGTTGCACTTGATTTGACAATTTGGGAAATAAACTAAAATACTCGATTAAATTTAATTGGGACGATATATTTTATCCTCCATCATTTTAAAGAATTGTAGCACTCCAAATCTTTCGGCTTCTTTAGAACGCCGAATTGTGTAAGATCTAGCACGACCTTTTCCGGTGTATTCGATATATTCTTTATCAAGTAACGTTTCAAAAGCTTTTCTTATTTTATATTCCGTAATCGGTATTTTCCTGGCCTTATTGATTGTCACAATTGTTTCTGAAATTTTAAAAACACCCACTTCAACCCCGAATTGCATTACCAGTTCCTCAATTGGATCAAGGCCCTCTAGTGTAGACTCCATATTTAATTTCCACAGTTTAATATAAGTTGAATCAGCAGTAGCAGAAATTTCTGGCGGCCTTAAATTATGTTGAATTACTGTATCTGCTATAGTTCCTTTCGCCTCCTTTTCGGCAATACCGACACGCCTAAATAAGTTCGCAATTACTGCGTTCCGCGTACGTGAAATACTTCCATGAAAAAATTCATCTTCAGTAACTCGCATTTCTCCAGGATTATAAAACTCGAAGTAATCATTATAGTCAATGATCTTAATTGGACGATCCGAGTCGTAATAAGCATGCATCAGCGAATTTACTAGCGCTTCTTTGACAGTCTCCTTCATGTCGCTGTAATACGATCCACGTGTCATTGCTTCATCTTGTTGAAATGTATCAGGAATCCCACACTTTAAAATAGATTCTATTTCAAATTTAAATCGTATTTATTTATCATAGCTTAACCATTGATCTAACAGCAATTAACTATTTTAATTCAGATTATATTTGAAAATCAAATACAAATCAAATCAATTGACAAATAACATTTTATATGTTAATTAATACGTCCAGAAATAGTTAATACCTAATCATCACTTTTCAAGCAATAGTTTATTATCCATCATTGGTCTAAGTACTTATATAGTTACTATCGCTGATTTTGTTACCATTCACAGCTAATACATTGTTATAAAAAGATAACCCCAGCAGGATAAATCCCACTGGGGTTAGTGCTTAACTGGCATCCTAGTAAACTAGGATCCAATTACTATTGATTCCTTCAGTTTTCAGCTAAAAAACTGTATTCGCGAGCGGAGCGACCGTCCTTGAATAGCTACATTTTAACAAAATATTGGGGGTTTAGCAACCCTTCTAGCAACGTATAATAACATAAGCCTATTTATAGCTTATTTTAAATGCTCAAACATATACACTGATCTTTAGAACTATTAATGAAAATTCTTACTTAATTTCCGGTAAATCCAAGTTTACTGCGTGGCGCTGCGCATCTTCTGAATCAGCGGCATTAATGATCACTAGTGTTCCTTGCTGGTAGCGTGGCGTAATATCGTTAATAATAACCAGCTTGCCAGTCAGAATACGCTGCTGCACTGAATCATTGTGGTAATCAGCGATCAACGTTATTTGATTAGAAATAACATTACCAGCTGTATCTTCCAAATAAACCAAAACACGCTTACTCCGGCGTAGATCAGAAACGGGCTGAATTTGAATAAATGATAAAGTTAACGTATAACTACCCACAGTTGTCAATTCCGTCAATAAAACGACTTCGACTTGTTGCGGCGAGCGTGCGTTACGTTCTGTTTTGATCGTCAATAACGGTACCATCATTTCTTGCAAAGTGGTGCCGCCATGAACGTATTTACTACCGCCGCCTTGAACAGCATACCGTAGCAGCCCGGTTGGCACATGAACAAATAAGTTATCAGGCGCCACTGCTGGTAGCGCAAATGAATGGGTATTGCTAGCAGCGGCAGCTTCCGTATTGATCACAAACCGCCGTTTATGCACAACACCAGCGGGTTGCGTGATTTTGTCTAGGCTAGTTAAAGCTTGCCGTGTATACAAAAAGCCGTGATCCGCAGTAATGAAGATATTTGTTGCACTGACATAGCGCGCTAAAATACCGACCAACTCTTGTAGTTGAGTTAAAACTAAATCAGCTGCCGCAAACACTTCATCCTCCGACTTGGCATTGTCCCCGCGGGCATCGATCGTATCTAAATAAATGTAATTGACGTTGGTTCCTTTATATAGTTGGCGCAGCTGATCACGATTAGCCGCTAAAATCGTTTTAGCTGGTTGCGCAGTGACACTTAAATCGGGTAATTGTTTCTCTAGAATCCGTTGCCGGTTCTCAACGCCTGCACTTAACTGACCATCAACTTCAATGCTGCCTTTATCATTTAACGTCAACTGCTTATGTGGTAATAACGCCGCCATCCCTATATCTGTATACGATGGCACCGTTCCTTCCACAGCTTCTAATTGTGTATCAAAATGCTGGTTACGATTGAGCTCATCCTGCAATTGACTGGCAATTTCATATCTTAGCGCATCAACTACGATCACAAAGACACGCCGCTTTTCATTGACCAAATGATTAACCTTTTTACTATAAAATTCGGTTGTCGGCAACGCCTGGGTTAATGGTAGCTGATTGCCAATTAGACTATCCCATCGCTGTGCCAACGGTTCTAAATAGCCATCAGTATAGAAACGTTCCACCTTTTGCTGCAGCATTCGCAGCGCATCATTTGGCTCATTAATTTGATCGAAGGCGCGGTAAAACTTGCGGTAAGCGCGATCCAACTGCATATATTGCTCTTGATATTGCTGCCATAACTCTTGTGCCGTGGTGGCATCGATCGTCAATCCGGCTAAGCCGCGCAACAATCGAATTGCTTGGATCAACGCCCGGTAACTAGCTTGAAAATGGGCATTCCAAAAGGCCGTGCGCCGCTTAATTAGCTGCAGTTCGTAATCATCATATGAAATACTACCAGCCGTCAGTTGTTCGGCCACAAATGTGATCAAAGCGATATCATACGCAGCAAAGGTACTACCTTGAGCTAAGAAATCAACCGACTTGCCCCGGGTAAAAGCATCGATTCGCAATAACTCACTCGCCTGCTGAGCCACTAATTCATACTCAGCCATTAAATCACGTGCGTTCTGCCACTGATCAATGAATACAATTGTATTGTTGGCTGGTGTTAACAGCATATTCTGCCAATTTTTCGGTACTTTGCCCGTGAATTCAGCCGCCGTTTTCGTGGTAAATAATGAACAGACTAATTGGGCCAAACTCGGCTGCTCAGCTTGATAATTGAAGTCTTGACTGACCTGCTGCCAAAACCACTTCAAACTCCCAAAACGTTGCAGTTTCTGCCAGGCAGCATCTTGTCCCTGTGCCCATTCAGCCAACAAATAAACCAAGCCATTAGCAAAGCTCAGGCGCTTGCCGCCAACTAACACTAGAAAAATACCTAAGGTTAACTTTTCTGGGCTTAATTCAGCTTCATTTTGCAAAAACGCCAACAGACTTTTTTGCCGCTGCTTATTTTCAAAAAAGCTTTTATAAATTAATAGCGTGCCGCGATAAGCAGCCTGATCTTCAATGTGTAATTCATCTAAGACCTGGCTCAAGCGATCCACGTGAAACTCAGGTTGTGAGTATAAATAAATATCGTGTAGCGGATCTTGCTGTGGCTCAGGCTGTGCCATTGGTAAATAAAGCAAAAAATTCTGGGTTGGTTGCTGTACCTCAATTTGATATTTAATCGCAAAATAATTATTCGGTGCCACCGTCAAAGTAACCACATTATTCAGTTGATAAGCCGCTAACTCTTGTGCATAATCCTGATTTTCATCATACCAAAAAATAATCCGCCGCTGCTGATAATCTGGTAATGGCGCATCAAAGCGCTGCTGTAATAACGTTTGGGTCTCATTTGCCATAGTTTCACCCACCTTACATCTTTACTTTAGTTAAAACATTTAGTTGTTGTGTTTTCGTGCCATCTTCACTGGGCACCGCGATATCCTGAAATTTAGCGTAATTGACCTTGACGCCATCATCTAGATCCAAAGCCAATTCACGATTAGCCATATATTGGACCACCGTTTCGTATTGCCGTAATTCGGTTAGCTGGCGCTGATAGTTGGCGCGCTGCTTTTCAGCTGCTGCTTTGGCTCGGGTCGAGTCGACCTCGGTATTGGTTAAAGTTAATAACCGATCGATTGTCCGCATTAATGGTAATAAATACGCTGTTCGAATCTGGGCTAACAATGCTGGCGTGTAGCGATGCAGATAAATAAGCGCCTTAAAGCCATTTTGCTTACCACTGGAAAGCTCCCAGTAAATCGGCCGCTTCTGATAAATCTTTAAATGATCCTTGTAAAAATCCTTCAGGAAATAACGCCGTAACGCTTCCTCTGGATCTTGCGCACTATCAGGATAAAGGCTGTTGGCAATAAAGGTTAAATTTGCCATTAATTGCTCAGCACCAAAGATCAGCGTCAATAATTGTTTGATTCGCGTCACAATGTCGTCTTCATAATAGCCCTTAGCAAAACCAATCGGAATTACATTATCCGGATCCGTCTGAAAACTACGGTAGCGAGTTGCATCAAAAGTACCACCAGCATAGATCAAACCAGGTTCGTCTAAACTATAACGACCAAAAATCACGCCAACTAAATACGATAGAAAGCTGCGCACATCGCGGCCTTGATCAGCCTGGCGGACCGTGACTTCCTTATCCGTTTCTTCCGGTGATAATTCAGACTGTAAACCATAAATATCGATGAACTGGCGATTAAGCTCCTCTTCGTTAGCTTTTAATTGCGTAAATCGCTGAGCCGCAGCTGTTTGCCAACTGGTAAAGGCATCTGCTAATAAACTGCTATCGGTACGGTATTGCAGCAAGGGATGCTGCTGGAAGTCCCATGAGGTTTCAAAAGCATCCCAGTCAGATTTGGATAGGTCTATGCACTTTTCGGCGTAATGATTAATACCTTTCTGATTTCTTACAATAACATTCGTTTTAAACGGAAGAGATAATACCTGCTTTATTTTAAAATCAATTGTTGGTGATAAAAATTGTAAATATTCATTTACTAGTACAGAATTTAGAAAAGATATTACCGTTAAATCATCAATATTATCATCAATTAAAAAACCGGTTACACCCTTGGAATCAAATAAAAATCCTTTGTCAACAATTCTAGCTGAAAATTTACTCGAGCTGATAGCAGTCCACGTTATACCCCGCTTAAAACCATACTTTCCATTATAGTTATGTGACCTTGTTCGACTTGTTTTAGGATCAATATTATGTTTTATTGCATAACCGTTATTTTTCCAATTAACTATATACCAATTATTTCCAAACCATTTTCTATAATCGCCACCTTTATTATATGGATACCAAACTATCCCTTTCTGCTCAGCTGACAATTTAAAACCTATTAGGTCACGATTAACCTCATACCACATCCGCATGAATAAATTGTTATCTGCAGTTGTCATACCTTCTCTGGCTTCAAAAACTGACGCAATTTTAGGATTGTTTTGAAAAGTGTTCGTCAATTTTTCACTCGCCCAATAAGCAATCGGTGCTCCTGGAATATCTTCAAACGAATGTACATCCCGCACATAGCGATAATCTACTGTTGGATCAGCTGCTGCTTCAGCGACTTTCAATGGTTGTACTGCCGCACCTTTGAATGACTCCAAGCGTAAGAAAACGCCTTGCGTATTTTCTTGTTGACGTTGCAAAACAAACGTACAGATTGGTACCGTAGCGTCCTCAAAAGCTGAATATTCCAGCTGAACTAAACTACCAATCGTCCCATTATTAATAATGAAACGGCGTAATTTTTCGTGCGACGAAATAAACATCCACGTATAAGGACTCATCAATGCCGCATAACCATTTGGCTTCGTCATTGTGAAAGTCTCTTTAATGAAAGCTGAGTAAAGATCAGATTTAACGTCTTGATAGTTTTGCTGCATGAATTTTTTCAGCGTTGGATTATATTTATTATGGTATGGCGGATTGGTGACGACAACATCATAATGCTGCGTCAGCAACCACGCACACCGAAATAGTGGTAAAAGTCGCTCGCGTAGTTCAATCACTTGAGCTTGTTGATATAAGTCGGCCTGATTAAACTCCAAATTTGTAACTTTTTGGATAAAGGATTGCCAGTCAAGCGCTGCTGGTTGTAACAATGAACCGAATTGCTTGGCGTCAGTAAATTGCTGCTCCAATACCCGAATCTGTTCAACTTCTGTCGAATCAAAAACAGATTGAAGTGCTTCGCCAGTCGTGGCTTGTAGAGAATCCTGGAACTCAAAAATATTAAATATAACTGGTTGCTCGGCCCGTAATAAACGTGGTGTTTTAGCCAACATTTCCATTAGTAAAACAATCTGCGTGATTTGAATTGAGCGCTTATCAATATCCAAGCCAAATAAATTATTTTCAATAATCGTACGGGGAATTTCCCGTGGCAAATAGCCTTGTTGCAAGTACATATCATAGAGCATCCGAAAAGCTTCAATCAAAATATGTCCCGAGCCACATGCTGGATCAATTACCTTAATATCTTCCAACTGGCTAAGATCGTTGGGCAATACTAAATCACCAGCATGGCCTAAATAATATTGCCATTGATCGACTAAATTAGTTTCATTATGTAGGCCTAAATATAAGTTGCCCAATGAGTTTTGTAACATGTATTGCACGATCCATTTTGGAGTAAACAATTGGGTCACTACTGGTAGCTCGTGCTTAGAGACACTATGATTTTTTAAGCCACCCACTTTTGTTTTTTCTTCAATATTATAATATTCAAATAACCAGCCAATAATCTCAGTGTTATCCCAATCCGCATCAGGAATTTCACTTGCCAACAAATCAGCAATAATTCCTTGTGGCTGTAATAAATTTTCTGGTAATAATAATGATTCTGCACCTTGTACCGGATAAAAAACACTAGGTAACGTCTGACTCAGCTGCTTAATTTGTTGTTTAAGTAAATACTGATATAACCGAATATCTTTTTCTGGGCGAGCCAAAGTTGAATCATCATTAATCGTAGCCAAAATTGACGGATCTAACGCTAAATCATCCATCAAGTCATAAATATTGGATAACGCATCAGGCTCATTTTTACCAGCCGTTTCTGAAGATAAAATCCGCATTTTGATGGGTAAATAATCATGTAATTCCATGTAACGTAAAGCAACAATCCAGTTAAACCAAGTGAAAGCCACTTCTTCAAATAATTGCGTTAAAGCTTCAGCCAAAGTCGAATCATGTTGGAATGCTTGTATTTTGGTTAAAAGACGACGAAATTCATTTTCTTCGATCGCGTTGAGCTGAACTTTTTTATCGCCTAAAATTAATAGACTTCCTGCAGCATGATGTTCAATCTTTGGTAGTTGTTGCTCATTTAATAAATAATGATTGCGTGCATATGCTTGGATACTACTCAATAGATGCTGCTTAGCATTCACCGCAAACTTCTTCAAAGCTGCTTTATCCATTTTTAATTACTCTCCTAATTTCTAATTACTACACTGCAGTATAGTAAACTCATTCTCTAGTTTAGAGGAATCAACATCAAAAGTCACCAGCACATCAAAAGAAAAAGTGCCACCATACTCAATTTGAGTACAAGCAACACTTTCTGATAACTACATAATTGTTAATTCGTCTATATCTTGTAATTCCTGCTGCAAATATCGTCGTACTTTTTCTAAGTAGGCATTTAGCTCGGCTTCGTTATGAATCACAATTTTATTTTTAGGTAACACTTCAGCACGCTCTAATAGCTTAGCGTTAAGCCCCTTATGTTCTGGAAATTTTTCGGAAATCTTCTCTGATTCGTCACCAGAAGTGTCTGCACTGTCACCAGTTGTTAGTTTAGATGGTGCTGGTTGCATTGGCACTACTCTAGAAGCCAATTCCCGCTGTGCTTTATTAATCAGGGTGATGAAATGACCCTTGGTAATATCTTTGTCCGCTATAATACCACGGACAGCCGCGATTGTGCCGGCATCATCTAATTGGCGATTTAAATCGTGATATTGCTGATCAATTTGTGGCTTAATTTTTTGCTGCAATTCAACATTAGTTAAAGTCGCTTCCATATTAGCTTGATCGTTAGCTAGCTCCTGCTTAATTGGCGCAGCAGCATTTTCAATTTCTGTAAAGATAGCTTCATTATAGGCTTTAACCAACTCTGGTAGTTCTTTGATCAATTTATAAGGTTCCGCAAAGCTTAGAATTTCGGCGATCCGTTGCCCTGCCTGTTTAGCCGGTGCTGTGGTTAAATAATCATGATCACGCTGATACTTCGTATTAACGATCAACGCAGCGTCAAAAATTTCGACTTGATTAGCAAAAAATTGCTTAACTAGTTCATTATCATCATGTAAAGCCAACAAATCATCTTGTTGTTTGAAAACACGCTCAAAAAACTGATTAGCATCGCGTTGTTCGCTTAGACTTTTGACGATTCGTAACTCATCACTAATATTCTGTGCACCTGGATATTGATTATGACCCGCATACTGGCGCTGTAATGCATCTAGCTCGCTAGCTGTATGCCGCAACTGATTTTGTAACTCCGCCATTCGCTCATCATCTTTAACCTGGATCATGGTTTTATTGTACATTTCCTTCATCAACCCGTTAGCCGCTTTAACGTAACGTTCTTGAATCAAAACTCGCCGCTCGACCACAATTTTTTCTTGTTCGCGTGGCCGGGTGATCAAGCTAATAAAATGCGTCAAATTATCCTCAGGAATTAAACGCTCCGTCTGTACGCGCAGCTGAATCTTTTCATCGTTCAACAACCGAATCAAACTAGCCAAAATCGTCGTTTCCTGCCAGCCAAAAGGAATTTGTGTAAAGCTTTCGACTAATTCACGCAACGAAACCCGAATATGCCGCACTGCTCGCTGCTCGACATCGTTGAAAATAGCATCCGTTGTCAGATGATTGGGGTCCGTAGCTTGTGCTGATAACAAATCACCTTGCGTTGAAAATAATGCAGCTAAATCTTCACGATCATAATTATGGCTAACATAAGTAATTTTGTTGTAGGTCACCTCAACCAGCTGTTTCAACGCTGCATTGATCAATGAACCACCGCTGGCTTTGACTACTGCGCCATTAATAAAGACTTTGGCATCAGCTAATGCAGCTTCGACCTGCGTTTTAATATCCACCGACAAAGCCGTTCGTTCGCGGCTCTTATGATTTAAAATATCTGCATAAATGTCAGTTTGATTATGATTAGGCTCGCGCAAATACTGATCGATCCGCTTAAAATTCATAATGTCGTCCATATATGTGCCTTGTTCTGGCAACATGACGATGACTTTGCCTGCTTCTAACGACTGTGCAGCCGCCATTTCATCGCCAGCAACGGCCAAATTGTTAGGACTAATAATTTGGAGCGTTAATGCTGAATGTGCCGTCTTGATCGGTACCGTATCGATCCACTGATTAAGCTCAAAATTGTAATTTAAACCTGATTGTTTTGCAAACGGCTGATAACGATATTGCTTGAGTTGTAAAATATCAGTAAAAATTGTTTCACCTAAGTATTTAACAATGTCATTATTCGAGACGATCACATTTTGAATTTCCCGATTAATATCTTGCTCATCATTGGTTAAAAAAGCATATTCGCTACCCCGCCGCTGAATCAAGAATTCTTTTTCCAAGCGATTGACACTTTTTTGGATAGTTTCCTTCAAGGTCAATGTTTCTTCATCAATATGATCAATTAAAAGTGTAGTTAAGTTATCGATATTAGCTGGGATTTCCTTGACATAACGGATCAAAAATAACAGCTTTAGTACTTTAATATCAAAGTCATCTAATTTAGGATTATTTTCAGCTTGAATAATCGGTAGCCGAACTGAGTGTTCCAGCACATCTTCAATATTTTTATAAAACACATCAAATGGTACTAATATATCAGTTTGTTCATGTTCGTAGCTAACTGCCGCAGATTGTACCGCGGATAATAAATTACGCTCACCATTGGCTAAGTGCTTCCCAGATGAACCGTGTTCCCGGATTCCAGTGAAAACCTTCTGCAACAGATTAAACTGATACGGAATAAATGGGTAAGCCGCCACAAACTCGGCTTGATCCGCGAAATTTGGCATTTGGGCGGTATCATCAGTAAAGGTGATTTTATTTTTTAAAATAGCTTCGTTGGTCGTGTATATTGGCGTCAATTCAGTTACTGCTGCTGTTGTTTTAGTCAACAAACGCTTCTTGATCACTTCATCGGCGTTGGCTGAACTTAGCGGTAATCGTGTATTAAACCGACCTTGGATTTTTGAAAAATCATTCGACGACATACCACCTTTTTTCAGCGAGTCAATGTCTTGCTGACTAGTGACAACGACCCAAACTTGACCATGACAATATTGGGCCAAGTCCTCCACAACCATTTGTAGATCAAGCATCAACTGACCATTTTCAGAAATATATTGGCCCATTTCATCCGCCATAAAGACTAAATGGTAATTAGCCGGTTGTTGCGCCACGTATTTTTGTACCCGCTTGGCAAATGATTCATCGCTAATGGTATAACTAGACTCACCAGCCTCCATAAAGTGGCGCGCACTTTCTTCGCTCATATCCGTAGTTTCAGCCAATGCTGCAATCGCCGCATCCTCATTATAGAAGATTTCATCGCGGCCTTCTTCCCAACTCAAGCCATCAGCTTGATCCGCAAAAGCCTGCTTAAATACAGTGTACTGTCCCTTGTTAGCTAAAGTTTCTTCCATTTCTGCGATCCATGCGTTGGCACCAGAAAAACCGCGCATTTCGTTGAACACTTTATTAAATACCTTAACAACCGCTGATTTTTGTTGCATGCTATCAGCTTCTGATTTCGATTCAATATTAAATAATGCCACATCGTTAGGTACGGTCAGCGCTTGCTGCATTTGCGCTAATAACTTAGGATTATTAGTTAATTTATCGGTAAAAAAGTCCAATGGCTGCTTCGACTCGATCTGTAGATCCTGGCGTAATAAATAACTTAGAATTTTCAAGAAATGCGATTTACCAGAACCAAAAAATCCAGAGATCCAAACCCCAATCTGATCCGTTGATTGCGCTAACGAATGATCATAAGCCGCAAAAAAAGTCGCTAAATGCTGCTCGATTTCATCAGTGATCACATACTCATCTAATTCTTGAAAGGTGTGGTCGGCATTGCCCTGCCCAATTTTAATAACCCCTTCAATTTCCCGTTCAATTGGCTTTTTAAACAGCTGTTTAATTTCCATTTATTAAAACTCCTCCTACTTCACAATTCAAGCTAATCCCCAACGATGCGAAACGCGCGATAGTAATGATCATCACTGAGCTGATCAAATAATTTTAATTTATTATATGAATACGTGCCCGGATAAAACAGCATTAACGGCATTTGCGTGATTAGCGGCTGCAAGCTATTTAACAAGTTATGTGAGCGCACAATTGGATAAGCTTTGCCAACACCAGTTAAAAAAATAATCGCGTCGGGATCATAATTAGCGCCGATATAACTAACTAGCTCATCACGATTAGTCGCCAGTTTCAGTGCACGTTGCATTCGTTCAAACAAAATAGTACTGCCCCGCTTAGCTTCCATTTGAAAATTCTTCTCCATATAGCCACGCGCTTCAAAAAACTGTAGCACAATGGTAAATAAATCAAAATTCTGCACCCGTACTTGTAACTGCTTTTCAGTATATTGCTGAATTTCCGGCACACGCGCGCGCACTAATAGCTCATCTTGTGGGGCGTAGTCAAAAATATAAAAGCCAACTTCGTTACCCAGCCCCGTATTATGCACGAACTGTTCTGTCAGTAATTTATCTTGTAACGCATTTAATCGCTGCGCCGTAGTCTGTTGCGCCATCAAGCTACACCCGACTTCCTATTAAAACTTCGTAAAGTACCTGCTCACCATGTTGCTGTAAATAGCGAGCCACATCTGGCGCCAATATCCCTTTAGCCAGTTGCCCCTCACGCAATAAGTTACAATCACGCAATACTTGTAAGTAGGCACTAGCTAAACGGCTTTGCGTAGCAGCAGTCCATTGTGCTACCTTGGTACTTTGGGTCGATTTTTCTGCTAAAAACTTCAATCCATCTTGCTTAGTCAACGCGGTGTCCATACTCACAATTTTTTGGAAATAAATCTGCCGCATAAATTCCTGAAATAATTGATCGCTGATCATTAACGCATACACTAAAATTAAGCTGCTGGTTTCTCGATCAGCAACTAAAAATTGGTGCACCAAATAATCATCCAAAGTAGCAAGTCGTTTCAAAATAGTATTGACGACTGCTGATTGTCGAGCACGCGATGGTAACTGCAAAAAATTCTGTGTTAGTGCCGCTGTTCGCACTTCAGCTGAAGTTTGCCCATCTTGGAGCCGCTGTGCTACTTTTTTTGTTTCTATGTACATGAATGGCCGCGTATTTAGCGTTGTTTGATAGGACATAATTATTCACTCCAGGAGTAGGTAAATCTGCATTTATTTTGCTAAAATAAGCTATATGCATATAATAACACATCGATTTTTACGCTGGTTAAAAAGATAACCCCCAACCGATTAGATTGGGGGTTAGAGCTTACCTGGCATCTTTTTGGAATAGATCCATTACTATAAGTTCCGATTTGAAGTCAGTTTATAAGAGGCCAGTTGCTAGTAATGTTACTAGCACAACAAGCACGATATTTTTCGGTTTCATTTTAAAGTGAAACTTCAAATCAATATTCATGAATATCCCCTCCTAATTCCAATTTAATGTGCTTTAGGGTGACTTATTCACAAATACAATTCCAAGATTTAAACAAACTTTCTAGCCTCTTCTGCTGACTTCAGGGAACCTACAGTTTGCAAAAATAATCTTGGAATAAGCTAATTATAATGCTTCTTGGAAGAAAACGCATTCTTTTTTGGCAAATATGCGAAAATACCGTTATTTATGCTTGCTGAACTGCGGTTTTAACTTAATCATTGGCGCAGTATCGTTTTTCTCTGCTGAAATTGGCTGATGTAATAACGCATTAGTGCTACCATAAAGTCATCACGACCAAGATCATTGAACGGCAACACCAAATGATTTTCTTTTTCAAAAGTATTATAAGCTGTATTAGCTGCAATTAGTGCTGTTCATTTATTGCCATCTTGAAATGGTTGTACTTTAGAAAGCGCAGTAAAAATACGCCAGGCATCAGCTGCTGCTTTTTGCGAATGGTTATATTGATCTACAATATTTTGTATATTCTGACGCGTAACGATTTCTGGTGGAATATAGTTAGTATTACTATTCTTATCAACTGTAACACCAATCCAATCATCTTCATTAATACGCATTACGCAAATATCCCGGTCAATTTGGCTGCTCATCCGATTCAGTATTAAATTGCCGATTAACAGCGATAATACCGTCCACATTAAAAATTATAACATCCACACTACCCTGATTTAATGGCCGATCAGACATCAGGTCTAGCGCCTGTTTCGTTTGCAGAACTGTACTACCATAATTATTTAAACTACCTAAAGACACAATAAATTTAGCCAAAACTGCATTATCCAATAGACTACTCCTGTGCTCACTAGTATTTTTACTATTAGATTTCAACTAAAATAGATCTTGGATAAACATTGAAAACTGACTGCGATAGCTATTGATTCCTTCAGCTTTCAGCTAAAATAGATCTTAAAAGCGTAGCGTGTGGCAGGATCGCGAGCTATTGATTCCTTCAGTTTTCAGCTAAAATAGATCTATATTGACCAGGTCATAGACATTGCCACGGCTATTGATTCCTTCAGTTTTCAGCTAAAATAGATCTTAAACTGCATTTTGCTGGAATACTGCCAAGCTATTGATTCCTTCAGTTTTCAGCTAAAATAGATCGCCGCTAATGCGACAGCTCCAAGTTTAAGCGCTATTGATTCCTTCAGTTTTCAGCTAAAATAGATCGAGCCGATGCAGATGGCAGTTATAGTTCAGGCTATTGATTCCTTCAGTTTTCAGCTAAAATAGATCGGTGGAAATCCCAATGCTGTAGGTGGTAATGCTATTGATTCCTTCAGTTTTCAGCTAAAATAGATCCCAAGCTTAAAATTACTTACGGAACTTCTGGCTATTGATTCCTTCAGTTTTCAGCTAAAATAGATCCGTTCACATATTATGCGCCGCAAAAACTTGGCTATTGATTCCTTCAGTTTTCAGCTAAAATAGATCTATTCTTGGATAAAAGCCCGTGCTTCTGCGGCTATTGATTCCTTCAGTTTTCAGCTAAAATAGATCGGCTAAGATTGGCAACTACACCTGGATCCAGCTATTGATTCCTTCAGTTTTCAGCTAAAATAGATCACGATCCAGGGACAAGATACGCTTATGACGGCTATTGATTCCTTCAGTTTTCAGCTAAAATAGATCTATCGACTTTAATCGACACAACAACCTCTGGCTATTGATTCCTTCAGTTTTCAGCTAAAATAGATCGTAATGGTCACGGTTATGCAAACGGCGGCTGCTATTGATTCCTTCAGTTTTCAGCTAAAATAGATCGGCAAGTGACCGTCTCGCGCGTCTCTGTCGGCTATTGATTCCTTCAGTTTTCAGCTAAAATAGATCGAACGACTTGCGCGATCCACGACTGCCTTTGCTATTGATTCCTTCAGTTTTCAGCTAAAATAGATCGTGTGATCTAGTGGTATTCGATAATATATCGCTATTGATTCCTTCAGTTTTCAGCTAAAATAGATCTGGACTGCCATATGTTGGCAACAAGGGGCAGCTATTGATTCCTTCAGTTTTCAGCTAAAATAGATCGCTACTTTAAAAATTAACAACCCGACCTAGGCTATTGATTCCTTCAGTTTTCAGCTAAAATAGATCTTTTCGTGCTTGAACCAGCAATAATTGCGGGCTATTGATTCCTTCAGTTTTCAGCTAAAATAGATCTTTAAATATTTCTTCCAAAGTGGTCTACTCGCTATTGATTCCTTCAGTTTTCAGCTAAAATAGATCTAGCCGCGATAACAGTTAGCCACCAGAATGGCTATTGATTCCTTCAGTTTTCAGCTAAAATAGATCTGATCAATGACTGATGTTTTGAGTGAACCGGCTATTGATTCCTTCAGTTTTCAGCTAAAATAGATCACCAATTATGGACGAGTTCGGCTTGCCAGAGCTATTGATTCCTTCAGTTTTCAGCTAAAATAGATCTTGGCATTGACGCTGTTAGCATCACACTTAGCTATTGATTCCTTCAGTTTTCAGCTAAAATAGATCGTGCTTTGTGTCGTTATCGTAGCAATACCAGCTATTGATTCCTTCAGTTTTCAGCTAAAATAGATCCAACTATAAAAAGCCAACATGCTGCACGCTGCTATTGATTCCTTCAGTTTTCAGCTAAAATAGATCTCTACAGACCGATTATCGTCGAGTTCATAAGCTATTGATTCCTTCAGTTTTCAGCTAAAATAGATCGTGACTGTGCTGTAAAGTGTCGTGGCGTCAGCTATTGATTCCTTCAGTTTTCAGCTAAAATAGATCTGTTGTACAAGTAGTCCCGATCATTGTACCGCTATTGATTCCTTCAGTTTTCAGCTAAAATAGATCTAGCGAAAGAGAGTGGTATCAGCCAAACAAGCTATTGATTCCTTCAGTTTTCAGCTAAAATAGATCCTCGTATGACGACACAAAATGGCAAACGTGGCTATTGATTCCTTCAGTTTTCAGCTAAAATAGATCGCTATATCACCACAATTGAACAACTGGAAGGCTATTGATTCCTTCAGTTTTCAGCTAAAATAGATCTACTTTTCCCAAATATAGCGGTGCAATCGCGCTATTGATTCCTTCAGTTTTCAGCTAAAATAGATCTCCAGGTCGTTCACCTGTGTAATCTGGTCAGCTATTGATTCCTTCAGTTTTCAGCTAAAATAGATCCGTTGTCCCAGTTCGTGCATACGTTACTGCGCTATTGATTCCTTCAGTTTTCAGCTAAAATAGATCTGGCGGTAGAAGCAGGGCTTATTCTATAGTGCTATTGATTCCTTCAGTTTTCAGCTAAAATAGATCGACAGCTCGTCAATGCGCAAATTAAGTGATGCTATTGATTCCTTCAGTTTTCAGCTAAAATAGATCATGATCCACAAGTCTTTTATCAAGTTACACGCTATTGATTCCTTCAGTTTTCAGCTAAAATAGATCTTTCAACCAATGTATCACCAGTCTATTGATTCCTTCAGTTTTCAGCTAAAATAGATCGATTTTGGAGCTTAAAGCATTGCCGATGAAGCTATTGATTCCTTCAGTTTTCAGCTAAAATAGATCTTTTCCACATGGACTGGGCACCAGTAACAAGCTATTGATTCCTTCAGTTTTCAGCTAAAATAGATCCCTTGTACGGTGATCGATCAATGTATTTATGCTATTGATTCCTTCAGTTTTCAGCTAAAATAGATCGATTCTTGCCCATGTGTTTACTCATCATCAGCTATTGATTCCTTCAGTTTTCAGCTAAAATAGATCCACGACACACCTAAAGAAAAGCAATCAATGGCTATTGATTCCTTCAGTTTTCAGCTAAAATAGATCTGATTAAATCAGGCTTAGGCAAATCGTTAAGCTATTGATTCCTTCAGTTTTCAGCTAAAATAGATCTTCATTGTCATCAAGTGCTATAAGGTCCTGGCTATTGATTCCTTCAGTTTTCAGCTAAAATAGATCATCAAGACCACTGTTAGCCATCAGTCCAATGCTATTGATTCCTTCAGTTTTCAGCTAAAATAGATCAGGTAAAGGTAGCATCACGAATAACGAACTGCTATTGATTCCTTCAGTTTTCAGCTAAAATAGATCGATATTAAGGGAGATAAAACATTTGGTTATGCTATTGATTCCTTCAGTTTTCAGCTAAAATAGATCAACTTAAAAAAAGTAAAACACGAAGAACCAGCTATTGATTCCTTCAGTTTTCAGCTAAAATAGATCCGCCTATGTATACTCAACGGCAGTTGCGATGCTATTGATTCCTTCAGTTTTCAGCTAAAATAGATCTTGGCCTTAGCCGTTTCAAGCGCCTTTGCTGCTATTGATTCCTTCAGTTTTCAGCTAAAATAGATCAGTGTTAGTGGCAATAACAGATGAACCACTGCTATTGATTCCTTCAGTTTTCAGCTAAAATAGATCATAGCCATCAGGATCGTTGATCTCACCACGGCTATTGATTCCTTCAGTTTTCAGCTAAAATAGATCTCGATTGCCATGAACTCGCCGGCTGTCGGAGCTATTGATTCCTTCAGTTTTCAGCTAAAATAGATCGTCTAAATGTTCATTAGCGTAGTCCAGCACGCTATTGATTCCTTCAGTTTTCAGCTAAAATAGATCATTATAATCTGATCTACGTTGGTCAACAACGCTATTGATTCCTTCAGTTTTCAGCTAAAATAGATCAACCTCCGCGGAAGTTAGTGCCTATGCACAGCTATTGATTCCTTCAGTTTTCAGCTAAAATAGATCGAAAGGTGGGTTGTGACGTCTTCCATATCCGCTATTGATTCCTTCAGTTTTCAGCTAAAATAGATCATTGCTCAGTTCACGTCTACTTACATTGCTGCTATTGATTCCTTCAGTTTTCAGCTAAAATAGATCATGGCATTTTGAGTACAGACTATTTATCTTGCTATTGATTCCTTCAGTTTTCAGCTAAAATAGATCCGTATAGTGTTGCCATGTTTATCCTCCTTAGCTATTGATTCCTTCAGTTTTCAGCTAAAATAGATCGGTCATATTCGACACATCACCGAGCTCATAGCTATTGATTCCTTCAGTTTTCAGCTAAAATAGATCGAAAGGTGGGTTGTGACGTCTTCCATATCCGCTATTGATTCCTTCAGTTTTCAGCTAAAATAGATCATTGCTCAGTTCACGTCTACTTACATTGCTGCTATTGATTCCTTCAGTTTTCAGCTAAAATAGATCCCATAGCTTCACGGAAATTACCAGTGTAAGGCTATTGATTCCTTCAGTTTTCAGCTAAAATAGATCATAAAAATCGGTATCATCCGCATAGAACGGGCTATTGATTCCTTCAGTTTTCAGCTAAAATAGATCATGCAGCAGGATGTTACTTCGGCAACTGGCGCTATTGATTCCTTCAGTTTTCAGCTAAAATAGATCAAATATATAAATATATATAAAGGGGTAGGAGCTATTGATTCCTTCAGTTTTCAGCTAAAATAGATCTGAAGCCGGCGGCACTTGGAGTACTTTGAAGCTATTGATTCCTTCAGTTTTCAGCTAAAATAGATCAACTTACCAATGACGTCACGGCTAATGCTGGCTATTGATTCCTTCAGTTTTCAGCTAAAATAGATCTATCCGCATAATCTTGAACCGCGGCTGAAGGCTATTGATTCCTTCAGTTTTCAGCTAAAATAGATCGAAATTCAATCGGAACCCACACACGACCAAGCTATTGATTCCTTCAGTTTTCAGCTAAAATAGATCTTGTAAATTCCTAATAGTTCATACTGTCCTGCTATTGATTCCTTCAGTTTTCAGCTAAAATAGATCCGATTGTGTAACGGTAGCTTCAATCTGAGCGCTATTGATTCCTTCAGTTTTCAGCTAAAATAGATCCCAAAGTGGCTGAACCAGCACGCAAGCCACGCTATTGATTCCTTCAGTTTTCAGCTAAAATAGATCTAATTGATAAATATCATTAGATGTTTTAATGCTATTGATTCCTTCAGTTTTCAGCTAAAATAGATCATTGCCATAGCCATCTCTTTGGAATCAAAGGCTATTGATTCCTTCAGTTTTCAGCTAAAATAGATCACGGTATTTTAGTTCCAGTTGTTCCAGCAGGCTATTGATTCCTTCAGTTTTCAGCTAAAATAGATCTGACGACCGCTAATCAAGTGAACTCTAATTGCTATTGATTCCTTCAGTTTTCAGCTAAAATAGATCAGTATGATAAGGGTACTAGCGGTACGGATAGCTATTGATTCCTTCAGTTTTCAGCTAAAATAGATCTATGGTCAACGGTGTCTACACAGATGGCGTGCTATTGATTCCTTCAGTTTTCAGCTAAAATAGATCGCTGGTTTCCCAATGCGGACGATTGTTGGTGCTATTGATTCCTTCAGTTTTCAGCTAAAATAGATCGTTAAATTGGAGGTTAAGGACTGATGATCTGCTATTGATTCCTTCAGTTTTCAGCTAAAATAGATCAATAACGTGCTCCACGAACAAGTCTGGCCTGCTATTGATTCCTTCAGTTTTCAGCTAAAATAGATCGGTGTTATTGATACGGACTATGTTAGCGATGCTATTGATTCCTTCAGTTTTCAGCTAAAATAGATCATAGGGGGTTAATTATGACAACAAGTCAAAGCTATTGATTCCTTCAGTTTTCAGCTAAAATAGATCTCCATTTAACGCCACCCATGACGACGTAGAGCTATTGATTCCTTCAGTTTTCAGCTAAAATAGATCCATCAATGACAAATAAAAAACCCACAATGTGCTATTGATTCCTTCAGTTTTCAGCTAAAATAGATCTACGTGCGGAATCTGTTGCCAGGAACAAATGCTATTGATTCCTTCAGTTTTCAGCTAAAATAGATCTAACCGCTGAAGAAGAAAAACAAGTGATTGGCTATTGATTCCTTCAGTTTTCAGCTAAAATAGATCGGGCAATCCTGATTCAAACCAACGACCATCGCTATTGATTCCTTCAGTTTTCAGCTAAAATAGATCTCGATTGCCATGAACTCACCGGCTGTTGGAGCTATTGATTCCTTCAGTTTTCAGCTAAAATAGATCAAACCTGTTCATCGCCATAACAACCGCTACGCTATTGATTCCTTCAGTTTTCAGCTAAAATAGATCGGCAGTAGACAAGGTGTTCAGCAATGGCCGGCTATTGATTCCTTCAGTTTTCAGCTAAAATAGATCTATGAACCACTGTACCCTCAACGTAGAACTGCTATTGATTCCTTCAGTTTTCAGCTAAAATAGATCCACTGTTTAAGTCTAAGGAGGCAAAATAAAGCTATTGATTCCTTCAGTTTTCAGCTAAAATAGATCTGACATGACACGCTATGGGCGTGCTTACGAGCTATTGATTCCTTCAGTTTTCAGCTAAAATAGATCTGAGAAAGCTATATCTTAACAACGGCGATAGCTATTGATTCCTTCAGTTTTCAGCTAAAATAGATCAACCTTGAATGCCGTCTCATCATCATTGATGCTATTGATTCCTTCAGTTTTCAGCTAAAATAGATCATCTTTTCAGCATTGTCAATGTATGCAATAGCTATTGATTCCTTCAGTTTTCAGCTAAAATAGATCGTAACAACGGCCGTAGACCTATTGTCTAAGGCTATTGATTCCTTCAGTTTTCAGCTAAAATAGATCTCTCAAATGGTTCTCAGCAGATACGTTTTTGCTATTGATTCCTTCAGTTTTCAGCTAAAATAGATCTATTTGACGCAATCAAGACGACGTGGCAATGCTATTGATTCCTTCAGTTTTCAGCTAAAATAGATCAAAATCCATCACTAGGATAGATTGCTGTACGCTATTGATTCCTTCAGTTTTCAGCTAAAATAGATCCAGACAATTGTTTCGGAACTGCTGATGCTAGCTATTGATTCCTTCAGTTTTCAGCTAAAATAGATCAAACTTAACTAATTAATTACGCTTCTATAAGCTATTGATTCCTTCAGTTTTCAGCTAAAATAGATCATCGCAACCAAGTCAGAATCCATTTCTGATGCTATTGATTCCTTCAGTTTTCAGCTAAAATAGATCCCACTCGTCACATGTGGCAACACAAGCGGTGCTATTGATTCCTTCAGTTTTCAGCTAAAATAGATCCTTGGATAGCGTCATCAATTGATGCCATCGGCTATTGATTCCTTCAGTTTTCAGCTAAAATAGATCGTGGAGTCAGATTTAGCCTCATATTTCCAAGCTATTGATTCCTTCAGTTTTCAGCTAAAATAGATCTGGCGGCGTTCAACGCAGTTATGGGGGTTAGCTATTGATTCCTTCAGTTTTCAGCTAAAATAGATCAGCCGTTCAAAACCAGCTTTAGATTTAGCGGCTATTGATTCCTTCAGTTTTCAGCTAAAATAGATCCTCAGCAAATCAAGCAAGGTGATACTGAGAGCTATTGATTCCTTCAGTTTTCAGCTAAAATAGATCGACACACCACGAAACTGTAACGCGTACCAAGCTATTGATTCCTTCAGTTTTCAGCTAAAATAGATCTGAAAACTTTGATTTGACAGTTCTCTATAAGCTATTGATTCCTTCAGTTTTCAGCTAAAATAGATCATAGGTGACCGTCGAATGAGTGGCGCGCCCGCTATTGATTCCTTCAGTTTTCAGCTAAAATAGATCTTATCCAGCAGAAGAGTTAGGGCGGATTCTGCTATTGATTCCTTCAGTTTTCAGCTAAAATAGATCACTTCCAACTGTTCCTTGTTGTAATCGATGGCTATTGATTCCTTCAGTTTTCAGCTAAAATAGATCACAGCAAAAGCCGCGTTAACGATGTTCAACGCTATTGATTCCTTCAGTTTTCAGCTAAAATAGATCACAGCTCAGGCAATCTATCGGGGATTGACGGCTATTGATTCCTTCAGTTTTCAGCTAAAATAGATCAAGCAATTTATTTATATGACACAACTAGTCGCTATTGATTCCTTCAGTTTTCAGCTAAAATAGATCCTGCCGCAGATAAGTCACTAGGTAAAATGAGCTATTGATTCCTTCAGTTTTCAGCTAAAATAGATCGTGACTAGAGATGGTAAGCAGCCAGGCATTGCTATTGATTCCTTCAGTTTTCAGCTAAAATAGATCAGGGTGGCGGTGAAATGCCTGTAACTAAGCGCTATTGATTCCTTCAGTTTTCAGCTAAAATAGATCTGTCACTTACGACGGCGAAGGCCAGATGACGCTATTGATTCCTTCAGTTTTCAGCTAAAATAGATCACCACTACTTGGCTGAAATGGTATCGGCACGCTATTGATTCCTTCAGTTTTCAGCTAAAATAGATCACTGGCGGGATTTGTTGTCGCTATAGTCGGGCTATTGATTCCTTCAGTTTTCAGCTAAAATAGATCAAGCAATTTATTTATATGACACAACTAGTCGCTATTGATTCCTTCAGTTTTCAGCTAAAATAGATCTGTCACTTACGACGGCGAAGGCCAGATGACGCTATTGATTCCTTCAGTTTTCAGCTAAAATAGATCATAGGTGACCGTCGAATGAGTGGCGCGCCCGCTATTGATTCCTTCAGTTTTCAGCTAAAATAGATCAATAACGTGCTCCACGAACAAGTCTGGCCTGCTATTGATTCCTTCAGTTTTCAGCTAAAATAGATCTTGGTGACTGAGCTGGTAACATCTCTCTTGGCTATTGATTCCTTCAGTTTTCAGCTAAAATAGATCATGATAAGACGTTCACACCAGCACCAGCACGCTATTGATTCCTTCAGTTTTCAGCTAAAATAGATCCTCAAATTGTTCAAGGTAAAACTGTTCATGGCTATTGATTCCTTCAGTTTTCAGCTAAAATAGATCTCGCGCTTGTACTTGTCGTAGTACGATGTGGCTATTGATTCCTTCAGTTTTCAGCTAAAATAGATCACCCAATGGGAACGGTTCGACAGTTATAGCGCTATTGATTCCTTCAGTTTTCAGCTAAAATAGATCCGGGAAAATCAAGTCTGACGACTTCATGAAGCTATTGATTCCTTCAGTTTTCAGCTAAAATAGATCCCTAATCAAGAACTAGAAGAAGGTGTGCTAGCTATTGATTCCTTCAGTTTTCAGCTAAAATAGATCCCATCTGACAATGCAATGTGTGAATCTGCTGCTATTGATTCCTTCAGTTTTCAGCTAAAATAGATCTCGACCTCGCTGTAGGCTCGCTTGATGCTGCTATTGATTCCTTCAGTTTTCAGCTAAAATAGATCTAAGCTGCAGCAAGACTTGTGGTACTGATAGCTATTGATTCCTTCAGTTTTCAGCTAAAATAGATCTAATGATCGCTGTACCCAACGCGTCTTTGCGCTATTGATTCCTTCAGTTTTCAGCTAAAATAGATCCAAAATCAGTTCGCCCTTGAAGAAATTGAAGCTATTGATTCCTTCAGTTTTCAGCTAAAATAGATCACGGAAGAACAGTCAAAGCAACAGCCGACCGCTATTGATTCCTTCAGTTTTCAGCTAAAATAGATCGCGGTTGGGCTCCGCTTGGTTACTTGCTGCGCTATTGATTCCTTCAGTTTTCAGCTAAAATAGATCAGATGATGTTGACGAACTTTACGCTGATGAGCTATTGATTCCTTCAGTTTTCAGCTAAAATAGATCTTGGATGGTCATGGTGAAGTGGTTACTGCTGCTATTGATTCCTTCAGTTTTCAGCTAAAATAGATCCTTTATTTGCCTGAGACCTTTTGTTTGCAAGCTATTGATTCCTTCAGTTTTCAGCTAAAATAGATCTTATTATGCGGAGCGGTTTGGCTTCGCTGCGCTATTGATTCCTTCAGTTTTCAGCTAAAATAGATCCGATTAATGAGCCACTACCGGACACTTATGGCTATTGATTCCTTCAGTTTTCAGCTAAAATAGATCCTAGTGCACCAAAAGAGCCCGATATCACGCGGATATCAGGCTCTTTTGCTTGTCTAAAAAGTGGTCATTTGGCCGCTATCAACTTTTTCTTCATTAGGCAGCGGGTCGCCTACTAACAGACGCATTTCATCGAATTGTTTCTCTGTTATAACCAATAATCTCACTGACCCTTTTTCGGGCAAATTATCATCTAGCCGCAGCTCGTATTTTTTTGACATATCATAGCCGTTAACGATGCGATAATAAACCGAATATTGCATCATTACGTACCCTTCACCTAATAAATACTGCCGGAATTTTGCTGCTGCACGCCGATCCTTTGCCTTTACCACTGGTAAATCAAACATAACTAATAAGCGCATATATTTACTACTCATACTCGTGCGCCACTAACGGGATAAGTTCCGGCAACTTTAATCCCGCAGCAGAGTTATTACGACAACAAGTGGTGTACGATGAGACTGATTTATGAACCGCATTACTCAACGAATGGAATTCATTATCAATTCGAACCTCTGTAAATAATAGCTGGAACAACGCCTGCTTATTCTTAGGTGTTAAACCATCCTTTAAATCAACTTGGTGTTCATAAACCCATAAATCGACGTACGCGCGAAACGGCTCAATTAAATCATCAGCTAAATTGAATGGATTTAGCTCGTTTTTATGAAATACGCCAAATGCTGGCTCAAAACCATATGCACAAATATCACGTGCAATGATACCGCGAATAATTGCGTAGCCATAGTTTAAAGCACCGTTCATAACATCTTCGTTTCGCCGATTAAATTTATCACCAAAAAGTCCCATAAAGTAAAGTCGTGCCGCCCGTGATTCCTTAAATGTTTTATCACCCTCAGTAACTTGGGTTGCTAAAAAGTTAAGCTCGGCAATGTTTTTACAGTGATTTAACTCTAAAACCTTAGCCTGATTCTCAATCTTTTGCTTCATCAGTTTCTGCCACAAACGCGCTTTAGTTTTAGTCCGTACATGTAACTGGGATTCTAACGCCTCTAACTTGCGATAATATTGGCCCAGTGGTAAAACAACTGCACACGGCAAATGCTTCTGATCACACGTAAATACTGCTACTTGATGCTCAGCGAGAAAAGACAGCGCTGGTGCTGTGATCGTACATTGTTTATGCTCAATCATGATGCTAGAAATATCTTCTACTGGAACGGTGTAGCGCTCTTCCTGTTGAATTACTAACTGACTTTTAGCAATACTCAGTCGTGCTGGATTTTGAATGTATAAATTCCGAAAAGCCATAATTACTCATCTCGCTTAACAAATGACTGGCGTTTCTTTTCATGCACTTTATGATAACGGCCAAAGTAATCGACTTGGTATTTTTCGAACGTTAATAGTCCAGCGATACCAACGCTCCCAGCTGTATATGAATTATCATGTGCACACACAACGATATTACCATTAGCAATATTAGCACCATTGAAGTACCCATAAAAATCTTTTATAGAACTAATCTCACGTTTCATTTCTGTGTTAGCATACTTAGGCTTAATCCCTTTCTTGGATTCAATATGCACCATATCTCCTGGATACAGAGAAAAACAGAACTTATCATCTTCGGTAATTTGATACCAATCTTTCGCTGACTTTCCTTGTAGCACCGCCTTACTCGGCAGCACCTGGTCAACCGTGTTCTTAACATAAATTGGTATAAACACAAACTTCTTGCCAGTATTAAAGACATCAATTCGTACCATCGAACCATTGTCAGCAGCTGCTTTATTCTTTAGCAGTACCGGTAATGAAGATTTCTTAGCTACTCGGACTTTACGCACTAATTTCTTAGTGCCATGGTCCATATACTCTAAATAGCCCTCTGGGAACGCCAATTCACCAGAACCATTATGAGCCTCTAATACCGTTTTGATTGCTGAATAAACCACCTTATCACCATTATTACTATTCTCGGGATCATAAACACCATCCCCAGTAGCAACCTGGCCTTTGTTATTTAATTTCAGTTTGGCGATGCTTACCCGGCTCAGTATGATTCCTTTTTCATCAAATAATTTGGCACTGCGAATCGTATCTAAATGCACTGGTCCGGATATTTTATGGTTAGCCAAACGAACCACAAATACTGGCTTTAATTTAGCAATTTCAACCGGTGTATACGTATTCCAACTCCTACTTTTCATCATTTCTGCAGGATTATCGGAGATCCGTGCTAATAATTCATCACGAAATTCTGGCCACGGTAACGGGAAACCATTGAAAATTTTATTAAATAAATCGGCATCCACCCGTTGTGCTTCGGCTGCGTATTCAGCGTCTTTAATTTCAGCATCATGCCACAAAGCACGATTATTCTTAACTTCTTGATGTTGGCTATATTTAGTCACCTTTTGGATAAAGGTTGGTGTAATGGCAGCAATTACGGTAGCATCAATAGCGTGATGTAAGTCACCATCTTCGCGCACTTTAAGAAAACCCCAGCGACTACGAATTTTCGAGGTGACTTCACCGTTTAACGGCAAGACGCGTTGCTTTTTTTCTAAATCTGGATTAAATACAATTGCCTGCCGGAAATAATTATAAAGTATCCGAGTAATAAAGCGGGTATCGTTAATATTTCGTTGCTTCCAGTTTTTTTGCTCTTCATCGCTCAACTTCTGCTTCAAAAGCTTTTGTCGTTTACGGGAATTACGAATCACATTATCCGCTACATTAACTAGCGCATTAGTACGCTTTTCGTTATTAGCTAAATAGGCCATCGGAATCTGATTACCTTTTTCACGATTACATTTAGCGCTGGTCAACACTTTATTGGTATAACTATCATCCCAGCTGATACTGTAGGGAATAATATGGTCGACTTCATAACTAGCACTAAACGCACTGCCGAATGGAATCTGATCACCAGTATAAGGATCAATTCCATTTTGTTCCTTGTGTAACTTATAGCGAATAATACTCTGACCATTAACTGGAATGCCTAATTCAGTTAATTCAGCGGCAATTTTATCATTAGTTTGGCGATTCTTATCTTGACGCTTTTGTATATCGCCTCTTTCCTTAAAATTACGACCTAATTCACGCGCTAACTCAATGTTAATGCCATCAGGTTTTCCATAACGACGAATAATTTGCTCAACTACTTTGATAGTTTTGGTTACCGCACGGCGAACAACGGGATTAGCAATTTCTTCACGAATCGTGTCTTTTGAAATTTCCTTTTTGCGGAAATCATAACCAGCGTTGGTTGTTGCCTCACTGTAAACTTGGCCCATTTCCAGATATGGAATAATATTCTGCATTGATTTAATCGATAAATGACCAAATTTAGCAAAATTAAGCGGTAAAAGTTTTTCAATCAAATCATCAGGTAAGTTTAATTCCTCAGCAAAGTAGCGCTGACGTCGTTTATCGCTTGAATATAAAGTTAAGGCAGTGCCGATATGATCTAATAGTTGGCGGCTTTGCCACATTTCTTCTGGTAACACCTTTACTAAATCGTGGTAAGCTTTGAAATTAACAAAATGTGTTTTCTTTTCAACAGTTTCGATTTCCTTTTGCGTTTGTAAACTGCCGTAATTAACCAAGTTAAACCGGGCATCATCTGGTAATTTTAATAGCTTACGTAATTCACCAAAATCGGTTGGTTTATAAGTTTTCGTCGGTTTCTCCGCTTTTGCAAAAACTGCATCAATAATCGCCTGTCGCTCAAGACCATCCAATGTATGCCAAGTATTACCAGTCGTATTTTGATAATTCAAACTAGTCATTTTCTGTAGTAAATTAAAGTATTGAAAGGTATAGGTAGCCTTAGCCGCGCGGTCTTCAGTTGGCTCAAAAATATCTTTACCAACCATTTTTTTGATTTGATCACCGGCATAGGGACCAGCACCGGGACCTTCATCAAAATCGCGCTGCGCCTGAAAAATACCAGCATGATCTGCATTACCTAACAAATAAGTTACATAAAACTCATCAGTCAGCTTTTCATTGCCTAATTCACGCTGCTTATCTAAAATCTGCTTAATTTCATCGACTAGCATTTGTCGATTTGGCGTACTTAAATAGCCCTCGTTGTAGCCCTTATTACGTTTATGCTCACTGTATTTGGCGTCCTTCACATACAATTCACCAACCGTACGATAGCCCTTTTCAGCCATATCTTTTTTGATTGCTTCAATTGAGTTAAGTAACTGGCCCATTTGCTTCTTATCGGCTTCATTTTCTGGATTTAATTCAGCCTTACGATTAGATTTAAACCCGCGGTGGCCAATAAAGAAATAAAGCACACGAAATAATTCATTATTGGTCAAACGACGATCAAGCCCGGCGACACGGAGCTCGTAAACCGAATGATCAGTTTGCGGCTCAGCTAAAATCTGCTCAATCTCAGCTTTAGATAATAAGTCGCTATGTATAAATAATTGTTGTGTCCGTTGTTTACGAAACTTGGTCCGGCGAGTACGCCGCCGTAGTCCCCGTTTTATCCGCCGCGGTTCAGCTAACGAAGCCCCAGTTTTAGGATCTTCAGCCCGCGGATAAATCACGGAGTTTAGTGCCAGAATTTTATATGGTAATCCATTTTTATCTGTTTTTAAAACGGCATAACCCGTTGAAGCGATTCCTACATCTAAGCCTATACGATACCCCATAATAACAACTCCATCTCTTCAATTTATTTTAGTTTAGCACAGTAATAGCGGTTTCAGAAGATGATTGTAGGACAAATTCTATTTATAATGAATTTTTGGTAAACTATTTTTTTGAATAATCAGTCACTGAGGACGATTTAACTGTCATTTTTTAGGTTTCGGCTAAAATAGATCTTGTCATTTATTTACTTATCCCGCTCGAACGATATATTAAATTGTTCTTCATTTTTTTATTTCATCAAATATTTTCTGCACCTCTAGATCATATTCGTAATAATGTCTTGAATTTATATTTTAAGTGCAACAAAAGAGACTCATGCTGTAAAACAGTGTTGTGAAAACAATCAACCGGGCAACATCGATTTTTAGTCTTGAATTATCACAGAATAAGCAGGTCTGTTTACCTTTCATTGCTTAACTGGTTCGGTATTTATTCTTAAATCTACAAGGGTCACAGAAGGGATTCCCACACACTTAAAATTAGAGAAATTATTATTTAAGAGCCGTTACAGCACAATCCACCGCGGCATATATTCAAGCTTACTTATCCAAGCACGCTCATCATAAGGTGTTAGAGGTGTGGCCAGAAAACTTAGACACCATGGTAAATTACATCACAAAAAAGGTCATGCAGCACGCCGTGGTAAAATTCTGATATTGCATACAATCCAAGAATATCTAAATTTATTAACAAACATGTCACTATTGGCTATCGGAAGCTTGATACTGTGGCTGGAAAAATAGGCCATTCTTATTTAGTAACGATGGTTGATTGCTGCTCTAGATATTTAATTTTTAATAATCCCAAATTGCAAGAACAAATTAGCCACACGATAAATCCTATTAAATCAGCCGGATTTACAATGTAAGTGCAACACCAAAATAACTAGACCAAAAAGGCCATGAAGCCTTAAACTTATAAGTGACAAAACCAATAAGTTAGGACGGACTTCATGACCCAATCTAAAGATACCATCAAAAAATCTTATAAGCAACTAT
>NZ_RHOE01000033.1 GCF_003946385.1 Loigolactobacillus zhaoyuanensis
TCTGACTGTGGTATTCTGTTCTTGCATCAAGACAATAACCTCTTTCATTGTTTGTGTAGGAACATCAATGATAACAGAGATTTGTCTTGGTGTTTTTTATTTTATCAATTAGCTAAAAGTATTTGGCTAACTTGATTATAAAACGCGCGTCACAGTTTTAACGCCTTCCACCTCGCATAATTAAAAAAATAGAACCGTTAAGTTCTATTTTTAACGCACTAATGTTAGTAGCCATGGGGTGATGTACGCTTCGATCGCTGCGGCGAAAATCAATCCGGGCACGACCACTAATAAATAGGCGCGCAGTATTGGGTACATAAACGGCCACCATGGTATTTGGCCGATCCAATCGTAGCGGTGTTGTCGCCAATTTTGGGTACGGCTGCGCATGTAATAATTCAGCTGACTAGCCAGGCCGACCGCAAAGGCAAAACAAGTGATCTCAAAAATACCGTGCGGCACTAGGCCGGTTAGTATCAATAAGCCAACCTGAGTGTGACTCGCATTTAGATATAGCACTAAGCCCACGCTAGCTGCCGTACCAACTAAATTTAGCCAATATAACAGCGGTACTGGGATCAGGGCTAGTACAAACACGAGCCAGACTGCCCGCTCATTATGCCAGGCGATCCGTAGAAACATTTGCCAGTTATTATCACTTTTAATGCCGCTAACGGCGCGGCGTAATGTTTGTTCTATTAGCGTCATATCGGGATCGAGCATGCTGAATAAGCCATAAAAGAACGCCGCCACCACAAGTACGACCACCCAACCGGCCAGCACATTATTACGCAATTGCCGGCGGCGCCACTGTTGTAGTTCGGTTGCTTTATCCACGGTGCACCTACTTAGCTTGTGGCTGTTTATTGTTAATATCCGTTTTGACCACTAAAACATCGGTGATCGCGCTCCGATTAACGTAGGAAGCCACTGAACCGATCAGCACCCGCTCCACTGCGTTTAAGCCGGTAGCACCGATCATGATCAAGTCATTTTTGTGCTCTTGCGGAAAATCACGCGCGATGACCATTTTAGGATTGCCAAAACGAATATGAATATCAATGTTATGAAAGTCGTTCTCTTTTTCGATCTGCGCAACTAATTTATCTAAATAAGTTTTCACATCTTCAGACATTTTATAGATGACATCGCCATCGACAAAGCTAGAATAACTGACCTCAAATTGTTGCGTCGCCAAAACATCTAAAATATCCAGATGCGCGTTGTTACGTTTGGCCACTTCAACGGCTTTGGTTAAGGCTAATTCTGCTTCTTTAGAACCATCCACTGGCACTAAAATATTTCGATATTCTTGTAACATGATCATCATCCTCCTCAGTTTTCGCGTGCTACTGTTTACAGGTTCATTATAGTCCAAATCAACTGTTTATGCCCACAACAAAGCAAAAGCGTTTTTATTGAGTTCGGTGATCGATGCTTGCTACACTGAATTAAGCACCAATCATTTAATCATAAAGAAAGAAGGTATTTCATGGAAAATAAACAAATTGCTGTCTTAGTCACTAATGGTGTCGAGGATGTGGAGCTAACTAGCCCTCGCGAAGCCCTAGCTCAAGCTGGTTACGAATTTTGCTTGATCGGCAACCGTGCCGGTGAGATCATCCAAGGTAAAAAAGGCACCCCATTTCGGATCGACCGCGGCATTGATGAAGTCAAGCCAGAGGAATTTCGCGCCCTATTTATTCCCGGCGGCTTCTCACCTGACCAGTTGCGCGGCGATCAACGTTTTGTTGATTTCACCAAAACATTTCTAGAACAAAATTGGCAAATTTTTGCGATTTGTCATGGCCCGCAACTATTTATCCAAACTGGATTAGCTGATCAACTGCATTTAACGGCCTATCAAACCGTCCAGCCTGACTTGATCTATGCTGGCGCTAAGGTAGAAGATCAGCCAGTTGTGGTCAGTGAAAACTTGATCACCAGCCGTAATCCTGACGATCTACCTGATTTCAATCAAGCCATTGTCAGTGCACTGACAGCCGCGTAAAAAGTTTGGGTGCAAACCCAAGCTTTTTTATTTGCATGAAATCCTTGTCATAGCAGCATAAGCGAGTATACTTATTGAGTCCACATATAATTAAATAATAAAGCTAAGATTACCTTTACAATCAGCAACTTTTATTCTAAAATCTAGATAATTATTGTCGTATAATTACATACATTTGGTAAGGAAGTTTGTTTAAATAATCGTGGCGTGGTCGCGGACGCTATATTTTCATTTAAAATTGGGGGAACGTTGTTTGCTATGCTAACATTTTATGGACAACCAAAGTTCAAGAGTGATGAAACGGATCTGCCACCTGCTGGTTATGAGTTATTCATTCGTGAACGCACAGCAACGGGCTGGCAGCTGCCGAAGGACTTTAATGCGATCACGGTTGAGCAACTTAAAGCCTTGCTGCTTAAAACAATTCTGCTAATGCCAACGAGCGTTATCTCAATTGCTTTTAATTTAGAGCCTGCGCAATTTATTGATCACCGCTATATCGATATGATCGCCGAAGTCCAGCAAACAACGTCCCTTATGCTCTCAACTGAGCTAACCGAGCGGGCCGATGAACAAGTCACGATCCAGCAATTGGTGCAAGCCGCTAAATACTTTGCTGAACTAGATCTACAAATTTGCATTGACGATGTTGGCTCCGGTAGAAATACGCTGGGTCTAGTCTTACAGCTTAATAAGTACGTTAGTGAATATAAGTTTGCCTGCCAGAATTTTCGTTTTGCGGCTAACTTTGAACAAATAATCGAAATACTAGATCCTTGGTACGCTTTAGCTAAGCGCCATAAAAAACTATTTGCCATTGAGGGCATCGAAAATGCTGCAGAGCTGACGCTGATCCAAAATGAGTATCCCTGTGATATTGTGCAAGGCTACTATACCGGCAAGCCAGCGCCACTAGCCCTCGAAGTATAACTAGGCCAAGCGTGTGACGTATAATTTCACTAGAGTTTAGCTAAAAACAGGTTAGTTAGCTTCCATTCCGGCGCCAGTGGACGGAACGAGTGCGACTTGAACTTGTCGATTTTTGCCATAGTTCAATCGACAACGGGAAGCAAGCACTGCTTAGCGAATAAGTACTAATTGAGATACTTGTAGATAGTGTTGTTAAGAACGAGCGACAGTGGCGCGTTGGCGAGCTAATTTTTCCTAAATAAACCCAAAAGCGGACGGAAAAATGGATCTTGCCAGCCACGCTTAGTTCTAAATGGCATAACCCGCCATCAAGAACTATCGACACATCTGCGACTTGAACTTGGCGGTTTCCGCCTTAGTTCAATCGACAACGGGAAGCACGTTCTGTTTGGCGAATAAATACTAGTATCTGATACTTGTTAATTCAGTTATTAAGAACGAGCGACAGTGGTCCACTGGCGCCTCCATTCCAGCAGGCAACGGTTGAGCACTTAACAATTGATTATTTACGTGGCAAACTTAGTGATAAACAGAACGTAAAACACCGGCAAACAGTTGAAAGACTGTTTTGCCGGTGTTTTGATTTCATCTAATCTGCTTTAAAACTGCGAGTCTCTAGCAACTGCCGGTTAATCTAATTGAGCTAACTAAATGTTTAGCCTAATTCACAAAATAGTGTTCTAACACTGCCAAGGTGAAATGGAGGCGCTGGCGTATCAGCTGTGTCGATAGTACTTGGTGACCGTGGTCGCCTAGTACTATGCGCGATTGGCAAGATCCATTTTCTTTTCCGATTGGGCTTAATTGGAAAGAAAATTAGCTTACCAACGCGCCACGCGTTCCATACGCCAGCGCCGGAATGGAACCAAACCAAATCTGCTTACATTTCACTAAGCCATAATGCCTAATGTTTGCAAAATTAGATAAACGTTCAAGATGATCAAGACGATGGCGATCACCCAGGCCACCCATTTGATCCAGTTACGGTTGGCGAAGTCGCCCATCAACTCACGATTACTGGTAAACATTACTAGCGGGATCATCGCAAACGGTAAGGCGACGCTGAGGAAAACCTGCGAGAAAGTTAGCAGATTTTCGATTTTGGCTTCATTACCGTGGTAATAAATCGCGAACACCAAAACTGGTAAGACAGACAGTAAACGTGTCAATAAACGTTGCGCCCATAATGGCATCTTCAAGTGAATGAAGCCTTCCATAATGATCTGGCCGGCTAAGGTGCCGGTGATCGTGGAACTTTGCCCGGACGATAACAAGGCAACGGCGAACAGACTACTCAACAGTGGACTGGCAATAGCGCCGACGATCGCTTTATCATTTAAAGCATTAAATAAATCGACGAAGCGGCCTAAATCACTGTTAGTGCCGAAGAATAATGCCGCACCTAAAATCAACAGCAAGCTATTAACGACGAACGCTAAGGTCAACTGAATATTTGAATCAGCTACCGTAAAGCGAATCGTTTTCGCCAAACTCTTTTTGTCGTGCCGATCGTACTTACGTGTTTGTGAGATCGATGAACCTAAGTATAAGTTATGCGGCATTACCGTCGCGCCGACGATTCCTAACGACAAGTACAGCATGCCTTTGTTAGTCAAAATGTCTGACTTAGGCACATAACCAGCAAAGATCTGTGGAATATCTGGCCGCGCTAGAATCACTTCATAGGTGAAGACGATCAGAATAATAGCAACTAAACCGGCAACGATCGCTTCGATTTTACGAAAGCCTAGCTTCATCAATAATAATAGCAGTAAAACGTCAAATGCAGTGATGATGATGCCGACGATCAGCGGAAAACCGAATAACAACTTCAGCGCGATACCCGAACCAATGATCTCGGCCATGTCGGTCGCCATGATCGCTAGTTCAGTCACGATCCAAAGGAAAATACCCATTCCTTTACTGGTGCGTTCGCGAGTCAATTGTGCTAAATCTTTACCAGTCACGATTCCTAAACGTGCGGCCATTGCCTGCAATAGCATCGCGATCAAGCTAGAAATCAAAATAACCGTTAGTAATGTGTACTTGTATTGCGCACCACCGGCAATCGAAGTGATCCAGTTACCAGGATCCATGTACCCAACGGCGACTAACGCCCCTGGCCCTGCAAACGCCATCAACGTCCGCCAGTAACCCGCATTTTCCGGGACATCGACACTGCCGTTTACTTCATCCAAACTCTTGTTATCACTATCAGTGGTATACAAGAAATGTTTCTTCTCCCGCGGTGTTTTATTCTTTGGTTGTTGACTCATTTCAAGCCCTCTCTTCCAGTTAATTTTCAATTGTGCTGCTGCCATAAGGCGTTCAAGTTCCTATCCTGATGAACAAATCATGCAGCAGGATAACTGAGTTAATTCCGCAATATAGTGTAACGCATTACCCATAGTTGTCAAACTAGAATTAAAACTTGATGCCCATTCAGTGGCATTTCCATGAAAGCTTAGTTCATTTTTCAGACAGCGGCCAAATCCATCTTCAAATTTAGCACAGAATTAAATGAATAGATAGTTTTGACCCTCCGCCTAGACCCACTACGTATTGTACACTAAAATAAATTAAAGTAAATAAAAAGTTTAGGCGCGCTTAACTTTTTAAATGTCACGTTTAAAAACACTGACAAATGACTTTCTTTTTAGCGGCATTTCCGGTAGGCTAATGATAGTAACTTAGCGCCCTAAACGCCGACTTACCATCTGACACAGACAGTCTGGCGTGCCCATTTCTGAACATTAAATTCAAAAGGAGTTCATTATGCATAACTTAGCGATCATCGCCGTTATTCTTGGTGTTTTAGGCTTTGCCATTTTCATTTGGCAAGCACTTCAATTACCCCGCGCCCAGCGCTCACTAAAAAACGTTTTTAATATTTATGGTTCTTGGCTGATCAATCCCAGTAGCTGGCTGTTTATCGTCTCGCTGATCTTGGTCTTCTACGTTTATTGGAATCGCTGATCAAAAAAAGACTTTCGACCGCATAAACTGGGTTGAGAGTCTTTTTTCAGCCGCCTTTAACTTCGACGATGCCGTAGAATAATTCTAGTAGATCACGGAGATTTTTCGTGATCGTTTTACCATTTTCCCACTGATAATTAGGGACTTCCGTCATAACATCATTGGGTAGCGCTTGACTAGTGATGATCAAGTCCGCTGGGTACGTCAGGCCGTCGATAATTTTTAACGCAAACGGGCTGAACGCTTTAAGTGAATTAATGATTCGATTATGGATCGAAGGGTCGACCGCTAACCACAGACAAATGGTCAATTCCTGTACTTCAATAAATGGAGCCAAAATCAAAGCTAAATTAGTCGTCAACAATTGCACTTGCCGCTCAGGCAATAATGGCAAGCTGAGCCGAATCGCTTGTTTGATCTGCGAAGTCTGCTTGCTCGCTGGTGGCGTCATTAATGACCAGATCACGACTGGTAGATCGCTGGTGGTCACGTAATTAATACAAGAATTCAAATAATTAACTAACCCCGCAAAGTAGTGGGTCGATGACGTTAATTGCAGCACCGCGATCAAACGCTCACTCAAACCTTCGATCGACGGTAAGTCGGTTATTTCTGCTGGTGACCAAAAATACGGTGAGTGGCGCAGCACTTCATTTAGCCACGTTAATTCGCGGGCCAAACCTACTTCTGGCACTTCCATTTCCTGCGCAAACTTTTTTAGCGCCGTCGTTTCCGTGACTTCCAGCACTTGAATATAGCCTAATTTCTCGACCATAAAACCTGACAAGATCCGGCCGAGCGTCACCTGAATATAATTCAATTGCATGGCTTGGCGCGGTGTTTGTGCGTTAGTCGGTAAGTTGAAATATTTACTGACCGTTGGCAGCCACTGGCAGATCTGCGGTACTAAGTTACCCACATCTTCGGCGACATCGGAAAAAAGGTACCAGTAGAATAAACGGATCTGGCGCTCATCACCGTGCAAGCGAACTCGGCTTAAATCAAGCCGAATATCGCGCTGCGCCAAAAAAGTTTTAAGATTTTTCAATCGTCGTTGTAAGGTCGACTGACTAATTGATAACTCAATTAAAACTTGATCTAACTCAGTTATATTTTCTTTATAAGTCGCATAAATAATACGGTACGGCACCGACTGTTTGATCAATTGTTGGCGGTAAGCACTAGCGCTCAGCGAATAACGCTGATCAGGCGGTGCATCAGCAGTGAGTTCATTCGGCAGCGAACGGAACGTCCGGTAGAATTCGACATAACTCATCCCGTCCTGTTCGGCTAATGCTGCCAAGTTCAAGTCACCGGAAATATTAGTTGCACGAAACACTTTAAGTTCGCGTTGTTTTTGTGGCGTTAAGAAAACATTGTCCAGCATCAGTAAATTCTCACTCCTTCACTATTAATTATCCTATCATCAGTTATTGAGGTCAATCCCCTTGTAAAACTATACATTAGCTATAATAAATACATATGATAATGGTTCGTTACTTTAATTATACATTATTTTGTCGCTTTTATGCTTCCCGATTGTCTTATTCCGTTATTTCAGTACCGGGGAACCACCAAAACAAGTGCACTATTGTTACGCTGAATTACCGCTATATCCGTAGCTAAAACGATTTACTAACTACTAAATGAATACTCGCTGAATTACAAAAAAATGCTTAGTCAGTTTGACTAAACATTTTTAGTTGAATCGATTTTTTTAGTTTTAAGGTAGTGAATTAACAACGTAATACCAACTGCCGACACCAAAATGGCGACAAACCAGCCGGCTGGAATTTCAATATCAATTTGTGGAATTGCCAAAAATAGCTTAACCGCAATGATGGCGATCAAACAGTAGGCCATCGGTTCCAATTCAGGAATTCGTTGCATCACTTTCAAAATTAATTGCGCCACGCCACGCATCACCAGAATACCGATTAAACCACCGATCAATACGATGATCGGCTTACTGGAGACCGCTAACGCCGCTAATATCGAATCGACCGAGAAAATTGCATCCATAAACACAATTTGGATGACCGCGACCCATAATTTGCTGGCGCCACTACTTTTTTGCTGTTGACCACGGCGTTGATAAAAGAAATGCAACGACAAATACAGCAAGTAAAGCGCGCCGACAACCTTTATCCACCAAATCTTGATCAGAAAAGTGCCTAGACCGATCATCAAAAAGCGCATTAAATAAGAGCCCCAAAGCCCGTAGATCAATGCTTGTTCTTTTTGCCGCATCGTTGGTAATTTCTGAGTCTGTGCCGCTAATACCACTGCATTATCCACTGACAATAAACATTCGATCATGATCAGTGAAAAGATGACCGCCCAATCAGCGCCCGAGGTAATGATCGTCTCCCAAGCATGCAGGTTAAAAAATGGCCCATATAATTCAATCAACCAATGTAACATTTAACGCCCTCCTTGCTTCTGTTCTATAGTGTAGCATATATTTCAGAAGTCAAAGAAGCGTATCCAAAAAGACTGCGATTATTTTTGACTCGCTAGAGCTTAGCAAACACTGGATAAACCGCCACATCCAATAAATGATTGTCGAAGGCTGCCCGCGCTTCCGCTACGGTGTTCAACTGTCCAGTATAAATTGGTCGCTCAGTGTCTAAAGCAAAAATCCGGAAAAGGTATTCATGGTAGCCGGTATTTTGTACTGGCGCCACACCTTGAAAACGGTGCATTGTCTGCTGCTGGTGTGGCTCATTAGCTGCGATCCGCGTCACATCCGCTGCTAACGGCATGACGGTCCAGTAACTATAGCCAGCAACTAGCGGATGTTCATCCGTCAGAAAAAGCGCCATCGATTTAGTCCCCGCCGGCATCCCAGCCCACTCCAATGTTGGTAATTGACCTTGACCGCCGATATCCGCCTGCTTGAACTGGGGCGGTAGCACGCTAAAGGGCGCAAATTCGCGCGCCGCGATCTGAAAGGTTTCATTTTCGAGACCTTCAAATACCAATAACCGACTTTCATCAAACCATTCATAGATATGCTGAGTGACGACCGCAACAAAAAAGGTCGTCACGTAGATTTCTTGGTTCGTGCCAAAAGGTGCTGCATCTAAATGATAAGTGATCCCGTTCAGCCGTAGTGTTTGTGCGCCGATCGTAAAATCAAATAAATTACCTTTATAAGTACCCGTCACATTAAAGCCTTGTGTTTGTAACGGCTGTTTAATTTCTTTGAATAACGTTTTTAGTGGGACGTAAATTTGCGCATTTGACATGATGCCTGTTGCTGATAATTCCAGATCATCAATGACAATTTTCACTGGTAAGTTCCATTGATAATAGCTACGTAGTCGTTCCTCGATTGCTTCAGCCATTTTGGTCATCCTATTCTGCTTGTTTTTTAGCCGATATTGTCGACCTAGTTTTATTATAAGCGAAAGCGTCGAAGCTTGCCTAGCGTTGTACGATAATTTAAAAAATTTATTGAGATTTCCTATTATCTTCTATAAAAACTAACAGCAAACAATCAAAATAGGACCGCGCAGCAAATCATAAGTCACTTTAAGCCTTATTTAAGCCCGCCCACTTATAGTCGGTGTATTAACTAACTTGTAAGGAGTCCTTATGATGAAAAAACATCTACTGTTAAGTACGATCATTGGTTTAAGTTTATTAGGTAGCATGCCGCATTCACCAGTTCAAGCAGCTGCAATCGCTAGCAATAGCGCCCCGGAAATTGCCGCAACGCCGCTGCTGGCTAGCGTCGCACCTAGCGCCAACCCTTATACCGGTTTAGTGACCACTAACGAAGTCGTCGTTTACACCAGCCAAACTAACGCCGCCACCTTAGAACTAGACAACCGCACGAAAGTACTTTAGAAAAATAGTTTGCTGGCGAAAATGACAAAAATCAATAAAATACAGGAAGCAATCGTTGCGGCTAAAAAGGCTTTGCCGCCGCGCTGGAGGATCACCCGAAAATTAACACTCATGCCTAACGCCGCCATTGCCATGCCTAAGAATAGATAAGCAAACTTGACCAACGCCGCCAAAACTGCCGCGCCCAACGGTAAAAACGTCCCCACAATACTAGCCAAAATGAAGCCGCCCATGAACCAAGGAATCGGCAGTTTGCTTGAACTTGCCGTGTCTACATGATTCGTGTGCTGATACCAAATGCCGATGATCAAAGCCGCTGGCGCCAATAATAATACCCGCGATAACTTGGTGATGATCGCCGTGTCCAAACTAACGGGGCCACCAGCGCTGCCGGCAGCGACAGCGTGGGCGATTTCATGCAGCGAACCGCCTGTCATGACACCAAATTGTTGCGGTGTCATATGTAATAATGGCTTCAAACCAAGCTCGATCAACGTGAAGACCGTCCCTAATATAGCGACGATCGCCACTGCCAACACTTCATCTTCACGCTTTTGTTCCACTTGCGCGCCACTGGCCGGTAACTGCGGGGAAATCCCCATAACTGCCGCCGCACCGCAAATACCAGTGCCGCTAGCCGCTAAAATTGCCAATCGTTGTTCAACGCCAAATTTACGCGCCAACGTGTACGTCAGCGTGATCGTACCGCTGACCACAAATACCGCCAACAAAATTGTTTTCACGCCAGCTTGAGCCAACGCAACTAGATTTAGCTTAAAGCCTAATAAAATAATACCTAATCGAAGAAATTTATTAGAAATAAAACCAATTCCCGGCCGCGCTTGGGTCACCACCGGCTGAAATACTTGCAGTACCATCCCTAAAACCAAGGCTAATACCAGTGCCCCAATCACCTGCAAATACGGAAATCCCGCTAAAAAACTACCTAACAACGAACAAAATAGCGTCAAGCCGATCGCTAAGTAAAAACGACTTGTTTTGAATAATGCCAACATTTAACCAATCCTTCCTTTGATTATTCTAGCTTACCAGCTAATTACTATAAGAAAAAATTAGTAATTATACGTGATCTATAAAAAAAGCTTATAATCAAAGTTAAGGGGGCTACTATGTTAGATAAAAAAATGCACACTTTTGCTTTACTGGCCACAACGGGCTCATACACCGCGACTGCGCAGCAGCTCTTTTTGACGCAACCAGCGATCACGCTACAGATCAAAGCGCTGGAGGCTGAACTAGGGTTAGCGCTGGTCAGCTACCAGCACGCACAATTAAATTTCACTGCGGCCGGCCAACAGCTGGCCCGCTACATCAATAAAACTGATCACGAAAGTCAGGAATTACTAGATCAGCTAAAAGCGCCCACCAAGAAGCGCTCACTCACGTTAGGCTGCACCCGCTCGCTTAGCTCATTTTTACTGGCGGATGTTTTGCATCAATTACAAAGTCAGCATAAAAATATTCAATGCCAGATTGGCAACACCAATACGATTTTAAAGGCACTAACTGCTGGTGATATTGATTTCGGCTTAGTTGAAGGCAATTTCGATAAATCACAATATGATTTTGTAACGCTGCGCCGCGAACCATTTATTGGCGTGACTTATGCTAACAATCCATTATTAGCCGCCACGCAGCCACTGAGTTTGGCAGCCTTACTGGCACAAACCTTGCTGGTACGCGAATCAGGTTCCGGTACTCGCGAGATATTCCAGAACTGGCTAACTATGCAAAATGCGCGCATTGCTGATTTCCAGCAAGTGATCGAAATTGCAACACCGACGCCGCTCATTCAACTACTGACTAGTGGCGTTGGCATTAGCTTCATGTATCGTTCACTGGTCACCGCCGAGTTAGCACAGGGAAAATTAGTTGAATTACCATTACGCGGCTTCGACTTGCAACACGAAATCAATCTCGTTTATCTAAAGGATAGCTACTTCGCCGCGCAATACCAAGCGATTGCAGCACAAATAAACTAATGATGCACCGGCTCATTAGCCAGATCAGGCAGCCGCTCATACTTTTTGGCCATAATATTTTGATAGCTGCTGGGAATGGAGCGCCAGGATACAAAAGATAGGCGTTTAACGTATAATCCTTTATGCTGTATTAAGGCGTAGTGCTTACTTCCTGGTGCTTGGCCGCCTTGAAAGGACAAGCGGGTACCATCACCAAACGGACTATCGACTACCCAAATATTCTTATACGGATCGGGCACCTGCAATTTTGCGGTGCCTTTTTTATATTCTTTGCCACCGTTATACGTCACTTGCGCCGGCAAAGTCGCGTAGCCCGTCCTTAGCGTTAGCAATGGATTAAAGCGGTCGACCCATTGATTTTTATATTGATACAAATTAAGAAAAATAAACAAGCCAATAATAGCGGCTAACAGGACTAATAGCGCCCGCTGATACACTTTCTTCGACTTTAGATCGCGATCGATCTGCTTGATCGTCACAGTGTCGCCACGTAAAAATTCGTCTAACGAGATTTGAAATAGTTCGCTAAGTTGTAGCAACATTTCAATATCCGGGTAGCTGCGCCCAGTTTCCCAGCTAGAAACAGTTTTATCCGATACATTTAGTTTTTCCGCCAATATTTTCTGGGTCCAACCGTGCTGCACTCGTTGCGCCTTCAACTGTGCCTTTAATTCCATTATTTCCCCTCCATCCGCTGTTAAGCCAACTCTAGCCTAAAAAGCAAACCCTTACGAGCTTATTTCAATAGAATCAGCTAAAAATGCGGTCTAAGTTTTGTAGAGTAGTCTAGGTGCGGCCGCATTATTTAAGTGTCTATAATTAATATACGCAAAGTACGCGTTATTATTTTTTTGCGAACGTAAAAAGCCTCAATAATTGAATGCTACCAATTATTGTGGCTTATTTTTTAAAGTCCGTCATTATTTTTATTAGCCTAAAATTTATAGCGCCTATCCGTTTTAATGCCTATGCTTCAACCAATAAATAATTCCCGACAACCCCAGCACACCCAACAAAGCTATGCCAAGCCACAGCCACCAATTGATTTGGCCTGCTGTGTGTTTGAGTGGCTGCGTTGACTTGGTCGCCGTTTTAGCGGCGGCTTTGACCGTGAAAGATTGCTTGACGGTGGTGCTTTGGGTGCCGCTTTTAAGCGTCACTCGATAAGTATAATCACCGCTGGCCAGTCGTTTATGGGGTAAAAACAGCGTGGCGGCAGTGCGCGGTGCCATATTGAAATTGCTAAGTTGTGTCCGCGCGACTTGCTTGTGCTGGGCGTTGGTGATCGTCAAAGTAGCTTGAGCATCATGCCAAAGTAGCGGCGCCACATTACGCAGCGGCAATTGATAGCCGCCGACTGCTGTCTGCCAGTCGTATTTAACTTTGCCGGCGGTCAATTTCGGCGTCGCTGTCGGTTGGCCCGCCTCGACCAGCGCCACACTGAGTGCATAACGCGTGCGGTTGGCCATCGTCGCCTGCTCCTGTACATCTTGGTTAGTTACGGTGATCCCGCCGAGTACCGTCCCCGCAAAGGCCGTTACCGGTGTTTTGATCGTAAAGCTAACGGTGCGCTGTTCTTGTGGTTGTAGCGTCACTTGTTGCTGCCGACTGCCATCAACCATGCTCGCCAAATTAGGGGCGCTTTTGCTCAACAAGGTGGCCGCTGCCTGACTGTAATCGATCACGCCACTATCTGTTGTTTGCGCGTTATTAATTTGGACGGTGAGCTGCTGGGCCGTCGTGCTGGTGTTGCTTAATTTTACTGGCAATTGGTAACTGGTGCCTGCCTTGACCTGCAGATTGAAAAATGACTGCGTATTGGTCACTGGCAGATCCGTCAGCACTGGTGAGACGCTAAATGTCGTGGCTGGCGTAGCGGCCGCCACACTGGCACCGCCAAACAACAAGCTGAGACAACTTATGATCACTAAACTAAATCGTGACAACATGAACACCCCTAACTGTCTTCTTAGTACTTTCTAACTCAAGCATACGCTAAAATTATGGTGATTTTATGACATTCTTTGAAATAAATCCCAATCCACAAAAAAATGGGCACCCTCGTAAAATATCATTTGCGGCGTGCCCATTTATTTTAATAGCCTGAGGTCAAGGTCCAAGTGAGTGTCGAATGATACTCGCCAGCCTTAAGCAACGATGCCGTCGGAAACTTAAGATTAACGTCAGCGTTCGCCCAGTAAGCCACTGGCCAACTTTTACCTGGTCCAGCGGTGCTAGTAAACACCAGCATTTCAGTTCCATTCGACTGTGTAGTTCCATTCAACGGTAAAGTAAATGAGTCGGCCAAAGTTACACCTGGAACTGGCGTCAGTAATCCACCATCCGCGAGATCAATTGATGCATCTGTAATCGATTTTCCACTATCAGAATCAGTTAAGACGGTGCCTTTAAGCGTTAGCCGCCAAGGATCAAGCTGAGCGTTAGTCGCCTCAGTTTCACTGCGCCCATCGAGAACAGCAACCATTAAACCATTAGGATTACCACTATCGCCCCCAGTTGTTGCTTGCAAACTGGTACTACTAGACCCAGGTAATACCGTGCCAAAATCCAAAATATCCGGCAACACTAAAGATAGCGCACTATCTTGACGATATAAAAAGCTGATACCTTGATCTTGATCAGTAAACTTACCCTTAAAGCGCGCTGTACTAGTATCGTTAGGATCATAGGCTGTCCACTGGTTAGTACCACTACCATCATTATAGTTATAACCAATATAGTACCAACCATCAGGCGCTTTTGGCGCTGCAATACCGCCACTACCGTCTGTATCGATGGGATCAGCGGTTGTACCAGTGATCTCTGCGCCTGCAACCCCTGTCAGTGGGGTAGTAAAGGTGAGCCCTGCCGGATTTGTCGCATTATCATCTACATCCATTTTGCTACTCGTTGGCACATTACTGGAATACTTATCAATATTCCAGTAATGCACACCCACATTGGTCGTGGTCTTCACTGCCGTCTTGTAACGGAAAACAATTGCTTGCTTACCGACTTGACCAGCCAGTGTTTGCTGCTTGAGCGCAGTACCAGTAGCTGTAGCGTCAGTTGTCGGAACGGTGCTATTATCCGTATCGCCGTAATAATCATAACCTTGATATTGATAACTACTATCGCCGCTAGTCAACGTATCCGGCGCTGTCAGCAAATTAGCATCATCCTCCGTGGTGGTTCCCGCTTGATAGATATGATCATTATTGTAACCCCACGCGCTACTAGTAGGCGGCGAACTCATGCTGGACGTATCGATGACCTGGTTGTTCTCATCAACATAGTACACCGGGATGTTACTGTCCTTGGCGTCATACCAAAATATCACCGCTTGTTTGAGCAACGACGTTTTCAAATCGGCAATCGTTAGCGTGTTTGAATCAACGGTCTGCTTCGCTACACTACTTTCATTGTCAAATAACTGTCCGCCGGCATAACGATAATCACCGTCATTCAGCTCAGATTGAGTTGTGACTTCGTGTGTAATTGCCCCCATTGCCTCGCCTTCACCAAAAATCGCTATCGGCTGCGTACCAATGTCAGCGCCCGTCACGCTGTCACGAGTGAAAGCTTTGATTACTTGGGGAACGTCAGTGGCGGTATCGGTGCCCAGTGAAGTTACCACACTGATCCCCGTAGCCATTGAATCCGGTAATGCTGCGGCAAAGTCAGTATTCAATGACATATAAACTATGAGTTTGACTTGATCAGTCGCCTTGATTGGCCGGGATGGCGTCGCTACGACTGAGGTTACCTTAGTCGCATAGTTACCTGCGCTGCCACTAGAATAATCAACTGTTGCTGCGGGTACGTTAGGCCCGGCTGGTGTTCCTGCGCCTATTATTTGTATCGTTGTCCAAAGCTTCACATTATTATAATTAGTGTTAGCTTGCCCAGCAGCCCCATTGATATTAGGGATTGAAAAACTAAATTTCAGTGAGGTGTACGTATCAGTGTCACTTGAACCTTCGAATAAGTCAGCAGCTGATCCAGTATAGGTAGCCGCATAATTATTAGGCTTGTAAACAGTGGCATACTTCTTCCACACCACTGCTTTTCCGCTCAGCCCTGTCTCCGCTTGCCATGGCGAATCGGCGGTGCCCCATAAAGCATCTGTTGGTAACGGTGCTAATGAATCGTAACTGGCCGCGTGCACTGCTCCTGCGCTAAGTCCTAGCATTAATAGCAACGCAAATACGACCCATTTACCAAAACCGCAGATTTGCTTCAACATTGTATTCGCCTCATTCCACTAATTAATACTATTAGTTCAATATGCAAATTTTTCGGTTAAACCTTATTAACTCAATTGTAGTTGAATTCGTTTAGATACACAAGACACGTTGCTCTACAATTATTAAAGCGCTAAATTCTACAAAGTTCAACAGCTGAATAAGCACAAAAATAGCGCCACGCCACTAAATTAGTCGCTGGCGCGCGCCATTTTTCAAAAAGCATTTTATTTAATAGCCGGAAGTTAGGGTCCAGGTCAAAATTGAATGGTACGTATCCGGCCCCATGACGTGGCCTGCGGGAACGTCTAAGGTGACGTTGGCGTACTGCCAGCTGGCTATCGTGTCGGTCATACCGCCTAAAGTAGTGTTATCCAGCACCGGCACGATCGTTTGACTATCTAAGGGAATGTTGATCGCCGTCGCTAGTTGGCCGCTACCTTCTGCGCTACCGTTGCTGAGTTTGATCGCGGTGTCGGCAACTTGGCCGGTGCTATCGCCAGTCAAGGTTGACCCAGCAACCGTCACGTGCCACGGATCCAATTGTGAATTAGTCGGCGTGGCATCATCGCGCATATCTGTCACCGCCACCACTGGGCCATCGGGAACCACAGTACCGCCGATAGTGGCTGACTTTAATTCAGTGCTGGTCGTCGTGTTCGCCAATGTGGCCATGGTCCCAAAATCAAGTTCGTCCGGTACCGTCAGCGCCAACTTACTCGTATCGCGATAGAGAAAGCTGATCCCCTGCTCGCCGGCAACAAACTTGCCTTTAAACCGCGCTGTACTCGGCGTGGTTGGATCATAAGCGACCCATTTTGTCGTGCCTGAACCGTCGTTGTAGCGGTAACCGATATAAGACCACCCCAGCGGTGCTTTCGGTGCCGCCACGCCGCCGCTACCATTACTATCGATCGGCTGGTTATCCGTGACGTCAACTGAACTGCCAATTGATCCCGCTGTCGACTGAAAAGCAAAGCCTGGTGGATTACTTGAATTACTATCATTTGCCGTTGAAGTATTTGTTGGAGTGTTATTACCTAACACATCAATGTTCCAATAATGGACACCGAATTTTTCATCCGGCGCATTTTCATAGCGGAAAACGATGACCTCTTTACCGACTTGGCCGGCTAACGTTTGCTGAGTAATGTCAGTGCCAGTGGCATCCGGCGTGGTGGTCGGCACGCCGCTACCAGTGAAATTACCATAATAAGCGTAATCTTTCAGCGCGTAGCTACCACCGCTGTTAGTCAGAGTTTTAGGCGCCGTCAGTAAATTGGCGCTGGTTTCGCTAGTCGTTCCATCCTTGTAAATATTACCGTTGTTGTAGCCCCAAGCTTGGCTAGTCGGCGCCGGCGTTGTGCTGGCAGTGTCGATCACTTTATTGTTCGCGTCAACGTAGTAAACCGGGATCTTACTGTCTTTGGCGTTATACCAAAACATCACCGCCTGCTTAAGTAGCGTGGTTTTCAAATTGGCGATCGATAACGTTTTACTATCAACCGTTTGAAAGGCCGTGCTACTGTTACCATTAAATAACTGCCCGCCACCATAACGATAGGTGGTGCCATTACTAGTCACGGTTGTAGCTGCTGTCGCGGTGTTCGTCTGGTTGCCTAATTCGCCATCTAGACTATAACCACTAGTCGCTTTACCAAAAATCGTTGGCGTCGTCGTTAAATCGGCGCCAGTGGCACTATCGCGTGCGAAGACCTTGATCACTTGGGGGATGATCGGCGAGACAGGGTCCGCCGCACTGACCGGATCAACAATCGTCGTTATCGTTGTAGGACTGCCACTATTATTCGTATCTTGCAATTTAATTTTCAAATTAAGCGTTAATTGATCGGTATTACGTAACGGGGTTGCAAACGTCAACTTAGGCATCACAACTTGCGTGTAATACTTGGCACCAAGTTTATACTCCGTGATCGTTGGCGTGCCGACCGTGATCGGTGTGCCGCCATTGACTGCCACCGTAAATGTTGGCACGACACTGGCTTGATAATTAGGTTTGCCTTGGGCGTAACCGATATTGGGAATTTGGAACGTAAATTGTAGTGCTGGCACGGTTGGTGTCGTGTCCCCAGCCGTCATGCTAATAAGACCACCTAAACCCTTTGTCTGGTTGATAATTTGAAAATTATAATTACCAGAAGTTGCAGATTTCGCTGCAATCGTAAGACTTTTGGAAATAGCCACTGGGTCCTTTTGCCAATTCTGCCACAAGCTATCGGTGGGGGTCACCGGATAATAAGTCGCCGCTACCGCCTTTGTTGCGGCCCCACCGACCACTAGTAGTAAAATACAGGCAAACCACCAACCTAAATGTCGCATCAGTTTATTCAATTTACGTCACCTTCCGTCATTAATTTATTTAACGCCATCCATTTATAAATATAGGCTTAATAGCCTGAGGTCAACGTCCAGGTCAAGGTCGAGTGGTACTCACCTGGCGCGACTGTCGTTGTGGTCGGCAAGTTCAGCGCGACATCGGCGTTAGCCCAGCTGGCAGTCGGCGAACTACCACCTGGCGCAGTCGTACTAGTCAGCACCATCTGCAGCGTTCCATCCAGTGGCAAAGTAAAATCAGACGCTAGATCAACGCCAGTAGTTGGCACTTGGATCGCCCCATCAGTAAGGCTGATCGACGCGCCAGCAACTGCCGTTTGATTTTTAGTTGCAGTCAATGTTGCACCACTAACGGTTAAATACCAGGGATCTGTCCATTGATTCGTTGGCGTGGTCGCTTGGCGATCATCCTTGACCTTGACCTGCAAACTATCAGCATTAGCATTAGCACCAGTGGTTGTTTTTAAATTCGTACTCGTCACACCGGGGACCACCGTGCCAAAGTCTAAAGTAGCCGGCAAGACCATTGCCAGCGCGCTGACCCGGCGATACATAAAGCTGACGCCCTGATCTTTAGCAGAAAACTTACCGGTAAAACGTGACGTGCTTGGGGTTTTAGGATCATACGCCACCCACTTGTTGCTGCCGCTGCCATCATTGTATTGATAACCCACGTAGTACCAGCCGGCTGGCGCTTTAGCTGCAGCAACCCCACCGCTGCCATCGACATCGATGGGATCAGTCGTGCCGCCGGTGATCGGCGTATCTTTATCGCCGCTTAACTTGGTAAAACCTAAGCCAGTTGGATTCGTCGTTGCTTTATCGGCATCCATTTCACTACCAGTTGGCACGGTGGTTGGTTGCTGATCGATATCCCAGTAATGGACTCCGACGTTGGTTTTGGTGACAACGTTATAGCCAAAAGTAAGCACTTGGTGGCCGGCGGTAGCGCCTACCTGTGTCGTCAGCTTTTTCAATTGCGCGATATCAGTGCCACTTTCCGTTTTTGCATTTTCGTCGGTTTCGTCACCGGTATAAGAATAGTCCGTATATTGATATGTTTTCCCGCTATAGGTCACAGTATCTGCGGGCGTCACTAAATTAGCATCAATTTCTTCAGTGGTACCGTTTTTGTAGATGTGGCCTAAATTATAGGCCCAAGCTTTTTCAGTTTTCATAATAGTACCTGACTGATTCACATAATTGACCGTAATGTTTGTGTCTTTTGGCTCATACCAGAAAACATAACTGTTAAGTGTCTTCGACGTTAAATCAACTGAAGGTATACCAGGTAGCGAAGTGCTATTACTGCCAGAATATGGGTTAAGTGACGTGCCCTCCTTGACTATTTTTTGGTAATGATCATAGCGATACTTTGTTCCACCATAGTCAGTGATCGGTAAGGCCGTGGCTTGCTTGACTGGTGCACCGAGTACCCCACCCTCACCAAAGGAAACTGCTGGGGCTAGATCGGCGCCAGTCACATCGTCTTTATAAAAAGCCTTAGATACTACAGGAATTACTGCTAGACTATTGTTGATCTTAACCTGTGCAGTGCCCGCGTTACTAGGCTGACTTAATTTGACTTTAAACGTTATCGTGACGACATCATTCAGATTACTTAACCCGGGGTTAAACGCTGGCATGACCCCAGAAGTAAATTCGATCCGCGTGTAATAATTAGCGGCACTAAGTTTATTATCATCCAGCCCCACATCCGTAAATTTCGTACTCGTACTAATATTGGTCCCATCGGCTACCGTCACTTGCGGGACAACACTGCTGTCATAGTTCGGTTGACCCTGAGCCAAGTTAAGATTAGGCAGATAAATGTGCGTACTCAACTTGGACAGTGCGGGCGTAGTCGTTCCGGCAACAAAATTGACCAAATCACTTAAATGGCCGGTATAGGTGAACTGATAATTATAACTACCTTCACTGATCGTCGTCCCCGTCATCTTATAGATGCCACCAGGATTAGTCATTTTCGGATTGGTTTGCCAAGGATTTGCGGTGGTCCCCCACATTGGATCAGTAGCTAAAATCACCGAAGCATTTGCCGTTTGCGGCGCAACCAAACAAGCTAGCCAGGTCATCCCCATACAAAGTATCAAAAAGCCTAACCACTTGATTCGCTGCGCCAATTTGCTCGCCTCCTTCATTAATTTTTATTATCGGGCGTAAAGCGATCTTTTCGTCTCAAATTTAAATTGCTGCTGCTTTATTTCACCCCGTCGGTCCATGAATAAGTGATCGTCGCGTGATAATCACCGGGCTGAATTTTGGTGCCGGCTAATTGCAACTGAATATTCTTAAAGATATAAGCGTTGCTGGTCTGGGAGTTTGAATTGCTGATCAGCGCTTTGGCGGTCCCGCCGGCGACATAAACCGCACTACTCAAGGCGGGCGTGCCAAATGTGATCTGCGCCGTTTCACCCGTTAGCTTGCGGCTACCATCCGCGTTACTGAAATTACTCAGCTGCGCGCTGACCGTCCATGGGCCTGGTGTCGCCCGGTTATCGGTAACAAGCAACGTTTTGTCGCCGTCAGTATTGTTATACAGACCCGGCACAGCTTGGTGTTTGCCAAACTCCAGATTAGTCGGCGGCGTGATCTCAATACCGCCGCTAGGGGCTGGTAGCAAGGTGACCTTGCCGGTTGCACCTACATACGTGGTGCCATCCATTATCATATCGGCGGAAGTCAAGCCGCCAGTTGGCATTGTGGCGGTCGCTTGTACTTTATAGGTGATCACCGCACTGCCACCGCTAGGAATTGGTTTCGCCAGCGCGATCTGCAGCATCCCGTTAGTCACCGTTGCCGTGGCGGTCACAGTGGTGCCATTGATCGTCGCGGTCACGCCGCTTAGATTTTTCAGCTGACTTGGTAACGGCATTGAGAGCACCGGCTTAGCAATGCTGGCCGTACCTTTGTTAGTCACATCAGTTTCAAAGGTGACCGTGTCGCCAGTTTGATTGTTGCCGGCGGTTGGACCGTGGACCGTTTGCTGGCTGAATTTGTTGCCGCTGATCAGAATTGATTTAGTGGCGGTCACGTTGTAACTTGTCGTGTCGTCGACCACATAAACATTCAGCGTCGCCTTAGCGTTGGCGTTGGACGTGATCGTCTCGCCGTTAGCTAATTTCAGCGTTGGTCGATTGATCGTTGCCGTGATCGTGTGCAAGCCCAGCAACGTGGCATCCGTCGTGCCCAAATTCAGCGGGTTGTTCGTGGCAGTGGTGCCGCTAGCAACGTTTAGGCTAAAGGCTTTACTGCTGTTAGCTTCCACTTTGGCAAAATTAGCCAGCGTCGTGCCTGACTTATTATCATTGGCGCTGATCGTATCCGCGTTGGCGTAGTCGTCGCCCCAAGTCCCCTTGAGCGCCACTGTTTTGCCGCTGGTCAGCTCACTTTTCTTGATATAGTAAACATTGTCGCTGTTCCAAGCAATCGTCGGTGCCGCCGGTAAGTTCGTTTGGTTAAAGAATAGCGGCGCCGGTAACAGCGGGATTTGCGTACCTGCTGAACTGGTAGTAGTTCCCGTGTAGTAAAGATAATTTTTATTGGTCGTATTAGGTGTTAATGACGGCAAACCGGCCAGAACAGCATCTTTACTTGTATCTGCCTTACCCGCCGTCATCGCCGTATATGTTTTCGCTGTCAGCGTAGCAGTAGCAGTAGTTTTATCTGCGTTAGCTACACCCGCCGTAAAATAATTCACTGCGCGAGCAAAGCGATTACTACCAACTGCGCCTAAAACAGGTGCTTTGGTACCAGAATAATCGATTGCCTTACCCGTCATTACACCATCAGTCAACACATCCAGCGTCACCACGCGATCAGTCAATGTATCATTCAACGCAACATTATTCAGCCTTGTTTTACTACCGCCAACCGATTCCCAAGCGGAAGTTGCTGCGTTTAGAGATTTTTTAGTGTCCCATGGGCTAGCATAAGCGCTCCAAGATGTAATATTAGAAGTTACCGTGGCTGGCGTCGGCGTTGCACTCGGACTGACTAAAGCGTAATCAATCGGTGTTCTACCGGCAGCCGATTTACTGGCACTAGCCGAAAACGGATCGATTAACTGATTGGTTCCAAAAACATCAATTTTTAGATTAAATAAACCATCGGCACGTGATGATGGTGGTAATTTGCCTGCCGTTAACTGTTTATTCGGTGAAATATCTTTGATATTGCCGGTATATTTATTCAAATTAACATAAAAATTTATATTGGCTTTACCAGTAAAGCCACTACCCATTAGCCATGCAAAATTTGGTGCCGCATTAGCAATCGCGAAGCTCCACCCAATATCACCGTTTTTTTGTAATGCACCACCACCAACGTTAGTGAGGTCAAATGACCAAGTACTATTAAATAATGAATTATTAGTTGTACCAGAAGTACTACTTGTACCGAATAATGCCGTTGGATTCAAGTAACCACCGTTGCTCGAATTACTAGTGATATTATTCGCTAGATCAGTGTTGTCTTTTCCCGGACGCGCTAACTGCATATAAGCACCACCGGAAATACCACTATTAACATCGACAACGTTAATTGGAATCCCCTTGACCTTTAAATAAAAGGCATTAGCCTGATTTGGATCTAGATAAACATGGTGGTCAAACTGCATTGGGAACGAAGGGCTACCATATTTAACACCTGCAACTTTAATATCATCCAGCTTCAGCATAAAATATGCTTTATCCCACTGAATGGCATCTTGCAATTGGCTGGCGTCAACGTCTTCTGGTAACGTTACTTTAACCATGGCACCATAATTACCACTTTGGATTTCTTCTTTTGAAATATTTTTGTTTATTGTCGCCTTAATATCGATCGAACCAGTCACTTTAATAAAGCCATTTTGATATAGCTGTCCGTTATTATTCATTAATCCTTTGTCATTCACCATTAAATGTGATGCAGTGCCGGTACCTGTTTCTAAATTATTCACATTCGGATCATCACGGGACGGTATAACACCTTGACTATCAAGCCCTGCATTATCTGTATACTCTGTAGTAAAAGTAGCGTTGCTGAATCCAATATTAATATTGGATTCAGCATTTACATTTGCGTTACCGCTACTTAAAACAGTTCCACCTTGATTAGCCACCCCTGTTTTCATTGTCATCCCAGATGTGCTGGTATAGTTGTTGTTATTAAAACCCGGCGTTCCCGTTCCAGTATTATCGTATACCGGCACCGATGTCGCTAATAGCCCCACGGCCGCTAAGCCGAGTAGTGTGGTCAAACCGAATTTCACATACTTTTTCAATTTAATCATGACACTCAACTCCCTTCACTGCTTACCTATACGTTCGTCGTTGTGTGTGCCCCTACTTCTGTCGATGCCGCGGCCCGCCGATGCGGCCTTTGCGGTACGCCCAGTAAACTGCCCCAGCGGCGGCTAAAATAATAACGGCGCCGCTGCCAATGTACAGCCACCAATTCGTTTTAGTTACGGGTAACTTTTGCTCATTCATGCTGATCTGCTGGCCTTGATCGACGTGGAAACGTTTGGTCAGCGTTTGTGCGTAGCCATCGCGACCGGTGAGCCGCAAATGCAGCATGTAGTTGCCGGGCTGCAATAATTTCGTCGGCATGAAATAATTCAATTCTGAATAAGGCGCCATTTGCAATTCTTTTTGCTTATACGTAGCGAGCACTTTCGTTTTGCCCGGCCGCGTTACCGTTCCCGCAAAGGTCATTTGGCTGACGATGTTGGGTTTACTGTTACGTAAACGAACCAGCAAGCCGGATTTACTTAAACGTGAACCCGGTAAAACACGGGCTATTTTTAAATGCGGCATTACTGGCGTAGCGTCATGCCGCAGCACCACGCTGAGATTGTAGGCGACTTGACTTTGGACATTATTGCCATCGTCGCCTAACATTGCCGTCGAGCGAATACCGCCAAGGATCATGCCGCTAAATGGCGCGTCCGGCATTTTCACGTTAAAGGTGACCTGCTTCGTTTCGCCAGCCGCTAGCGTGACACTTTGCGTGCGTTTGCCTTGAACTAACTGGCTAAAGCGTAACGCTTGCGGTGCGCTGAGACTTTTGACGTCAGCGCGATCATAGGCAATCGAGCCGTTATTGGCGGTGTAAGCATCGTTGGCGGCGACTTTGATCGTCAATTTCTGCTGCGACGTATTATTGACCGTCACCGTCAGCGGCTGCACACTATTTTCCGCCGCCGTTAAATCAAAATATGTGACTTGCTGATTCGTTTGCGTGGTCGGCAGTTGCGCGGTCATCGTGTAACTATTGCTAGTCTTCGCCTGCACTGGCCGTGACGCAAAAACGGCGGTCATACCCAACAATAAGGTGACAAACAGTACCCATTTTCGCTTATTCAACTCGATCACTCCTTCCAAACTTTGAGCCATCTCACTAATCAATATATAAACAAACGACAGAGCTACGTCTTCAATAAAACAAGGTACAATCACACAAGGACGTTTGGCCGTCGATGTGTGGCTATGGAACTATTGGAACTTTATTTCTGCTTGCGTTTCCGGATGATCACGACCACGATCACTGCGTTCAGTGCAACTAGCAGACCAACGACCAGCAATAAAATCCAGGTATAATCTTTGGTCAAATTCGTTGTCTTCGCGTTGGCGGCTTTGGCAGTCTTACTATCTAGGACTGCCCGCTGCTTGATGTACCATTGCTTGCCTTGACTGGTGATCGTGCCGGTGACTTGGTAGCGGCCGCTTTTAACGGGATTGCCTGAGCGACCCCAAGTCAGCGGTAGCCGCGAATACGGGGCAAAGTTCTTGTACGTTTGCACAAACGAGCTTGTGGTGCTGCCGATGCCGAGAAAGCCATAATGCTTGATTTTCAGATCAACAGTGACGTTTTTCAGTAACGCGCCACGCTGATTTTCTAAATTAACGATCAAGTAGGGTTGGCCGCCGTAAGTCTGCGCGTCTAGCCCAGCTAAGGCTAACTTCGGCGTCACGCTTTTGTTAGTTTCGGTCAGCCAGACAGGCACATCAACCGCGGCACTGCTGTTGCTGGCGACGTAAAAGTGTAAGCCGCCGATCAGCAGCCCGCTAAACTTCGCTTGGGCCACGCGCACCGTGATCGTCACCGTGCGACTTTCCTTAGCGGCCAAGGTATAGCGCTGCACCTTGACCATTTGCCGAAAATCTGGTGCACCACTGATTTTACCGGTGCGGTTAAATAAGATCTTGCCTTGAGACGTTGTTGTGGCGTTGCGCGGCGCCATCGTTATGGTTTGCGCGTTGCTGGCAAAATTCGTCAGCGTCACTTTTAACTGTCGCGTGGCGCCTGGCTTGGCGATCAGTTGAAACCGCTCAGTATTTGCCCCCGAAGTCTGCGGCACCACGGCAATATTGTCGATCGCCGCTTGCGTTGGTGCTGCGTGCAGCAGTAAGCCGAGTAACAATGCGGCTAACAACAGCCAGCCTTTGTGCAATTGGTGAAATTTTTTACTCATTTTTATCATCTGACTTGCGACCACGACGACCGAGTAGATAACCGCCTAACACGAACATGATCAATACCAGCACGCCGATGGCAATATATAACCACGTGTAGTTTGGCTTGAAGCCGGCTTGCTTGTTGTACTTAGACGCTTGGGCTGCGGTGATCGTGAAGTCACGGGAGAAATGCCAACCCAACGTGCCACCAGTAGCTTTCGCCGTGTAATCCAAATGGTAAGTGCCTGCTTCTAAGCGTTGCTTGCCCCAATCAATGGCAAAGTCGAAGTTGGAGTTAGGCGCCATTGAGCGACTATTTTGGACTTCGTGATGGATCACTTTACTGCTGCCTTTTTTCGTCACTTTGGCATCAATATTGACGGATGGTAATAGCCATGGCGCAGTATTTTGCGTGTTGACCATTACCGCAGTGTGGCCCGTGCGCACACCCGGATAGATTTGGTTTAACTTCATTTTAGCGTTACCGACTTCATCGCGTACACGAATCAGTACCGGCATGCCAAACGCATACTTGTTTTTCAGCAAAGTTTGCTTAGCGGTCGTCGTAACGTCCGCTTTTTCATGCAGCGGCCAAGTCCGAATCCCACCGGCGATCAACCCTTGATAATTCTTATTCGGCACATTAACGGTAAAGGAAACGTTGGTGCTGCCGTTAGCTGGAACTTTGACCGTCTGCTGCTTCGGCGATTCAGTCTGTTTGCGTAGCGAATAGGTCAGCGTTGAATCCTTAGGAATTTTCTTGCTGTCATAGACTGATTCACCACCAGAATTGGTGTATGACGTGTACATCGCCACCGCAAAGGTCCGATTTTTATCGGTTAAGTTAGTCACCTTGACCGACACCGTCTGTTGACTGCCTGGCGTGGCCAGCACATTGATGTAGCCATCCTGGGCCCGCTGGTTCTCTGAGTACAACGGGATCACCGTAAAATTACTATTAGTAGTGGCCGCTTGGGTCGCGCTGGTCAACGTCAAGCCACCCAAAACGAGCGCCAAAAACGCCGTTAGCCAAATACTGATTTTCTTCATCTGAATTTCCTCCTACGCAATGATTGCGTTTATAAATGATTGCCTACTTGCTTCCGCTTTCATTATAACAAAATCGGTTGCGCTTTAGTTCGTTGCTCGCTGTCTTTTATACTAAACGGGGGTGAGCCAAGTATCTGCCCACCCCCGCTACCGCCTAATAGCAGAAAACCACTAAACGTTTGATCTTATTTGTTGTGTTGCTTATTCGTTAGAACTTGCTGCTGCGTTCAAAGTCCAAGTAACAGATGCATCATAAGAGCCTGCAGTTACATTAATTGGTGCCGTTAAGCTTGCTGCATTAGCTGCCTTGTAATTGATCGTGGTTTGGCCATAACTACCCTCATCAGCATTAAAACCTAAAACCTTAGCTTCAGGGCCGCCAGCTTCTAAGGTTGCCTGAGTACTATCCTTATCAACTGGACCAGTTACTGTAGTATTACCCGTTACCTGGTTAAGCGTCATCACGAATGCTGGTGTCGCTGTTGTACCAGCAGCGGTGGTAAATTTAGAACCGCTGGTTAAATCTGGATCGGCCTTACCGATAAATTCACCAAGCTGGGCCGTCACCGTGTACCCAAGGTTACCGGCAGCAGAGTCAGGTTGGCTTGCATCGTCAGCTGTCCGATAGTCAGTGACTTGTAACACACCTTCAGAATTACCATTATCATCGGTAAGACCGACGTTATCCTTCAGTGCTTTATTAATACCACCGGGACGGATCGTACCGAAGTTAAAGCCCAAATTGCAAGAACAAATTAGCCACGCAATAAATCCCGGCAAGACAGTATTTTCATTGATATTCATATTTTAAAGATTCAATCTTTAGCCAGCGGCAGCGGAGAAAAGCTCTTTTGGGGTTTGGTAACCTGACTGCCGGCGTGGTAA
>NZ_RHOE01000034.1 GCF_003946385.1 Loigolactobacillus zhaoyuanensis
TCCTTTTTGATGCCTAAATAAATTAATAGCCCGCCGATCAACATCATCACAACTTCTTGCCAAGTGATCGACGTAATGCCTTGTAGTAGTGTTTCCAAATTATAAACCTACCTTTTCTATTGAATGGTGATCAACGCATCGCCGGCATTGACATTTTGGCCTAGGACCACGCTGATAGCAGCGACTTTACCGGCATGCGGCGCAACAACTTCGTTTTCCATTTTCATGGCTTCTAAGATCAATAAAGGCTGATTTTCTTTGACTTCATCGCCAACGTTGACCAAGAGCTTCAAGATCGAGCCAGGCATTGGTGCGGGTAAAGCGTCGCCAGCAACATTGGTGGGGGCAGGCGCTGCGGCTGGTGCGGGTTCAGGTGTGGGCGCAGCGGCGGTTGGTTGTGGGGCAACGGGTGCCGTGCCACCAATTTCCTCCATTTCAACTAAATATTCAGTACCGTCAACGGTAATTTTAAATTTTCGTAACATGATTTTTCTCCTAATCTACTTTACGTTGAATTGATTTCACAATGAATTTCTTCTCTGGGGCGTCGCCAGCAGCAATGCTGGTGGCTAATAAACTGACTAACTTAAACTTAGGATTAAGTTTTTGAATATTTTTAATTGAAAAGTGACTTTTTTGATTGTCACCGGCGGCAATTGCTGCCATCAAAACGGAAATTAGTTTGTTCTCAACTGGATCATTTGACGGAATAAATTTTTCTACCGTGACCCACTGTTCTGTGTCGATATTCTGCGTCGCCGTAGTAGGTGTATCCGTCGTTGTGGGAACTTCTGATCTTTTGTCAAATAATCGTTTGAAAAATCCCATACCATCACGCTCCTATATTTAAAGTTATTCCCGCTTAATAATTCTATTATATGTAATTATTCACGAATAAACGAGTTTCTTATGTTTTAAATATGTTCTTTTCAAAGAACAATTTTTAGTCGCTTTTTGTGTAAGCGCATTCTTTATAATTGCCAGTCTCACAGTGCTGGTTCTGATTTGACTATTGTTATTATTAAAATATGATTCTATCGGCTCAATAGTAAGTGTTTTCATTGTGTTCTTTTGATGCTTTATTAGTATATTTGCTAAACTTTTCTGCTACACTAGGGCTATATTTTGAAAGCTAAATCGTTTTATTCCTGCTTATATGATCAAACTATCACAATGATGCTTTTAGAATAAAATTGTTTTACGAAAGGGATTACGACAATGTTAATTACAATATTCGCCTACCTCATGGTCATTACCTTTATGGTTCTGATCATGAAAAAATGGATGTCTCCGCTAAGTGCTTTAGTATTGGTTCCTACGATTTTTGCAATTGTTGCTATGATACTTGGTATTGCTGATAAAGGGAATTTAGGGAAATGGGTTTTAGATGGAATCAGTACAACTTCTGGAACTGGGATCATGCTATTATTCGCGATTTTATATTTCTCAATTATGTTAGATGCTGGATTATTCGATCCGATCACTAAAAAAATGATCCACTTTGCCAAAGGCGATCCAATGAAGATCTTGATGGCAACCGCAATTGTCGCCGCAGCAGTTTCAATGAATGGTGATGGCACAACAACTACCTTGATCATTGTTTCCGCGTTCTTACCTATTTATCAAAAACTAGGTATGAAATTGATGAACTTGGCAGTATTATTGATTTTACAAAACACGATCATGAACTTGCTACCTTGGGGTGGACCAACTGCCAGAGCAATGGCGGTCTTCCATGTCGGTGCTAATATCTTAACCTACTTGTTACCAGGTATGATTATTTCCATACTTTATGTTATTTTTATTGTAGCACGTGGTATGGGTAAAAAAGAACGCGCTCGTTTAGGCGTTACTGAAATGACTGATTTAGAGATCGATGCTTTGATCAAAGACGATGATCCTGAAAAAGCTAAGATGAAACGGCCTAAGTTATTCGCTTTTAATGGTATTATGACGCTGTCATTGATTGCTTTGCTAGTAATAGATTCATTTATCGACTTAGGTTTACCGCCATTGCTCTTATTCTTACTAGGGACAGTTATTGCTTTAGTTGTTAACTACCCTAATTTGAAAGATCAATCAGCACGAATCGGCGCTAACGGTGGTGACGCAGTTCAAGTTGTTATCTTAGTGTTCGCAGCCGGTGTATTCATGGGCTTGTTCCAAGGTTCAGGCATGGCAACTGGGTTGGCTAAGAGCTTAACGACGATTATTCCGCATTCATGGGCTGGTTACTGGGGCTTGATCATTACCGCATTATCCGCACCAGGGACTTTCTTCCTATCTAATGATGGTTGGTACTTCGGGGTTATCCCAGTATTACGAGAAGCTGGTTTGCAGTATGGCTTTACAGATATGCAAATGGCCTTAGCTTCATTGATGGGCCAGGCATTCCATTTGTTAAGCCCATTAGTTGCTTTCATCTACTTGTTATTACGTTTAACTAAGTTAGACATGGGTGAATGGCAGAAAGCAACCGCTAAATATGCACTAGTCGTTTTCGTGATTTTCGTCGTTACCGTTTTAGCTTTAGGTCATATGCCAATCCACGTTGCGCAATAGATTTATATTTGCAAACTAAACGTTGGGGGTTTAACAAATGAACGATTTTATTAGGGAAACTGGAAAAAATTTAGATTTATCAGATAGTCGGCCACTTAAGCAACTGTTGTATGAAGCGATGCGTAAAACCATTATTCTCGGTGAGGTTGCGACCGGCGGCAGGATAAACGAAAAAGAAGTTTCTCGACAAATGAACATTAGTCGAACCCCAATTAGATATGCGCTAAAACAATTAGAATTTGATGGCCTGGTCAAACACACTCCAGGCAGGGGCGTTGTTATCCAAGGGATCAGCATCAAGGACGCCCATGAAATCTATGCGATTCGCATCGCTTTAGATACTTTGGCTCAAGCTACTGCTATGAATAAAATGACCGAAGCTGATTTTGATGAAATGAATCAACTTTTACTTGAGACTGATCAAGCAAACGATGAGGACGATGTCGACGCAGTGCTAGAAAAAATCGCGGCATTCAACGCGATGATTTATCGTAAGGCTGATATGCCACGTTTACAATCGATCAGTTATAAAATGCGCGAGTATTTGATTTACTTTAGAGATATTGCAATCAGAGCACATGAGCGTCGTGATAAAGCTTTATTGGAGCATCGAATCATTTATGCTAGCATGCGGCTGAAGGATAAGAATGCATTGGAACTCATTACTAAGCAACATTTGGAATCATCGTTGGTGTTCATCATCAAAGAGATGGAGCAGCGAAAGAATAATTATTAAAAAGTACGAGAGGAATGAACATTAATGGAGATTGAAAATACAGCAATGGCTGGAACATTGGAATCATCAGATATCCAGATCATGATCGGTAAGGGAACTGACGGGATCAAGATCCAATTGGATTCTGACGTCAAAAAAGAATTTGGTGAACAAATCGAAAATGTCATTCGCCAAACACTGCTTGCTAATCATATCGATACCGCCAATGTTAAGGCCGTCGACAAGGGTGCGTTGGACTGTGTGATCAAAGCACGGACATTAGCAGTTGCTAATCGTGCATTAGGGATCGCAGACAAACCATCATGGGAGGTGCTGTAAAATGGCCGCAACGGAAGAACGACTTAGAAGAACGATGATGTTCGTACCTGGGAATAACCCGGCAATGTTAAAAGACGCTGGCATCTACGGCGCTGATTCAATCATGTTTGATTTAGAAGATGCGGTTTCGTTAGCTGAAAAAGATGCAGCACGTATTTTAGTTTACGAAGCATTGATGACTCAAGACTATGGTAATGCGGAATTAGTTGTTCGAATCAACGGGTTAGATACAAAATTCTGGGAGAATGATGTCATTGCGATGGTCAAGGCTGGTATTGATGTGATTCGTTTGCCTAAGACTGAATCTGCCGCAATGCTCCAGCAATTAGAGGAAAAAATCGTTGCCGCCGAAAAACAATTTGATATTCCGGTGGGCACGACGCATATGATGGCGGCTATCGAATCGGCTAAGGGTGTGCTGAACGCCGCTGAAATTGCTGCTGCTTCGGAGCGTATGATTGGGATCGCCTTGTCAGCTGAAGATTACACCACTGATTTGAAGACCCATCGCTATCCTGGTGGTGCTGAATTAGAATTTGCACGTAATATGATTCTCAATTCAGCACGGGCAGCAGGTGTTGCTGCTTTCGATACTGTTTTTACTAATACGGATGATGTTGTAGGGTTCAAGCAGGAAACTGAACATATTCATCAGTTAGGTTTTGATGGCAAGTCATTAGTTAATCCGCGCCAGATCCCAATGGTCAACGCGGTTTATGCGCCAACAGACAAAGAGATCATCAATGCGAAAAATGTTTTGGCAGCCATTGAAGACGCACGGATAAAGGGTTCTGGGGTTATTGCAATGAATGGCCAAATGGTCGATCGCCCCGTTGCTTTACGTGCACAACGGGTCATGAAATTAGCTAAAGCATCAGGTTTAGTAGATGAGGATGGTGTTATTCTTGATTAATAATGTAAATCGTAGCTTGCCAGAAGACTTAATGAATCAGTTGGGCTTTAAACCATTTAAATCAACCACGATCGACAGCACAGTCGTTGCGCGGACGCCGCATAAAGTGGCTATTTCTACTGGTAATGACAAGGTGTTAAATTCAATCAAAGAAGTGGTTGAAAATAACGTCGCCGATGGCATGACGATCTCGTTCCATCATCATTTCCGTGAAGGTGATTTTGTCTTTAACCTCGTCATGCAAACAATCATTGACGCAGGGATCAAGGATCTAACGTTAGCACCATCTTCATTGACCAACGTGATGAACGATATGGTGGTTAAAGCAATTGAAGCCGGAACAGTGACAAACATTACGTCATCCGGGATGCGCGGTACCCTAGGCGATGCAGTTTCGCACGGTGCTTTGGCGAACCCAGTGATCTTCCGTTCTCATGGTGGTCGTGCACGGGCTATCGAGCAGGGCGACATTAAAATCGACGTCGCTTTTCTCGGTGTGCCTAACTCAGATCGCTTAGGCAATGCTAACGGTATGGATGGTGAAGCCGTCTTTGGTTCACTCGGCTATGCTTTGATGGACGCACAATATGCTGACAAAGTGGTACTTTTAACTGATAATATTGTGTCTTATCCAAATACACCAGCATCGATCAAGCAAACGCAAGTTGACTATGTGGTGAAAATTGATAAAGTCGGTGATCCTGACAAAATTGGTTCTGGTGCGACTCGCTTTACTAAGGATCCAAAAGAATTAAAAATTGCGTCTACGGTTAACGATGTGATCACTAATTCAGCTTACTTCAAAGATGGTTTTTCTTTCCAAACAGGTTCGGGTGGTGCTGCACTAGCCGTTACGCGTTACCTACGTGAAAGTATGAAGCAAAATGATATTCGTGCTTCCTTTGCACTTGGTGGTATCACCAAGCCAATGATCGACTTACTTGAAGAAGGCTTAGTCGATAAGATCATGGACGTACAGGATTTCGATAAAGGCGCTGCTGAGTCAATGCACACCTCTAAAAATCAGCAAGAGATCGATGCTTCATGGTATGCAGATCCTTATAATAAAGGTGCAATGGTCGATCAATTGGATGTTGTCATTTTAAGTGCATTAGAAATTGACACAAAATTCAACGTCAACGTTATGACTGGTTCTGACGGGGTTATTCGCGGGGCTGTCGGTGGTCATCAAGATGCTGCAACGGCAAAATTAACCATTATTTCTGCGCCATTGGTTCGCGGACGAATCGCAACAGTCGTTCCTGCTGTATCAACGGTGGTCACGCCTGGTGATTCAATCGATGTTTTAGTTACGGAAGTTGGGATCGCGATTAATCCTAAACGCCAAGATTTAATTGCGGCTATGAAGAAAGTACCTAGTGTGCCGGTATTTTCGATTGAAGAATTAGAACAACGGGCAAGTAAAATCGTTGGCACACCAAAACCAATTGAATTTACTGAGCGGACAGTTGCTTTGGTTGAATATCGTGATGGGACGATCATCGATGCAATCAAGGAAGTAAAAGATTAGCTTACTACACTCAAAGCAACCAACCAGCGATATTATGAGTTAACTGGATAAAGAGACGAATTACCGGAATTTTGATCGCTTAATGAGATTAAATCAAGGTGTTCGTTTTTTATTTTAGATTTGTGTGCTTAGGTATAATATAAAGCAATCAAGTGATTTTGACTTAATCAGTGGTCTTAATGATAAAGGAATTGTAAACTATGAAGAATATTTTCGAGCAAGGTAAGCTGCAAAGCTTGCAAGATGTTATGGACAACCGTGATGACCGCAATGACCTACAAAATGAATTAGTTGCCAAATATCCGCAGCAGACACTGGTGGCAATTAAATTGAATATTCCGGGACCGATTAAAAATAATGCCGATTTAAGCCGCTTGTTTTCAATTGGCTATAATGAGTTTAAGCATTATCTGGTTCAGACTGGGTTTACCATCAGCGCTGAAATTAATTGGAATCGTGCAACTGGTTGTGAGACTTTTTTGGTAATTGAACAGGCAGCATTGGCTTTGAAAAAAGCTGCGATCCAGTTTGAAGATGGTCGCCAACTTGGTCGGCTATTTGATATTGATGTGATGGACCAAACATTGGGCCATTTATCGCGGCGTAATTTTGATTTGCCGGTACGGACGTGTTTGATTTGTTCACGACCAGCTAAAGCGTGTGCCCGTTCGCGCCGGCATAGTGTTGCGATACTACAGCAAAAAATCTCAGAAATTTACGCGACGCTACCGCCTGCAGGTGAGCAGTGATGTTGGCCGCTGACAGAATCGTACAAAATGCACTTAAAGCACTACTGTACGAAGTTTCTGTGACGCCGAAACCTGGTCTAGTTGATCCGCAGACCCATGGCGCCCATCCGGATATGACGGTTTTCACTTTTATCGATAGCACGCTTAGTCTCGAACGTTACTTTCAAGCGTGCGTGCAAGCCGGACAGCGCTTTGCTGGCAGTGAGCTTACTCAATTATTTATACAGATCAGGCCCTTGGGTGTCCAGGCAGAAAAGGATATGTTTGCGGCGACCAGTAACGTTAATACGCATAAAGGCGCGATTTTTTCATTAGGCGTGCTGGTGACGGCAGTTGCTTATTTGACGCAAGTTCAAGCAACGTTCACGGCGGTAGACATTCAAACTGTGGTGAAAAAAATGCTGGTTGATCTAGTAGAAAATGATTTTAAACAACTTCAACAGAAAATACCAGCCGAGCTGACTGCCGGCGAACGCCATTTCTTAAAGTACGGTAAAACTGGGATTCGTGGTGAGGCCCAAGCAGGCTTCCCAAGCGTTTTTCAAACCGCGCTACCATTTCTAACTACTAGCACCGGCAGCGTTAACCAGCGTTTACTGGATACCTTAATGCATATCGCGCAATGCTGTGATGATTCCAATCTGATCAAGCGCGCTGGTGACCCAGCAATTCTGATTTGGGTGCGCCAACAGACACAAATGTTTTTCACGCTAGGCGGCAGTAAAACCACTGCGGGAACAGATTTTTTACGGCAGTTGGATGCAACATTTACGGCGAAAAAGCTTAGTTTAGGTGGTTCGGCAGATTTATTGATCCTCACAATATTCTTGGGCCTAACTTTTGATGCTTTCGCGGCAACGCCTAATTAATACGGGTAATTTTGATTGCGCAAAATATTATGGCTGGCACCGGAATGCGGTAATGAAAATAGGTGCTTTGATCGACGCTAAAATCTGACTATTTAGATTTTAGCTTTTTTTATACGAATTTATGTTCGCTTTTTTCGATTCTTTACAGAAGTTTAAGCAAATTTTTGGTATAATGTTGAGTTGAATGATGTGACGCCGAGTTAAGCTAACTTGGCGTTTTCCAGTTAGCGTAAATAGGATAATTAAAAACGGGGGACTGAGCAAGTTATGGCCACAACGGATTTGTTAACGGGCATGAACGATAAGCAGCAAGAGGCAGTACAGCAGACAGAAGGACCATTATTGATCATGGCTGGCGCAGGCTCAGGGAAAACACGCGTGGTGACTCACCGAATCGCGTACCTAATTGAGGAATTAAATGTGGCGCCGTGGCATGTTTTGGCGATCACTTTCACTAATAAGGCAGCACGCGAAATGCGTGAGCGGGTAGCGGATCTATTGAACGAACGTGCGGAAGCCGTTTGGGTTTCAACTTTCCATGCGCTGTGTGTACGAATTCTCCGGCGTGACATCGATAAAATGTCAGGTTACAGTCGTTCCTTTACCATTGCTGACCCCGGTGAGCAAAATACCTTGATGCGCCGAATCTTGACGCAACAAAACATTGATCCTAAAAAATTCACGCCACGCTCGATCCTCGGTGAAATTTCCAATGCAAAAAATCAATTATTAACGCCTAAAGATTATGCAGCGGCGGCAAGTTCTCCTTTTGAAGAAATCGTTGCTAAGTGTTACGAACCATACCAAAACGAATTAGAAGCTAATCAAGCATTGGACTTTGATGACTTGATCATGATGACGATCGAGCTCTTCCGTAAATCACCTGAAACGCTGACTTATTATCAAGAAAAATTTCGCTATATTCATGTCGATGAGTATCAGGATACCAACCAAGCACAGTATACTTTAGTTAACATGCTAGCGCAGCGCCACCATAACTTATGCGTTGTGGGTGATGCTGATCAGAGTATTTATGGTTGGCGTGGTGCGGATATGAGCAACATCATGAATTTCGAAAAGGATTACCCCGAAGCTAAAACTGTTATGTTGGAGCAAAACTATCGCTCGACCCAGACGATTTTAAATGCAGCTAATGCAGTGATCAATAACAATGTGAACCGCCAAGTTAAAAAGTTGTGGACGGAAAACGATACTGGCGACAAAATCTCTTATTATCGTGGCCAAAATGAACACGATGAGGCCCGGTTTGTGGTGGGTAAAATTCAAGAAGAAATGGAAGATCATAATTTTCGTTATGGTGATTTTGCAGTGCTTTACCGAACTAATGCCCAATCACGGACGATTGAAGAAAATTTGGTTAAGGCGAATATGCCATATAAAATGGTCGGCGGGCATAAGTTCTATGATCGTAAAGAAATTAAGGATGTATTGGCTTATCTACGGGTGATCGTTAACCCAGAGGATTCGATCGATTTTGAACGGATCGTTAATAGTCCTAAACGTGGAATTGGTAACGGAACGATCGATAAGTTACGCGAGTTTGCCAACTACAATAATTGGTCGTTGCTGGAAGCTGCGCGGAACGTGGATCTAGCTAACGGTATTGCCACACGAGCGCGGCATACATTAGGTGATTTTGCCACAACCATGACTGCGCTGCGTGATAAACGAACTGAATGGGATGTCACTGAACTGACTAATCAGATGCTAGAGCAAACTGGTTATTTGAAGACTTTAAAACAAGAAAAAACCTTAGAAGCACAAACTCGAATCGAAAATATCCAAGAATTCCTTTCAGTTACTAAGGAGTTTGATGATGGCTACGATGATGAAGATGATACTGATAGTGACCGTTACGTCGATTTTTTAACCGATTTAGCGTTAGTTTCAGCCCAAGATGACATCGAAGAAGAAAGCAGTGAAGTTACCTTGATGACACTGCATGCAGCTAAGGGACTGGAATTTCCAGTTGTCTTTATGATGGGGATGGAAGAAGGCATCTTCCCACTATCACGAGCAATGATGGAAAATGATGAACTAGAAGAAGAACGGCGTTTAGCTTATGTGGGCATTACTCGGGCCAAAAAGAAGCTTTATTTGACCAATGCTTATTCACGGATGTTGTATGGGCGTACGCAAAGTAATCCGGCATCCCGCTTTGTCGGTGAGATCGATGAAGACTTAATCAAGTTTGAAAATAAGACGGCCGGCAGTTTATCCGAACAGAACATTCCATTTAGTGATGCACGCCAAGCCAATAACTACACCCGCGCGACGGCAACAACTTACCAAACGCGCCGCGGAACCGCTGCTAAGGCGGTTACCAATACGCCAAGCACTGGCGCTGAAAGTAAGTCGTGGCAAGCAGGTGATAAAGTCCAGCATAAAAAGTGGGGCGAAGGGACCGTGGTCAAGGTCAATGGTTCAGGCACTGATGCCGAGTTGGATATTGCCTTTAAATCACAGGGAATCAAACGATTGTTGGCAGCTTTCGCACCGATCACAAAGGACGTCAACTAGTCGATTGCATAAAAAGCTTCGATTAATGGTGACTTAAATAGCAATTACTTTTTGGTAGTCTAAGAAAGAAGGTGGCGCCTGCTGGAAAGTTTCTGGCGGGGAATTTATGACTTTAGAAAAACCGATCGAACAGTATACAGAGCAGGAAGCTAGCGCGGCGGCTTTGGCGTTGCGTAATGTTTTGGAGCAGTGGAGTCAGGCTTATTACACTGCAGATGAACCGTTAGTTGAAGATCATATTTATGATGAAAACTATCGTGATCTGGAAATACTAGAACAGGCTTTTCCTGCAATCGTCACCAGTGATTCACCGACGCAGCAAGTCGGCGGCCAGGTACTACCTGGTTTCACTAAAGTTACTCACGAACAGCCGATGCTTTCCATGGGTGATGTTTTCTCAGTCGCTGAATTGGCGAACTTTGATCAACGGCTACGTAAAAATGTGACCGCAGAGATCGATTATAGTGTGGAATTAAAAATTGATGGCTTAGCAATTTCGTTAATTTACGAGAATGGTATTTTTGTTCGTGGTGCTACCCGCGGGAATGGAACAATTGGCGAAGACATTACCAAAAACTTAAAAACGGTCAAATCAATTCCACAAAAGTTGAGTGAACCATTATCGATCGAAGTTCGCGGCGAATGTTACATGCCGAAAATATCGTTTGCTAAGTTAAATGAACGCCGCGAAGCTGATGGGCTGGCAACCTTTGCTAATCCACGTAATGCCGCGGCTGGTAGTTTGCGACAACTTGACTCAAAGGTGACCGCGGTGCGCAACTTAGCCACTTGGATCTATACGTTGACTGATTATGCTGCGCTAAACGTGACTACTCAGGCTGATGCACTGACTCGACTACACGAATTAGGTTTTGCCGTGAATCCAACAACTAAGGTGTGTCGCTCACTGGACGAGGTTGAAGCCTTTATCGCTGAATATCAGGCACAACGTAACCAATTGGATTATGATATCGATGGCATCGTGTTGAAAGTTAATTCATTGGCTTTACAGGCTGAATTGGGCAATACGGTCAAGGTACCGCGTTGGGAAATCGCCTATAAATTTCCGCCAGAAGAGGCACAGACGGTCATCCATGATATCGAATGGACAGTTGGCCGGACTGGGGTCGTTACACCAACGGCAGTGATGGATCCAGTGCAATTAGCTGGCACAACTGTGGCGCGTGCGACGTTGCATAATGGCGACTTGATCGAGCAAAAGGATATTCGGTTGAATGACACGGTTTTGATCCATAAAGCTGGTGACATTATTCCTGAAGTTTCTGCGGTGGTCACTGAACAACGAGCAGCTGACAGTCAACCGTATGTGTTACCAACTAAATGTCCCTCCTGTGATTCGCCATTGGTCCATTTAGAAGATGAAGTTGCTTTGCGTTGCATTAATCCTAAATGTCCAGCCCAGATCAAGGAACAACTGACTCATTTTGCTTCACGGAACGCGATGAATATCGATGGGTTAGGACCACAAATCGTTCAGCAATTATTTGATCGCAAGTTAGTTGCTGATGTGGCCGATTTGTATCAATTAACTTATGATCAACTGATCACGTTGGATAAATTCAAAGAAAAATCAGCAAATAATTTATTGCAGGCCATTGAACGCAGTAAAGCTAACTCGCTGGAACGTTTATTGACCGGCTTGGGTATCCGCCATGTTGGTGCAAAAATGGCCCGTTCCTTAGCTGAATATTTTGGTGACATGGCAACGTTGCAGGCCAGCACCGCAGAAGCGATCGAAGCGATCGCCACCTCGGGAACGATCATTGCCAACAGTGTGCGGACCTATTTTGATGCGCTCGAAGTCCCACAGTTGATCGATCAATTAGTTGCTGCTGGCGTTAACATGCGTTACTTGGGGCCAGCCCCAGCTAGTGTCAGCACAACACCATTTTCTGGTAAAACAATGGTGTTAACGGGAACCCTAGAACGCCACAAGCGTGCAGATTTAACTACGCAACTGGAAGATCTTGGTGCTAAAGTCACTGGCAGCGTGTCGAAAAAAACTGACATCGTCGTCGCCGGTACAGATCCTGGCAGTAAGTACACCAAAGCACAAAAGTTAGGTGTTACGATCTGGGATGAAGCAACACTGGAACAAAACTTGCAGGATTTGACCGACTAGCGGTATTATGGACTCTAAGACACATGCTCGAGTTATGAGCCCTTAATTATGAACAGGTGCGTGTCCGACTTGCCGTACTTCGGCTTAGTCGGAAGGACAACCGTTGTGAAGATAAAAGTTTCGTAACGAAACGATCCCTTAATTATGAACAGGTGCGTGTCCGACTTGCCGTATTTCGGCTTAGTCGGAAGGACAACCGTCGTGAAGATAAAAGTTTCGTAACGAAACGATCCCTTAATTATGAACAGGTGCGTGTCCGACTTGCCGTACTTCGGCTTAGTCGGAAGGACAACCGTTGTGAAGATAAAAGTTTCGTAACGAAACGATCCCTTAATTATGAACAGGTGCGTGTCCGACTTGCCGTACTTCGGCTTAGTCGGAAGGACAACCGTCGTGAAGATAAAAGTTTCGTAACGAAACGATCCCTTAATTATGAACAGGTGGAGGAAACATCGTGAAACGATTTAGCACAATATTAGCATTAGCGGTCAGTGTGGTTCTGTTGGCAGCGTGTGGCCGGTTAAATTCGTCTGGCGTTGGCACCACAAGCAGCACTAAAACTAAAACATCAATACAAACCACTGGCCAAACTTCTGACGATGAATATCAAGGCGTGATTCAAAATGGTAAATATAAGACTAGCAAGGCTCGTGGATTGACTAAAGATCAAAACTCCAATGGCGCTAATCTGAAAAGTTTTGAAAATGGGCTGCAGACGATTTCGCAAAAACAGTTTGCGACTGATGATTATATTTTTCAAGAAGGCCAGTATTTAAAGAAAGCCACAGCGCAAAATTGGCTTGACCGTAAATCTAAGAGTAATGCCAGCGGCTTGAATCCGGAGGACAATGGTCAAACGGATGCAACTAAGCGCAATCCAGATTATTTGCAAGCAATCGAGGAACAAGATTATATGACGCAAAGTGGTAATGATCTAAAACTTGGCGGGATGACGATTGGTTTGGCGATGAATCAAACTGATTATTATCAAAAAGAAGAGTATGGTGCCACGTACGAAACAGTGATCGCGCATGACAAGATGGTGAGCGAAGGTAAGGCAATGGCCAACAAAGTCGTTTCACGAATGCGTAAAACTGAAGGCGTTGGTAATGTGCCAATTGTTATTGCTTTGTATCAGCAGGCTACCAATGATAGCTTAGTTGGCGGGACGTTCTTCGCCTACGGAATCAGCCGTGATGGTGGTAAAACGATCAGTGAGTGGCATAATGTTGATGAAGCAAATTATGTCTTACCAGTGGTTGGCAGCGCCAAGTCGGGTAATTCCAGCGATGCTGATGATTTTAGTAATTTTAAAACACAAGTTGAATCGTTTTTCCCTAACTTGTCTGGTGTGACGGCACAAACGCATTACAAAGACGGTAATTTATCAGGGATGAACATTACCGTTAATACCCAGTTCTACAGTGAAACTGAGATCAAGAGCTTTACGCAGTACTTAGTCACCGCAGCAAATAAATATTTGCCTAGCGAAGCGGCGATCGAGATCACGGTTCAATCAACTGATGGGACGCAAGCCTTTATCGCGCGTGATTCCGGTGAGAAGAGCTTCTACAGTCACGTGTTTGGCAGTTATTGATCGCAAATAAAAAGCTTTATGATCAACTAGACCGTTAAGTCTAATGATCATAAAGCTTTTTTAGTTACTGCAATTCTACTTTGCGCCGCGTATAAATGCGGGTGCTGACGATGTACATCACAATAAACCATGCAAGTGATAGGAGTAGCGCGATACCAGTGTCCCAGCGGAAGCAAAGAACAATGGTCACAACAGCTAGTAGAACTAAAATTAAATAATCAGTGACCGGCGCACCAGGCATTTTGAACGTACTTTTACGGCCAGATTCTGTTTTACGATATTTCAAATGAGTTAGCACGACGCTGGCCCAAATTAGTAAGAAACAAGTTGTGGCCACACTTGAAACCAGGGTAAAGACATAATCAGGAATGAAGTAGTTCAGCCCAATTGTAATCGCGATAACGATCGACGAAAAGCCGATGGCATTACCGGGTACGTGGTGCTTAGATAACAAACTTAGTTTTCTTGTGGCTGGGTGTCGTGCATCCTTGGTCAGTGATGCCAACATACGGCCGGTGATAAATAGTGAACTATTACAGGCTGAAGCTGCTGCGGTAATCACGACAAAATTAACGATCCCAGCGGCAGCAGGAATACCAATGGCCTTGAAGACCATAACGAATGGGCTTTGATCTGCATTAACTGCCGTCCATGGATAAATAACCATGATCGCAATCATTGCACCAACGTAGAAAATAATGATTCGGAGGGGAATATTATTAACGGCCTTGGGGATAACATTTTCGGGATCTTGGGTTTCAGCAGCTGTCATCCCGACCATTTCAATACCGATGAAACTGAATACGGTCATTTGTAAGGATAGTAGGAAGCCGGAACCGCCTTTCGGGAAAAAGCCCCATACTGGGTAAGATTGCTAAAACCGGCGTGGCCAAATGGTGTTTTGAAATTAATGACAACTAGCCAAGCGCCGACAACGATCAATACGATGATCGCCAGAACTTTGATCAAGGCGAACCAAAACTCAACTTCACCAAAAGCACCAACTGTCGTTAGGTTCAATAGTAACAAGATAACTAAAAAGAATAATCCTGGGACCCACTGCGGTAAGCTAGGGAACCAAAAACGGAAGTAGATCCCGACTGCTGTTAGTTCAGCCATCGCAATGGTGATCCAACAAATCCAGTAAGTCCAACCGATGACGAAGCCCACCCGGTCGCCTAAATATTCACTAACAAAATCGACAAATGAGCGATAACCTAGGTTGGATAATAATAATTCACCTAGCGCACGCATCAATAGAAAACAGGCGATACCGACTAATAAATAGCCGAGAATAATCGAAGGCCCTGCTAATTGAATTGTTTGACCTGAACCTAGAAATAAGCCGGTGCCAATGGTACCACCGATGGCAATTAATTGAACGTGGCGGCTTTTTAGACCACGTGCGGGTTCATTTTCTGGAGGTGATTTCATAATGGAAACTCCCTTTAATAGTATGTGTTATGAGTAGCAGTTACGCTGAATCACTTGCATTACAATTTACTTGATCAAACTAAGGAAGTCGCTGCTCGGCACGCCTTGGCTTTCACCGACTGCTGCTTCTGTCAAAAGACCATTGTACGTGTTGATCCCAGTTAAAATCGTATTATTCGCTTTCGCTGCAGCATTCAATCCTTGAGTAGCGATTTTAACTGCATAAGGAATGGTTGCATTGGATAAAGCTGCGGTAGCTGTTTTAGGAACTGCACCTGGAATATTAGCTACGGCATAATGCAAGACGCCATGTTTAGTGAAAACTGGATCATCGTGGGTGGTCGCGTGGTCAGTCGTAGCAAAAATACCGCCTTGATCGATCGGAATATCAACGACTACTGAGCCGGGTTCCATTGATTTGATCATTTCCTCGCTGACTAATTTTGGTGCCGTTGCGCCTGGAATTAATACTGCACCAATAACGATGTCGGCAGATTTAATTGCTGTGGAAAGATTATAAATATTTGAAATCAAAGTTTGTACTTGGCCGCTAAATAAGTCGTCAATTTCAGCCAAACGATGGGCGTCGATATCAAGAATGGTAACCCGTGCGCCTAACCCTAAGGCGATTTTTGCAGCGTTGAACCCAACGGTACCACCACCAATTACGACGACATGCCCCTTAGGTACACCAGGAACACCAGCTAGTAATAGCCCTTTACCGCCGTTATTTTCTTCAAGAAAATGAGCGGCTACTTGAACTGCCATACGGCCTGCTACTTCACTCATTGGTGCTAATAATGACAAATCACCGTGTGTGCCGACCATAGTTTCGTAAGCCACACCCGTTACTTTACTCTCAACTAAAGCAGCGGTTAATTTAGGATTTGGTGCTAGATGCAGATACGTGTAAAGAATTAGGCCAGGATAAAAGTAATGATACTCTTCGGACAATGGTTCTTTAACTTTAATAACCATCTCAGCCGCCCAAACTTCAGCAGCACTACTTAAGATCCCACCAGCAGCAACGTAATCAGCATCAGGATAACCAGCGTTTGCCCCTGCATTTTGTTCAACAAATACTTGATGACCAGCATGTACCAGACTAGCGACACCAGCTGGGGTAGCACCGACACGATTCTCGTTGTTCTTGATCTCTCTTGGAATACCAACTTTCATAATATGAACCTCCTGTTTTTGATAATGGTGACATCAACTTGGTATGCTTAGATTAATCGATATATCATTAAAAGTAAAGCGCTTTCATTCAGTGAAATTAGTACATATACCAATTAGTTATCGAAAAGATTATTTAGATAAGCTCCTGATTTATAAAAGTAACACAGCAGTTACTGTATGACTGTGAATTATGATACAGCTCAGCCGTTAATATAATACAGATTCCAAATTTAGAAATTTAATTTATTTTTTTAGTTTTTGCGATCACTTGAGTATGTTTGGCCATTAATGACCAATAAACCCTAGGTGGATAAGCTTTGTGTATAAATTTGCAATAGTTTGACGGTGACTGCAACGTTGTTTACGTGGCTGCAATATATTAGAAAATATATTTGAATTTCACATTGTTAACTCATTTAAAATTTAATGAAAGCTCGTTATGAAAGGAAAGGTGTGCTAAACTAAAAAATGGTTATTTTAAAGCATGAGAATATGAGAAAAGATTAAGAATATTTTTTTGGAGGGACCTTACATGCAACAAAAACATCTATTGCGACTTAGTTTGGGTTGGCGAATTGTACTTGGCTTAGTACTTGGTTTAGCCGTCGGCGCACTATCTTATCAAAATAAAATGGCGATCGCTATTTTGAATCCAATTGGTGCGATCTTCATTAATCTGATCAAAATGATCGTATTGCCGATCGTTGTTTCTTGTTTAGTTGTTGGGATCGCCAAAATGGGTGATATTAAAAAGCTAGGTCGGGTTGGGGGTAAAACTCTGATTTATTTTGAAATTATGACTACAATTGCGATTGCCTTAGGATTGTTAGTCGGTAATTTAACTAAACCTGGCGATACGATCAATATTCAAACTTTAAGTAAAGTATCGATCAGTCAGTACACAGCTACGGCTAAAACGGCGACCAACCACGGGCTAGGCGATATTATTATGAATATTGTTCCCACTAACTTCTTTACTGCTTTAGGTAAAGGCGACATGATCCCCGTTATCTTTTTTACGGTAATGTTTGGTTTGGGTATTGCTGCGATTGGCAAACGGGGCCAGGTGCTGACTGATTTTTTTGAAGCGACTTCGGAAGTCATGTTCAAAATGACTAATTGGATCATGCAGTTAGCGCCAATTGGTGTTTTCGCTTTGATCGGTGTCACCATTGCGCAGTTCGGATTGAGTGCGTTAAAACCACTGGCACTATTTTTGGTGATCACTTACGCAACGATGATCCTCTTTGTAGTAGTGGTCATGGGTTCAGTGGCGCGGATTTGGCATCTAAATATTTTTGATTTATTATTGGTGATCAAGGATGAGCTGGTGCTGGCTTTTTCTACGGCTAGTTCAGAGGCGGCCTTACCGCGGATCATGGAGAAAATGCCGCGTTACGGGGTCAGTCAGGGAATTGCGTCATTTGTCATTCCAACTGGGTATACCTTCAACTTAGACGGCTCGGCAATTTATCAGTCATTAGCGGCGCTATTTTTAGCGCAGGCTTACCACATTCACTTGAGTTTGGGTCAACAAATCACCTTATTAGTGGTGTTGATGATCACCTCAAAAGGGATGGCTGGCGTGCCTGGCGCTTCGTTTGTTGTTTTATTAGCGACAATTACGACAATTGGTGTGCCTGCCTCAGGCTTGGCTTTTATCGCCGGTGTCGATCGTTTGGTCGATATGGGGCGTACCGCAGTAAATGTAGTCGGGAATTCATTGGCAGCATTGATCATTGCTAAATCCGAACATGAATTTGATGAGGATAAGCAGCAAAATTATTTGGCAGAAATAAAACAAGTTACCGCACAGAAAATGAGTTAAGTTTATTTTAAAAAGAAGGGGCAGATCACCGCTTCTTTTTTTCATGGTCAATCGCTATCCACTGCGGCACGTGCTATAATAATGTCATTGTGGCCGCATGCGCGGGTTCGGCTTATAAAGCCGGCAATTGTGTTTAAGTGCTGCGGCTCGCACAAGTGAACTTGGGCTTTTCAGGCTAAGTTATTCACGGTAAAATAAAATAGGTAATTAAAATGAAAGAGAGGCCAGAGAATTGGCAATTAGTAAAGAACAAGTCAGTCACGTTGCAAACCTTGCCCGATTGTCTTTTAATGATGAAGAATTAAGTCAATTTACTGATCAGATGAGTAAAATCACGAATATGTTCAATCAGTTGCAGGAAGTAGACACGACGGATGTTGAACCGATGACCCATGTGGTCGATCTGGTCAACGTTGTACGCGATGATGTGCCTGCACCAGCTGCTCCGGAGGAACGGACAGCATTACTTGATAATGCGCCAGACACTGAAGACGGCTATATTAAGGTGCCGGCAATTTTTAACAATGGGGAGGATTCGGCTGAATGAACTTCTTTGATAACGATTTAACCACGATCCATAACCAGTTGGTCAACCATGAATTGACTAGTTATGAACTAACCAAACAAACAATTGATGCGTTGAAAGTAACTGATCAAACCATCGACGCTTTTTTGACGTTAGACGAAGATAATGCCTTGGTAACAGCGAAAGCAATTGATGAAAAAGGTATTGATCCTGCTAATTTGTTAGCGGGTATTCCGATTGCCATTAAAGATAACATTATGACTAAAGACTTACGGACAACGGCTGCTAGCAAGATTTTAGAAAACTTCACGCCGATTTATGACGCAACCGTTATGGAGAAAGTCCACGCAAATGATATGGTCGTAATTGGTAAAACCAACATGGACGAATTTGCCATGGGTGGTTCAACTGAAAACTCGGCCTTCAAGATCACTAAAAATCCTTGGGACACAACTAAAGTACCTGGTGGTTCTTCTGGTGGCTCTGCAGCAGCAGTTTCAGCTGGGATGGTACCATTTGCTTTAGGCTCTGACACTGGTGGTTCAATTCGCCAACCCGCTTCCTTTACTGGGGTGGTTGGCATGAAACCAACTTACGGGCGGATCTCACGGTGGGGCTTGATCGCATTTGGTTCGAGTCTGGATCAAATCGGCCCATTTTCCCGTGGCGTTAAGGACAACGCTGCCTTATTGGCTGCTTTAGTCGGTGAAGATAAGCGCGATGGTACGTCAGTGGGCGGTCATGACGCTGATTTCACCGCTAAATTAGATGCTGGTGTTAAGGGCTTGCGGATCGGTTTACCTAAAGAATACTTAGGTGAGGGTGTTCAGCAAGCAGTTAAGGATGCTATTTTAGCAGCTGCTGATAAGTACCGCGAGCTGGGCGCAACGGTGGATGAAGTTTCTTTGCCACATAGTAAATATGGCGTTGCCGCTTACTACATTATTTCTAGTTCTGAAGCTTCATCTAATTTGCAACGTTTTGACGGTATCCGTTATGGTGTCCGCGCCCAAGACGCTAAAAACTTGAATGACGTTTATATCGATTCACGGACGCAAGGTTTTGGTCCTGAAGTTAAGCGCCGCATCATGTTAGGAATGTACTCGTTATCAGCTGGTTATTATGATGCTTACTTTAAAAAAGCAGCACAAGTGCGGACTTTGATGCGCCAAGACTTCGCTAATATTTTCGCTGACCACGATCTAATTCTTGGTCCAGTAGCACCAACGCCTGCTTATGGTATCGGTGCAGACGTTAGTGATCCATTGACGATGTATGCCGGTGATGTTTTGAGTGTGCCTGTCAATATGGCCGGCTTACCAGGCTTATCTTTACCTGCAGGTTTTGCTGACGGGTTACCGATCGGCATGCAGTTGATCGGCCCAGCATTTGCTGAAGCAACGCTGTACCAAGCTGGTTACGCTTTTGAACAGGCAACTGATTTCCACAAACAAGTCCCAACGTTAGGGGGTAACGACTAGTGAACTTTGAAACAACTATCGGGCTTGAAGTCCATGTTGAATTAAAAACAAAATCAAAAATGTTTAGCCCATCGGCCAATGAATTTGGCGATACCCCTAACATGAATACCAACGTCATTGACTGGGGTTATCCAGGTGTTCTACCAAGCGTTAACAAAGGTGCCTTGGAATATGGGATGCGCGCGGCATTGGCTTTAAACGCTACGATTGCTAAAGAAAATCATTTTGATCGTAAAAACTATTTTTATCCGGATAATCCCAAAGCTTACCAAATCACGCAATTTGAACAACCAATCGGTCATGACGGCTGGGTGGAAGTCGAATTAGCTGATGGTAAGACTAAAAAAATTGGTATTGAAGAATTGCATTTGGAAGAAGATGCCGGTAAAAATACCCATCGCGGCCAAAGTTCCTACGTCGATTTAAACCGGCAAGGGACACCGCTGATCGAAATCGTTTCAAAACCAGATATGACCACGCCAGAAGAGGCCTATAAATATTTGGAAACTTTGCGCCAAGTCATCCAATTTAGCGGTGTGTCTGACGTTAAAATGGAAGAAGGTTCGTTGCGGGTCGATGCTAACATTTCAATCCGTCCAGTGGGCCAAACTGAATATGGTACGAAAACTGAATTGAAGAATATCAACTCATTTAACTATTTGCGTAAAGGTCTTGAATATGAAGAAAAACGCCAAGCACAGATCTTGTTGTCAGGCGGTACGATTCGTCAAGAAACACGTGGGTACAATGAAAACACTGGCGAGACTGTTCTCCAGCGGGTTAAGGAAGGTTCCGATGATTATCGTTACTTCCCTGAGCCAGATATTCCACCAATTCGGATCAGCGATGACTGGATCGAAACGGTGCGCCAGTCGATCCCTGAAATGCCAGCTGCACGGCGGCAACGTTACATTAGCGACATGGGCTTAAGTACCGCCGATGCCACTGTTTTGACGCAGAGCTTGGAAATGGCTGATTTCTTCGAAGCCACAGTTGCTGCTGACGCCGATGCTAAATTAGCCGCTAACTGGTTGCAAGGTGAAGTTAGTGCCTATTTGAATTCGGAAAAGCTTGATTTAGCCGATACTAAGTTAACGCCGGCTAATCTAGCAACGATGATCAAGCTGATCACTGATGGCACGATCTCTTCAAAAATCGCTAAAAAAGTTTTCAAAGAGATCATCACTAACGGCACCGAACCAAAACAATGGGTCGAAGCTAAGGGCTTAGTCCAATTATCTGATCCAGCTAAATTATTGCCGATCATTACTGAAATTTTGGATAATAATCAACAATCGATCGATGACTTCAAAAATGGTAAGGATCGTGCCATTGGTTTCTTGGTTGGACAAATCATGAAGCAAACTCGCGGCCAAGCCAATCCTAAAGTGGTCAACCAATTATTGATCCAAGAGCTAAAACAACGGTAATATTTGGTAGCAAAATAGTCTAAACGTGTTTAAAAAGGAGTGTTTTCCCATGCAGCAGCGTGCGCGTCTTATCTATAATCCTAAAGCTGGTCATGAGGGCTTGAAGCAAAGTTTAGTCGATATCTTGGCGATCTTTGAACAGGCAGGTTATGAAACTAGTGCTTACGCCACTACACCGGAGCCGTTATCTGCCCAAAATGAAGCGACACGGGCGGCTCAAGCAGGGTTTAACCTAGTTGTAGCAGCTGGTGGTGACGGTACGATCAATCAGGTGGTCAACGGTTTGGCAGGTTTGAAAAAACGGCCTAAAATGGCGATCATTCCAGCTGGAACAACGAATGACTATGCGCGAGCATTAAAAATTCCCCGTGAAGATCCGGTGGAAGCAGCTAAAATTGTTTTGAAGCAAAAAACGATTAAAATGGATATCGGCCGTGCCGACAAAGAATATTTCATGAATATTGCTGGGGGTGGCTTTTTAACGGAGCTAACTTACGGTGTTCCATCTGAAACTAAGTCGATTTTTGGCTATCTAGCCTATTTGCTGGAAGGTGCGCGGATGTTACCGCAGATCAAGCCGGTACCGATGCATTTAGTTTACGATGATGGTGAATTCAAAGGTGATGCCTCGATGTTCTTACTTGGTTTGACCAATTCGATCGGTGGCTTTGAAAAGGTAGCTCCCGATATTACACTAGGTGATGGTCGCTTCTCATTGATCATTGTTAAAACCGCTAATTTAGCTGAGCTAGTGCGCTTACTGGCACTGGCGATCAATGGTAAACATTTAAATGATCCGCGTGTGATCTACGTTAAAACACATAAGCTAGTTGCTAAAACTTCTAACGGTGCAGAAATGAAAATTAATTTAGATGGTGAATTCGGTGGTACGGCACCGATGACCTTTACCAATCTGAAACAGCATCTAGAAATTTTCGCGGACGTTGACGCGATGCCAGAAACCGCATTGGCAGCGGAAAACGATGCTGGCTTACCTGAAACGCCAGTGAAACCAAAAATTGAAAATTAAGTTAGTTTTTAATTAATGAATAACGTTGGTGTACCGCAACTTGGGTATATCTATGTTAGCTTAGCTTGCTAAAAATACTGTTCTCCGTTAAAATAGAGAGCAGTATTTTTTATTGTTCGTATTTGTGGGTCAAAAATAATTTTGCCCACTCTAAGTACCATAATGAGGAGACCAAAATGAAATTTATCGCACCAGTAACAAGAAATCAAGAAATCACCGCAACAATTATGGATCTAACTTATGAAGGCCTTGGCGTTGCTAAGGTAGATGACTACCCATTGTTTATCGAAGATGCGCTACCTGGTGAAGAAGCTAAATTGCTGGTCACCAAGGTTGGTAAAAATTTCGGTTATGCGCGGGTACTAGAACGGCTAAATGATAGCCCTGATCGTGTAGAATTACCGAATAAGTCTTATATGCAATCTGGTATTGCCCCATTAGGTCATCTCAGCTATCCTGCACAGCTTAAATTTAAGCAGCAACAATTGCAGAACGTTTACAAAAAAAATCGGCTTGATATTGAAGTATTACCAACGATTGGTATGGCTGAGCCTAAAGGTTATCGTAATAAGGCGCAGATCCCTGTACGCCAAGTTAAAGGCCAACTAGAAACTGGTTTTTATCGCAAGCGGAGCCACGAATTAATGCCACTGGAAGATTTTTATATCCAAGATCCAGAAATTGATCGCGCAATCGTGATCGTGCGTGACTTATTACGGCAGTACCATATCCCCGCATACGATGAAGCCCGCAACCGCGGTGTGATCCGTAATATCATGGTTCGGCGTGGCTACTTTAGCCATGAAATGATGATCGTACTGATTACACGGACTAGAGAAGTACCGCAGCTACAAAACATCATTAGCGGCATTGTTATGAAGTTGCCTAAAGTGGTCAGCATTATGCAAAGTGTTGTACCGAAGCCAACAAACGTCGTATTAGGCCGGACAGTTAAAAAATTGTACGGTAAAACGTTTATTCATGACCAAATTTTAGGCCATACCTTTGATATTTCGGCTTTATCATTCTATCAAGTGAATCCGTTGCAAACAGAAAAACTTTATCAAACGGTTATCAGTGCAGCGCATTTAACTGGTAAGGAAACGGTGATCGATGCTTATTCTGGTATCGGAACGATTTCATTATCATTGGCTAAACACGCCAAGTATGTGTATGGGGTTGAAATTTCCGAGGCTGCCGTGGCTGATGCCAAGCGTAACGCTAAGCATAACGGTATTGCTAACGTTAAATTCCAACAAGGTTTAGCTGAAAAAGTCATGCAAGACTGGCGTGAAGCTGAATTAGACGTCGATGTCTTGGTGGTTGATCCACCACGTAAAGGCTTAGCCGGCACTTTCATCGAAGCTGTAGGCATCATGAAACCTAAGCGTGTCGTTTATGTTAGCTGTAATCCAGCTACATTAGGTCGCGATATTGCCTTGTTACAAGAATTCGGTTATCATGCAGCAGAAACTCAGCCAGTGGACATGTTCCCACTGACGCAACACATCGAGAGTGTAACGGCGTTAACGCTGGATTAATGATATCTACCGTACTTCAGTTTTAGCTGGTTCAAGGTGGTTGAATAAGTTAATAAAGCGTCCGACAGCAGCCAATCAGGCTCTAAACTTGATTGGTAGCCGCCGGGCGCTTTTTTGATCATCATTCTGACAAAATCAGGCTAATGAATCGGTTTAATTAAACAGTTGGGTTAATGGACATTGTTTAGTAACGACGTATAATGAAGTTGGATAGGGCACAACAAGTGGAATTGCTAGTTTCGTCCAGATAGTGAAAAGTATCAATTTATATTATCAAGGAGATGCATCATTTAATGAGTGCAAAAGATAACTTCAATCAAATTATGCAAGAGGCAGCTCAATTATCCATCGCCACGTTGACTGTTGACGGCCAAGCACCAGATGTTAGAATTGTTTTGTTTGTTTATCTACCAGAAACACATCAATTATTATTCATGTCAGGTGCTGATTCGCCAAAAACAGCGCAGATCGCAGCCCATTCAGCTGCGGCTTTTACGACGCAGTCAGTGAGTGATCAAAAGTATGCCCGCGCCAAGCAAGCCAAGGTTCAAAAAGTCATACCAACAGAAGCAATGAAGTCCGCGTATTTTGATAAGTTTCCAGCTTCTGCCGCATATGCTGCACACAGTGAATTCTTCACAGTTGACTTTGATTCAGCCGATGTTACGGCAGATAATCAAACGGAGAAGGTTACGTTTTAAAAAAGCAATAATATATGGTTAAAATGAACCCCTGCGGTTGGCGGTAAATTCCAATCTCAGGGGTTTTACTATGACTAAATGGAAATTATTAGTCAGGTTTTGCAAGCTAATTCTGCTGATTAGCCATTAAATATGAGCCGAAATCCGGTTAGCTATTCATTTACAGAAAACACTATGCTATTATTGAAGCTGTTGTGAAATTCTATGGAGAGATGGGATGGCTTAGTGACAGCAATTAAAAAGTATTTTCAATTAGATGAATTAAATACCACAGTACGACGGGAGATTTTAGCCGGCTTCACCACGTTTATTTCAATGGCTTACATACTGTTCGTTAATCCTAGTGTACTTGGTGCTTCGGGGATGGACAAAGGGGCAGTGTTCACGGCAACGGCTTTGGCCAGTGCCTTAGGCTGTCTGCTGATGGGTATTTTAGCGAAATATCCAATTGCTACAGCGCCAGCATTAGGTATTAATGCCTTTTTCGCTTATTCTGTTGTTATCGGTATGAAAGTGCCGTGGCAAACAGCCTTAGCGGGTGTGTTTGTGGCATCGCTGATTTTTATTTTGATCACAGTTTTCAAATTACGGGAAATGATCATTGATGCGATCCCTAGTGACTTGAAATATGCGATTTCAAGTGGGATCGGGCTGTTCATCGCATTTCTTGGGTTAAGTAATGGCGGCTTGATCGTGGCCAATAAATCAACATTAGTCGGGTTAGGTTCATTTAGCGGAACCACGTGGCTGACTGTTTTCGGCCTGATCGTTACGGCTATTTTAATGGTCAAAAAAGTGCCGGGTGGTATTTTTATTGGCATGGTGCTGTCGGTTATTTTAGGCCTGATCACCCATTTAATTCCGATGCCTACTCATTGGCTTGCTGGTGCACCTAGCTTAGCACCGACGTTTGGCGTCGGCGTCATGCATATTGGCGACATTAATACGATCCAGTTGTGGGTCGTTGTCTTAACCTTCTTGCTGGTGACTTTCTTTGATACAGCAGGTACTTTAGTTGGGTTGGCTCAGCAGGCTGGTTTCATGAAAGATAATAAAATGCCCCGTGTTGGTAAGGCATTAATGTCTGATTCAACCGCAATGTTAGCTGGTTCAATTTTTGGTACTTCGCCGGTGGGTGCTTATGTTGAATCTTCTGCAGGAATCGCCGTTGGTGGTCGTTCTGGCTTAACGGCTGTTGTGACCGGTATTTTTTTCATTTTAGGGCTGTTCTTTTCACCGTTATTATCAGTGGTGACTAATCAAGTGACTGCACCAGCGCTGATCATTGTCGGTGTGTTGATGGCACAATCGTTGAAACACATCGCTTGGGATAAAATGGAAGTTGCTATTCCAGCATTTTTGATCCTCATCGGTATGCCACTGACCTACAGTATTTCTGATGGGATCGCGTTAGGCTTTATTACGTATCCGATCACAATGCTGGCTGCTAAGCGTGGTAAAGAAGTTCATCCGCTGATGTATGCACTGTTTTTCGTATTCCTCGGCTTCATGTGGATTTTAAATATAGAATAAGATAGTTTGGAGCTCGCAGATACTTGCGATAATCCCTTTATGGTTGTCAGATGAAATACAATAATTCATCTAACAACTATGGAGGGATTTTTGTATGCCCAGATCTAAACATACGGTACTCGAAAAATTAGCAATCTTAAAGGAACTTACCCAATCAAAAACTGGACTACGG
>NZ_RHOE01000035.1 GCF_003946385.1 Loigolactobacillus zhaoyuanensis
TTGCATGTATTAGGCACGCCGCCAGCGTTCATCCTGAGCCAGGATCAAACTCTCATATAAAATGAAAATTGATTGCTCAATTGTTTTTGTTGCTAGCGAGTTATAATTCAAATTGAATTGACTTCGCAAATGTTTGCTTTACTTCGACCAGTCCGAAAACCAGTAAAAAATAAAGACCCTACACATTTGATTTGTCGAAACTTTGTTCAGTTTTCAAAGATCTACTGTCGTTGCTCAACACAACTTAATTAGTTTAGCATGACGGATAAAATCTGTCAAGAACTTTTTTGGATAAATATTCAAGCTAGTTAAAACTAATTTAGCTATACCTTGTTAAGCCAAGCTTCCCTTCTGCATGTTTATGCAGGAAGAGATGTATAACTCAACAAGTGACAACTTTAATAGTTTATCAAGTTCAGCAAGCCGTGTCAATAAAAAGTTTTAAAAACTTTTTTCAACGTTACGCGCCGTAACTGACAACAACAAATACTATATCAACATTTAGCCGCAGCGTCAAGCAAAAGATTAATTTAATACCTGTAGTGGATTACCTATCGATCGTCTTAATTAAAATGTGGTACACCGCTCATATCAATTTGCTTTAACAAGCTACGTAGCTCTTTTGGATGTTCAAATGTATATCCGTGCGCCTGTAAAGCAACGATATTCTCTGATACTTGTGTTGTCGCCAATGTACCCCATTCAAATATAAACAATGAAATATTTTTATCTTGAATAACCACATTACTAAGTTCATCTAACCGCAGATCAGTCACATCTATTCCCAACTGATTCTTGAACAGCCCTAAAACACTTGCCAGTGGTGTTAATGCTGTTTTCTGTTCAGTCATTATCAAATGGTACTGATTTGCAGCTTTATTTACTAGAAATTTAGGTGCGCCAGCTCGATCGATCAACATGATCGTTCCCGCGATTTGCTTCATGATAACTCTCCTTGTCCTTCACAGAATAGTTGTGCTAAACGGTTTGCGCTATTCGTTAACTAGTTCTTCAAGCGCCGTTGCCACCCAGATAGGCAATCGCTCCGCAATCGGCTTAAAGCCTGTGTGCTCGTCACGGCTGGTCCAATAATATTTACGTCGATAACGTTCCGTAGTAGTTGGGCTTTCCACCAATGTTCGCCGCGACAAACTGATTTTATGCGTAAATTCATCAATATCTAGGATCTGCACCTTGATCTGCTGACCAATGTGTAAAATCTGGTGAATATCTTTGACATATCCGTGTTGACATTCAGAAATATGGATCAGTCCCTGCGTTTCTTCATCAAGGGCAATAAAAGCGCCATATGGCTGGATCCCGGTCACGGTTCCCTCGATAATATCACCAATATGATAAGTCATTTCAGTGCCTCCTTCATTAATGTCATTGATATTCTGGTAACGCTCATATTAAAAAGTAGCTGATCTAACATGTCATTATAGCCAAGCCGACGGTACCCTGCAAGTTAACCATAAAAAAATAGCGCGGTGATCAGGCTACGTAAGTCCGATACCACACTATTTCAGCTTAATTTAAATTAATCAGTGATCGTTACGGCTTCCATAACAATATCGGTTACTGGCTTATCCTGCGTATCACGCTTAGCTTGGCTAATTTTTGCTACGGTATCTAACCCAGATAATACTTGGCCAAACACGGTATGGCGATGATCCAACCAGGGAGTACCACCTTTTTTGTATTCAGCAATGATCTCATCTGGATAACCAGCACCTTGCATCTGTGCGATCATATCCGCTGGAACATTTTGATTAGTTACAATGAAGAATTGACTGCCGTTTGTGTTAGGACCAGCGTTGGCCATTGACAAAGCGCCATTCAAATTAAAGACTTCATCGGAAAATTCATCAGCAAAGGGCCCGCCGAAACTACTTTCGCCACCAGCACCAGTCCCAGTTGGGTCGCCACCTTGAATCATAAAATCAGGAATCACTCGGTGAAAAGTGACACCATTATAGTAATCGTTTTTGGCTAGGGCAATAAAATTAGCCACCGTTTTTGGTGCTTGTTCTGGAAAAAGTTGAACCACGATATCACCAAGATTAGTTTTGATCGTTGCTTTTGGTCCAGTCACTTCATTTAATGCGACTTGAGGATAGCTCATTTTTTTGACCTCCGTTGATGCTAAGCAGCCATATTAACTGGCGTTAACTCAGCAATTGTTTTTTATTATTACGCAGTCATTATTATAACATGAACTAGCGATTCCTTCTTAGAAAATTATCACCAGGCCGACCTACCGACTCTTGTCCTTACCTATTACTTTGTGCTAGAGTAGCAATTATTAATAAGTTCACCATATTAAGGAGGAGACAGGATTTTGTCTGAGTCTGAACATATTTATGATATTACCGTGATCGGTGGCGGCCCAGTTGGCATGTTCACCGCATTTTACGCTGGTATGCGCCAGTTAGATACCTTAGTCGTTGAAAGTCTACCGGAGCTTGGCGGTCAAGTCAGCACGCTTTATCCAGAAAAAATGATCCGTGATGTGGCTGGTTTTGCTGGCATTAAGGGTGCGCAATTAATTGACGCCTTGCATAATCAAATGACCGTGTTCCCCGATTTTGCGCCGACAGTTGCAACTAACGAAGAAGTGACTGCCATTACTAAAGACGGCGATACCTTTACCTTAACCACGACTAAAGGTGAACGTAAAAGCCGCAGCATCGTCGTAGCAATCGGTGGCGGCTCCTTTGCCCCACGGAAATTGGCCATTGATTACGATCAAGCTTTAGAAAATCAACGTATTTTTTATTTTGTTAAAAATGTGGCTGATTTTGCCGGCAAAACGGTGGCGATCGCCGGCGGTGGTGATTCCGCCATTGACTGGGCGTTGACCTTAGAAGGTATTGCCAAAAAAGTCTATTTGATTCATCGGCGTGACCAATTCCGCGGCTTAGAATCTAGTGTCGAACGCTTGCATCAAGGGAGTGTCGAATTAATGACGCCTTACTTGATCGATGGTATCACTAATGATGCGGAATTAACTTTAGATCTCAAACGGGTCAAAAGTGAAGAACACGCCAATCTAGCTGTCGATGCGCTATTAGTTAATTATGGCTTTACAGCTGATAACCACGCTTTGCGCAACTGGAAGCTACCATTAGATCACCGCTTATTGAAAGTCGATGAAAATATGGAAACCAGCATCCCTGGTATTTACGGTCTTGGCGACTGCATCACCTATCCCGGTAAAGTCAAATTAATTGCCGCTGGCTTTGGCGAAGCACCGACTGCTATTAATGATATTGCAGTTAATTTATATCCTGAACGCCGGCAACCTTTACACAGTACACAATTGGAGCATTAATTAAAATGACACCTAAACAAACTAAGTTATACGAAACGACTTTACAATTATTGACACAGCGCGGTGTCACCTTGGAAGACATCGCTGATCTCGTCATGTTTTTGCAAAAAGATTACATTCAGCATTTAACACTGGCTGAATGTCTTACCAGCGTACAAGTCGTCTTACGTAAGCGAGAAATTCAAAATGCGATCATGACTGGTATTCAACTAGATCTACTCGCCGAAAAAAATCAGCTAATGACACCACTACAAGAAATTATCGAAGCCGATGAAGGGCTTTACGGCATCGATGAGGTCATGGCTTTAAGCATTGTTAATGTTTATGGTTCAATCGGCTCAACTAATTATGGCTATATTGACAAGATTAAACCAGGAATTCTAGCTAAGTTAAACGCACATGAACCTGGCATCATTCACACCTTCCTTGATGACTTGGTTGGCGCAGTAGCCGCAGCGGCTGCCAGTCGCTTGGCTCATGCTCATCCCGAATTAGAAGACAACTACTAAGAAAATCGGACTAAACCTTTATCTGCGGCTTTAGTCCGATTTTTTTAAATTCCCTATGCCAAGACCTATTTTTCCGGTATACTAGCTAGACCAAACCAATTAACTAAATAGGAGCCTGTCCCGCTGGCTGATTTTTTGACTGAGCGCGGATAATCTTTTACCACTTTACCCACGAAAAGGAGACAGTAATGCCCCAATTAATTGATTTTATTTTACACATCGACGAACACTTGGTGACCATCGTCAATCAATTCGGTAATTCTAGCTATTTGATTTTATTCCTGATGATCTTCATCGAAACCGGCGTCGTGATTTTACCATTTCTACCTGGTGATTCATTACTATTTGCCGCCAGCGCGCTTGCAGCTAACCAAGCATTTAACCTGAACATTTGGTGGCTAGTGATTATTTTCTTTGCGGCAGCCGTACTCGGCGACAGTGCCAACTATGAAATCGGTAAGCGCGTTGGTCTCGCGGCCAGTAACCATTCATTTTTTGGTCGCTTTCTTGATCAGAAGAAATTGACGCAAGCCGAGGCCTTCTTCAATAAACATGGCGGTAAGACAATTGCGATTGCCCGCTTTATGCCATTTATCCGCACATTTGCCCCATTTATTTCCGGTGGTAGCCACATGAATTATCGGAAGTTCATTCACTATAATTTACTGGGTGGCTTTTTATGGGTTGCACTGTGTTCCGGTGCTGGCTTCTTCTTTGGCAATATTCCGCTGGTTCAAGATAACTTCTCCTTGGTAGTATTAGGTATTATTGGCATCTCTTTACTACCAATAATTTTCACCTACCTCCGAAATCGTTTCAATCACAAACCAGAATCACTATAGAAAATAGCGTTGCTACCAAATTTGGCGGCAACGCTATTTTATTTGATTCAGTGCTCGCCGACCAATTAACCAACCGATCAGCAAACAACCTTCGAACAAAATAATTGCTAGAATAAAGCAATGCATAAAGAATTCTTCCGGTAAGACAATAATAATTGGATCAGTTGCTGGATCAAACAACCAATCAGAATTACGGAAAAGCACCTGATGAAAATCAGTGAAAAACGTCTGAAAATTGGCTAGTAGCAATAATAATAGCCCAAATGGAATCATCGCCATCACCGTAACCGGCCGGATCATTTGCCAAAGTAATTTTTGTCGCCGTAGCTGCCGCAGAAAATAAACGCTGATTGGCGTAGTTACCAGTAAAACTAGATTATTGACTAGAACCAGCTGCTTCACATCAGCAAAATGCTGAGCGCCGGCATAAGAACTGGGAAAATCGCTCATTTGTAAATGTTGGATCCACGGAAAAAGTACATAAGCGATCATTTGATGGTAATTGTGCATTAAGCGTGCGACGGTCATTGGCACATCAGTTAAAATGCCCAATACATGCACATCTAAGCGGTATAACCAGGTCGAGCTAAACGTCAGTAAGATCACCCAACTTAGCAAGCATAAAAATAAGCAAGACCAATATAGGCTGCGTTTAATTCGATAACCCGCTAGACCTCCCATTGATCCAAGCTCGTAATTTCATAAGTTGGTTTAACCGCCACTTTTTCGATATCAGCTGGCTTCGAATAACCGGTATAAACCAATAACGTATCTACGCCAGTATTGATCCCCGCCATAATATCCGTATTGTAATTATCACCGACCATGATTGCTTCTGATTTGTCCAAACCAAAATGAGCCAACGCCGATTCTAACATGATCGGTTCTGGTTTACCGACATAAGTTGCACGTTGCTGGGTCGAACGTTCAACTAAGGCAATCACTGAACCTGCTCCTGGGACTAAACCGCGCTCGTTAGGCAAGTTAGTATCTGCATTAGTACCAATAAATTTAGCGCCACGTTGAATCGCCAGCGTCGCCTTCTCAAACTTACGATACGTCACATCCCAATCTAGCCCAACCACCACATAGTCTGGCTTATATTCAGCAAACGTAAAACCTTGATTAAGTAACGCCTGTTTCAGGCCTAATTCGCCGATTGCATAGACAGTCTTGCCTAAGTTTAACCGCGTTAAATAATCTGCCGTTGCTAAACCAGCTGTGTAAACATTCTCTGGCGCGATCTGCATATCATAATTAGCCGTTAAATTTCGGGCAACGGTTTCTGGTGTTTGCGTTGTATTATTAGTCAGAACCAAAAAAGGGATCCCTGCGGCTTGCAGCCGAGCAATAAAACGGGCCGCTGCTGGAATCTTTTCCTTGCCTCGATATAACGTACCATCTAAATCAATAAAATAAGCCTTGTATTTCTTCTGCATGCTGATTACTTATTCCCTCCACATATAGGCGCTTAATGTACTTTTTTGGTTGTTTTTTGATTCCGGATCGTAAAATGTCGTTTACGCGCTGTTTTTTCATTCGTTTCCGCACGTAAGTTTTTCTTTTTCAATGGATCGACCTGTTCGCGCTGCTCACTAGTATGCGCTTGTTGCCGCCGGCGCGGTGTCCGTGAGCGCCGTTTTTTAGGTGCAGAACTAGTCGTCTCACGTTTGGGTGTCCCAATGCGTTGCAATACAAAATAAGCGCAACCGAAATTACAATATTCATAGAGATAATCCTCTAACGTCGTAATTAATTGGTCACGGTGGGCCCGCTTATTATTTTCGGCATAAAAGCCTTTTAGCCGCAGTTGTTCATAGCCCCAATCACCAACTATATAATCATATTTAGCTAGAATATCGCTAAAACGCGCTGCCAGCTTATCTTTATCAAAACCCTCATGATAATTAGTCACTAATTCATAAGGCCGGCCATCAATGGTCAGCATCGTGGCCGACTCCATTAAAACACGCTCTACTTCTGGTGTTTCATCGGCTTGCGCAGCTGCTGCAATCTCTGCTGCCACATTGATCGTTGCCGGCTTTTCAGCTGATTTAGTTTGTTTTTTATCAGTGTTCATTGTACACCTCACTTTAGCTCGTTACTCTTCAAATAATCTGCAATGGCATTACGCAAAACACCTGGAAAAAGCACTTCAGTCGCGCCCATAATTTCAATGGTCGGGAAAAACGGAAAGTATAAATACGTATCCACTGCCGCTAACGTATAAATCCGCTCAGGCTCTAGTGGTTGACCACACCATGTAACCGTCCGCTCAGCGGGGTCCCAGTGCAAGCCCTGATAAACCATGTCGCCAAATAACTTACCACGAAAACCCAGTCCATGCAATTTAAAATGGCGTAAAAATAATCGAGTTTTCTCAATTTCTTGCACCAAGCGCCAAATATCATAGCCATGTAACTGAACACGTAATAAATGCATGCTGTGTGGCAACGCTTTGTGCAGGTCGTCTGCAGTTAATATTCCCTTTTTAAACGGCGCAAGAAAAATTCCGGTATTTAGCAAAACAACATCCGTTCCAGCAGTTTGGGCTACTGCGTGTAAAGCTAATTGCATTTGCGGCGAATTACCGATTGGTTGTGTGGTTAAGGTTTGCGGTAATGTTGCAATCTTTTGTCGCTTTAATTGCTGGTGTCCGCTACGCCGATAGCCGGCAATTTCCGCTGCATCACCTGTCGCTACTGGTAAGTCTCTTGTTTTAACCACACTAGCACGCTCGGTTTGCACCTGATGTTGATCATCGATCGTCAATGTAATGTGACCAATATATTGCCCATAACGCCCTGCCGCCGCCAACAATGAATCTCCGACCAGTAGGCCATTCACCAACAAATGATGCGTATGGCTACCGATGATCACCGTCAGTGCTGGATAATTTTTGGCCAACCATTTATCAACATCTAAGCCTAGATGTGACAGCAAAACTAAAACATCGGCTTTACCCGTTAATTCCGCTAGTAGACCTGGCAAAACTTGTTGGGCTAATTTAGGCTCCCATCCATTCGGCCGATAAGTCGACAGATAAGGGGCCGTTAACCCAAATAAAGCGATCCGCGTACCCGCAGCCGTCGTAATAATTTTAGTGCGCATAGCCCATTTAGGTTGTTGCCCGGTTTCACGATCCTGTAAATTGGCTAAAACCACATCAAAATTGGCCTGATCATAAAGCTGATTCAGCTGCGCCTGCGAATTGCCGATCCCCTCATTATTACCGATCGTCACCGCATCGTAACCGATTTGATTAAACAAAGCCACATTTGCACGACCATCCGTTGCCTCAGTCAACGGGTGAACCCGATCCATTGCATCGCCAATATCAAGTGTCACCACCGTTGCGCCAAGTTGCCGCCACTTTGCTTGTTCTGCTAGTAACCAGCGGCGAATTCGCGGCCAATGTTCTAAATGTGAGTGTAGATCGTTTGTATGCAAGATATGGATACTTTCCGTCATTACCGTGACTCCTCTACTACACGAAATTGGTTGTTTATTGGTAAAAAACACCAATAAACTTTGATGTTCCGGACGATGACATTCTTGTGGCAAAATACGCGCCGCAAGAAACATGGCTCTACTACACGAAATTGGTTGTTTATTGGTAAAAAATACCAATAAACTTTGATGTTCCGGACGATGACATTCTTGTGGCAAAATACGCGCCGCAAGAAACATAGCTCTACTACACGAAATTGGTTGTTTACTTGGTAAAAACACCAATAAACTTTGACGTTCCGGACGATGACATTCTTGTGGCAAAGTACACGCCGCAAGAAACATGGCTCTACTACACAAAATTGGTTGTTTATTGGTAAAACTGTTCACTATGAGCATGGCCTTAAATCTTGGCTTATAAAATAAACGCTGACGCTTTTGTTATCTATTTTACGCTATCAACTGAATAAATGTTAGCTTAGCGTGAAAAATCATTTCAAACAAACGACAACTAGTCTGTTTGACCATATTGCTGAAATAACCGTTTGATCGCTAAAACTTGATCAGCCTGTAGTAATGGCAATAGTTGGGGAAACAGACTGTATTCCAGGTAGGCCAAGGTCATCTGACCTGTCTGATATTTTAATATGGCTAATTGCAAAAGGTCAGTCACTGCTTGTTGATTTTCCGGCAGTGCACGCGTGACAACTGCTTCTTGAAATTTGACCAAAGATTTGGTTGGTACTACCATATTCAACCCTCCATGAGCTAACTTATTTTAAGTTAATCATAATTGAGTCAAGATTAAAAATCAATGTGATTACTAATAAACTGTTAATCTTTTCCATTTGCAAGCAGCGCCTGCTTTTTATGGTAGATTTCAAATATTTCCGCTACAGATAATGGCGTCCCAAACGGTATTTTATTGGCTAATAGTTCTAACTCAGGGGCATCAACACCAACGTTGATGTTCTCAGCAATCGGCACACTTGAATGGTGAATGTGGCCATGTAAATTTATCGTTTGTTTCGTGATTCCCATCATTAAAGGATAATGAGTCATAAAAAATTGAAAATGATCAGCCTTGATCAAAACGCCAACATCATGAAATTGAAATTTAGGTCGGTCAGGGCCTAACAACGAATTGTGCTTAGCCAAAAATTTAAATAAAGCTCGGTTATCGTGATTACCTTTAATAAGTACTAATTGGCCATTTAATTGCTGCAAAATCGTTAAAACCTCTTCATTGCTTGGATAGTTGCTGGGATGCATAGCGATATCACCTAAATGATACACAACATCCCGATCAGTCACTCGCTGATTCCACGCAGTTATAATTGCTTGATTCATTTCCGTTATTGAAGAAAATAGACGCGGTGCAAAATCATTATTACCCAAGAGTTGCTCATGGAAAAAATGTGTATCTGCTGTAAAGTATTGCATTAAGTCACCCACTTTTTAAATCATCTATATTTAGCATAACCTTAATGCCTTAAAAAAGCAGTGAATTAGTTTAAATTTACTACTCACCAAGAATATTGTAGATAAATTAGCATAATAATTGTTTATAAATTGTTAAAAAAATAGGCGTCAAGCCAGAGTAACTCCTAGCTTAACACCTATTGACGACTAGCTTGACTGTCCAGGCTGGGTTCGAACCAGCGACCTACGGTTTAACAGACCGGTATTCTACCGCTGAACTACTGGACAATTAATAAATCAATACATAAATTTATACCATATTATCCTCATTATTGCAAAAAAATTTTAAACAAAATTTCAGTGATTTATTATATTAATGGATCAAACTGCTGGTGCTAAGCGTTTTATATATAATTGTTTCTGTGATTTTTTATTTGTTTGTTTTAATAAATCAATCACTAGCCAATGTGGTTTTCACGAATGATCGTATGATACTCTGTTTCACTTTGTGTGCCTACTTCAGGCAGCCATTCTTGCCATTCAGTAAAATTCTCCGGTGGCAATGTAAAATGTGCATTTAAATAGTCCTCATACGCAGCCACCGCCGTTGAACGTGGAATATTTAACTGAATAATGCGGACCTGTTTAATCAATCCATGGATTGCTGCAAGTTCAGCGCGACCGTTCATAACCATATTACTGATGTCAAAATAGGTGGTGCCGTCAATTCGTGTAATTTCTTGAATTAAATCAATTGTAATCAAAGTCACTATCTCCTCATGTCTAAATCACGAATACAGCTATATAGGTCAACATCACTCAACCCACTACTTGTTTGTTCGTAGCACCGCAAGCGGCCTTCTTTTTGAAAATAATTATGTTGCAAAACACGGCTTGAAGCAATATTTTCTGGTAAAACAAAAGCTTCTAAACGTTGCAATGATAAACGCTGAAACGCATCCTTTACCAACGCGCCGACCGCTTCAGTACCCAGTCCTTGTCCCCAAGCAACTGTTTGTAGTTCATAGCCAATCTCAGCTCGTTGCAGTTGCCAATTAATTTCGTTATATCCACAAGTACCAATCAAGCGCTGTTGTTGCCAAATTCCGTAACGAACTGCACTGCCATCGGCAAAAGCTTGTGTAAATAAATCTACCATTTGTTCAGCTTCGGCCAACGATTGCATCGGTTCAATGTTCATAAACCGAGTTACTTCAGGATCAGACCACAGCTTCAATAAAACTGGTAAATCCGTCACCGTAAGTACGTTCAATTCTAAGCGTGTGGTTTTCAGGTTCTTTGCTAATTGCATTTCTTCGCCTCACATTCAATAGTCTATTTTAGAATGTTTTTCAGCGCTTGCCAACCCTTTTAACCAATCACTATTTAAAAAAGCGCACAAAAATAACCACTGTCTGCGGAACAGTGGTCGGCATAAGAGAGAAAGAGAATTGATTTAAAGGTAATGATGAAATACCTTACAACATGAATATACCAGTTTGCTTATATCGTGTCAACGATTTTTTGAAATGGCTTTCATAATTGCAAAAGTAAAAACGCCTACTGGGTGTGTTGTAGACGTTTTTGCTTTTGTTAGAGGAAATAAATAAATGGTTACCTACAAGATAACACGAAAATGTTAATTAATCTACCTATTTCTTAATTTAAATTGATGCTTTCTAATCAAAATCAAATTTAATCGTTATCAATCAAATCATTATCCGTATTTATCGCTAGTGGTGCTGTTAGCTTAAAAGTCTGTACAAACGTATAATTACGCAGCTTTTTAAAGTTATTAGCTAGTAACTCATACTGATTTTCGGTGACTTGCGTAATATAATAACCAGTAACATATTTACCCTGATATTCAACTTTTAAAGTTGTTTTATTTGGTGTGGGCACACTAGTCTGATTAAAACCAACCCGGGATATGCTGGCTTTATCAACGGGAATCAGGAAAAATAAAAGTGCGCTTTTTGCCTCAGGATCATCTTTGTTGATCAACTCACGTAAGTCAGTTTCATTTGTGACTGTTATCTGCATATTCAAACCGCTTTCTTAAAATTCCACAATCGTGAAATAACTTAATTTTCCCAAATACCTATCACCAGCATAAATAGTTAAATCTATTCTAGATCAAGCGAAAGTTTGCAAACATTTCGCTAGTAAATCAACAAATTTTTCACGGTCAATGTCTAATAAAACTTCCGCATTAGCTGGTTCACCAGTTAATTCATAGTAATCAACGATCGTTTCGCCACGAGTCAACTTGCCTGTCGTTTCAATATCTAATGGCCGTTTTACACTTGTAAACATTTCTGGTGCGATCAGCCACGCTAACGTACATGGATCATGAACTGGAGTGCCTTTGAAGCCCCACTTAGGCTGGCTATAATAAATATGATAAAAATCTAATAAATCAGCGATTGCCAGCGCCACCGGGTTATTGAGCTCACGAAAAGCGATTACGTCTGCTGGCAAGATTTGCGCCTTATGAGTCACATCTAAACCAGCCATCACTAATGGAATAACCGCATCAAACACAATTTTAGCTGCTTCCGGATCCACAAACATATTAAATTCAACCTGTGGCATCCAATTACCGAGACCCATAGCGCCACCCATAAACACAATTTGTGATATTTTCGACTTCAACTCTGGATGAACGGATAAGAATAATGCAGCATTTGTCATCGGCCCAGTCACAACCAACGTCACAGGTACTGTACTAGCGCGTAATGTCTTAGCAATTAATTCTACTGCCGTAATCGATTGTGCTGCAAAACCAGGTTCTGGTAAAGTCGCACCATCTAAGCCAGTCTCCCCATGAACACTTGCAGCAACTTGCAGATCTTGTAGCAGCGGTTTTTGATTACCACCAGCTACTGGAATATCCGTTTGACCTAAAAGTGTTAGCATTCGCAAAACATTGTTCAACGTTTTTTGTGGCGTTTGGTTACCAGCTGACGCGGTCACTGCTAATAAATCAATTTCCGGTGACGCAACCGCCATCATCAGCGCAATCGCGTCATCATGCCCCGGATCACAATCTAGAATAATCTTTTTTACCATAGTATTTCCCCTCTATCTCACTATTAAGGTTACTTTTTGTCCCAAAAAGTTTTCCATGTTCGCGGCGATGGCCATTCAACTAAAGTTCAATTCGCTAAGTTGAAACATGGCTCTATCTCACTATTAAGGTTACTTTTTGTCCCAAAAAGTTTCCCATGTTCGTGGCGATGGCCATTCAACTAAAGCTCAATTCGCTGAGTTGAAACATGGCTCTATCTCACTATTAAGGTTACTTTTTGTCCCCAAAAAGTTTCCCATGTTCGTGGCGATGGCCATTCAACTAAAGCTCAATTCGCTAAGTTGAAACATGCACGATTTAGCCTTGAATATCGCGATAATCAGGCCGTTCAGGCGCGTTTAAAACTTTAGGGCCATCTGCGTAACCAACGATAACCGTGTTGACAACATTTAAAAATAAACCGTGTTCGACAACACCAACTTGTTGGTTGAGGTAGCGTGCCAATTGGAAAGCATCGTCAATTTGACCTAGATGTAGATCGATCACGTAATTTTTTGAGTCAGTTAAGATACGTTTGCCGTTTGCTTCCCGGAAAGTGGGTTGTAAGCCGTTAGCAGCCAAGCGTTTGAATAGTTGCTGGCTACCATATGGGATCACTTCTAATGGCAGCGGAAAACTACCTAATTGTGTTGCCATTTTTGATTCATCAACGATCCACATATTACGCTTAGAATTAACTGCCACGATTTTCTCAAATAAATGCGCAGCACCACCGCCTTTAATTCCCTGAAAGTCGTCATCGATCTGATCGGCGCCATCGATTGTTAAATCAATTTGGTCGACTTCATCAACTGCTTTGATCGGAATACCAAGCTGACGGCCTTGTTCAGCTGTTCGATCAGAGGTTGGTACACCAACAATTTTCAAGCCTTCGTTTGCAACACGCCGACCTAGTGCATCAACCATAAATTTAACGGTACTACCCGTTCCTAGTCCTACTACCATACCGTCTTGAACATAAGTTGCAGCTAGATCGCCAACCATTTTTTTTAATTCATCTTGTGTCATCATTTATTCCCCTTATTCTATAATTATTAAAAGATAACTTGCTTAATGCTGGGCAAATAATGCTGTTAATCGGTGCATAAACCGCTTCAAGTACGTTGGCACATCCACATTAACGGCCACTTGAACGTTAGTTGTTGGTACATTTAGTCGCTCAACATCACCCACTGTACGGGCAGCAAAAGGTGCATCCGTTTCAACCTTCATATTCAGGCCAATAGTCTGAACTAAGCTAGGATCTATCGCTACACCCACGGCCAATGGATCATGGAGTGCACAACCATGCAATTGTGGATTTAATGCGGCATAGGCATCGATGTAATAGTCAACAATATCGGCAAAAGCAATACTAGACTTGGTCCCTAGATCACGCCACAACTGTGTTTCTTGCTTTGTTAACAAAGTTCGTAAAGTCACGTCTAAGCCCACCATGGTTAAACTAAGTTGGCTGCGCAACACTTGATCAGCGGCGGCTGGATCCTGATTAATGTTAGCTTCGCCGACTTCAGTTACATTACCTGGTACAGTCAAGGCACCACCCATGAAGGTCACATTGCCAACCAAGGCAGTTAATTCTGGCGCTTGTGCTAAGGCAGCAGCCAAGTTAGTCATCGGCCCCGTCGGCACAATGATCAAATCATCGCCATATTGACGTGCAGACGCAATCATGAAATCAACCGCTGCTGTCGCTTCTACTGTCCGCTGTGGCTGCGGCAGGTTAACTTCGCCAATACCATTGACGCCGTGAATATCCTTGCTAACTTGCATCACAGCAAATTGATCTGTCGTTGAGGAATGTGACAAGCCTAAATAAACAGGAATATCCGTACGTCCCAATAATTCAAGGATCTTTAGACTGTTTTGACCCGCTGCTGTTGTGATCACGTTACCATATATACTGGTGATACCAATAAGATCCACTTCTTCGCTAGCCAACGCATACGCGATCGCTAATGCATCATCGATCCCCGTATCTAAATCAAGGATCATTTTCTTTCGCGCCATCTCTACTCCCTCTTTCGTTGATAATACCTACACTAATTGACTATTTCTCCATGCGCTGATCACGCTAGTCGTACACAAAAATCATAGCATAGCCCTTACCTGATTTCAATCAGCACAGAAAGCGCTTCATTGAAAATCGATAAATAAAAAGCTAGCCTTACGGCTAGCTTTTAGTGAAGATGATCTTATTTTAATAAAACGTTCTCGTGCTACCAAACAAAGACGCCGACGATTCCGGCTGATAACAAAGAAACAAGGATTCCAGAAAGTAATAGGTACCCAACATTAGCTGAGATCAAATCATTCTTTTCCTTATCTACGATACCTTTGAAGGCACCAATGACCATTCCAACCGTTGAAAAATTAGCGAACGAGGTTAGGAAGACCGTTAACATTGCTTTAAAATGTGGTGCGTAATCGTTGATCGTTCCAGTCACTTTACCCATGACCACAAATTCATTAGTAACTAATTTAGTTCCCATGAATTGGGCAAATTTGAAAGCATCGTGAACATCCAACCCTGTTAACCAAGCAAATGGGAACATAATGATCCCTAGAATATGTTCTAAGGTCAGCCATGGATTAACTAGCATCAGGATCTTATCGATCAAGGCAGCCAGAGCAACGAAGGCAATTACGTTAGCTGCAATGATCAGAATTAAGCGACCAGCACCCAAAATAGAATCGCCTAAGAAAGAGAAAAATGGTTCCCGCTTAGCTGGCGTGCCTTCTGTCTCGTCGGTTGCATTACTATTGCTACCTGACATCTTGGCAATTGTATCTTCTTCAGGTGTTACGGTTAATGGATTTAGCAAATTCGTCACAATAATAGAATTGATAATATTGATCGGTACCGCAGTCAGAATATATTGACCGGGCATCATTTGGGTATACGCCCCTAAAATTGATGCGGTCACACAACTCATCGACATCATAGCCAAAGTTAAATCACGTTCAGCTCTCATTTGCTTCAATTGTAAGCTAGAAACAGCTAAGGCTTCAGTATTGCCCAAAAACATCATTTCAACGGCAAAAAACGATTCAAACTTAGGTTGGCCGGTGATGACAGCTAACCCGCGGCCGATCCATTTAATAATAAAAGGTAACACGCCGATATAGGTTAAAATATCAAATAATGGCACGATCATCAGGATCGGTAATAATGCGCTGGTAACAAAATCCATGCTCTTGACATGGACCCAACTTGATAAGGCAAATGCGATCCCCTCATAAGCCACATCAACTAACCAGTTAAATCCGTCAGCGGCACCCTTAACAATTTCCGTTCCAATTGAAAAACTAGTAAAGAACCATGCCAGAACGACATTGATAACTAACATTAAAATAATGGAGCGCCACTTAATATTGCGTCGGTTTTTTGAAAACGCGAACGCAATAGCAAGAAAGATAAAAATTCCGACAATATTGACAACTAAGTACATCCCATATCCTTCTTTCATTTATGTTTACGGTAATACTGGTCGGTCCTCCCCTCGATACTTGAGCAGTAATCTGAAAATAGTATACTAGAAAAACAAAAGGAAATACAGTCCTTTTCCATTGTTAGTTGAGTTTACATTCAATTTGCAAATCGGCTATACTATTACAGTATATTGTCGCTATTTATTTAGTCGAATATTACGGTGCTATTTAATCAGCGCTCGTTCTAGCTTTATTTTAGTGTTTATCCCCAATTCAAAAATGTCTTAATCGTTAGGAATGTGATTCTGTGCAACAAAAAAAATTATTGCGCTCATATAGATTACTGTTGCGTCTATCGTTATACTTGAGTGCTTTTTTCATATTTAGCGGTTTTACAGTAATTGGTCATCGTGGTGATCCTTTGGCCGCACCTGAAGAAACGTTTCAAAGTTTCAATGATGCATTTGCCGCCGGCGCCCGCTATGCCGAACTCGATCTACGTGAAAGTCAAGACGGAACTTTAGTGATCGCCCATGATGCGAATCTAGAACGGATCAGCGGTCAAGATATTAGTATTAGTAAGACTAATTTTGCCCAGTTACAGCAAATTACACAGAATAATGGTGAATCCATCCACTCACTGGCTGAGTTATTTGCTGAATATCAAAATCAACCACAAGCGCGTTTTGTTTTAGAAACTAAGAAAAGTAAAAAAAATAAGCCTACTGACATGGAGGCTAAGGTAGCCGCACTAGTCCAACAATATCACATGGAAAATCGTGTACTAGTGCAGTCCTTTTCTGCCGCTAGTGTGGAATCATTTAGTCAGCTATTGCCAACTGTGCCCCGTTATTTGATCGTTAACGAGCTCAGTGACCTTAACTTTGACACAATGCCCTACCTGACTGGTATCAATCTTGATACCGCCTTAGCGACACCCACATTTTTGCAACAAATGCATACGTTAGGCAAAAAGGTACTAGTGTGGAGCGATATGGATGAGCAGGCGGACGCATTGGCAAGCACTAGTCTAGATGATATTGATGGTATTGTGACTAATTATCCTCAGTTAGCCAGTGACTACGATCAAGCTAAGCGCGGTACACACCTTACTGTACTAGATGCGACTGCTGCAACTGTTTCTGCAACTCATCGTGTGGACAGCGCCACGAATCCCTACTTAACTTGGACTGCAGCAACACCGTTAGCGGCACAACAAACTTATTCACTGAATAGCTTAGTGACTAGCCCACAACACACTTACGCCGCGGTAAACGCACAACGCTGGGTCAATACCGACTATTTAAATTTCGGTAGCGATGCTTTATTAGCGGCACCTTATCTTGCTGGCAAAGTCAGCCTTAAACCTCAGCAAATAAGCTATCCACTAGTTGCCAGTCCGAGTCAGCCCCAACAAATCACTGGTCGGCTGCAAGGTAGCCAAAATGCCACCATTACCGCGGCTAAATTAATTAACGGCCAGCTTTGGTTTGAATTAGATCAACAAGGCTGGCTACCAGCTGAACAAACACTGATCACTTTAGCTGGAGCCGAACAAGAAAATCAATATCAGCAATTATTACCCTGCGCCAAGCTGACTGACCTTAAACTTCCTAATTTCAGTGACTATTTAAGGTCCCCGGTTAAAAATTTGCCTTTAAGCTTGTTGCAACGATCACTGTTAGCACCCAAACCAATTTATTTGCAGGCTCAATTTAATCCAAAAAATAATTGATCGAAATAATAACCTAGGAGGCTTTATTTTGCAAATCCGTCAGGTTCGACCCACTGATCTAGCTGCCTTAATTAAAATTGAACAGGCAGGCTTCACTTCCGCCCAAGCAGCAACAACTACTGCATTCAAAACACGTATCGCTACCATCAGCGATACTTTTCTAGTCGCAACTGAGCAAGATCAAGTCGTTGGCTTCATTAACGGCCCAGTAATTAGCCAGCTTTATTTAACTGATGATCTATTCACGACTACGCAACCAAATCCAAATCAAGGTGGCTACCAAAGCGTATTAGGGTTAGCGGTTGCCCCAGCATGGCGTAAACATGGCGTTGCGCGGCGCTTACTGATCGAATTAGCCACACGGGCTCGTAGCCAACAACGCCAAGCAATAACATTAACCTGCGAACAACGGTTGATTCCTTTTTATGAAGCAGCTGGTTTTGACGATCATGGTCAATCTGCTTCTACGCATGGTGCCGGTTATCTGGTATAATATGGTTCAAACGCTCTAATGATTCCTTAGTTTGAGCGCCAACTGGCAATTGCCTATACTAATGCTCACTGAGGAGGCCCTTTTGTGAAAAATCCCGTTACTTCGACTGAACTAGTCACCGCGGTTCAAGCGGCCATCCCGGACGAAGCAGTTCTAGACCATATCACAACTTTGTTTAAAGTATTCGGTGATAAAACGCGCGCGCGGATCTTATATGCGCTGTTTGAGTCTGAACTTTCCGTTTCTGGTCTAGTTGCTGTATTAGATATGTCACAATCATCGGTCTCGCACCAATTACAAACACTTAAACAAGCCGGCCTCGTAAAAAATCGCCGCGCTGGCAAGGCCATCTACTATTCTTTGGCAGATCATCATGTCATCAATATCTTCGGTCAAGTCATCCAACACGTTAATGAAAAAAATTAAAAACAGGGCTGTGACGTTATTTCAGTCACAGTCCTGCTTTTATTTCTGAAAATTATGGGTCAAACATGCACCACAAAACACGCTCATTTATTTTTAAATACTGCTAACTTTCACCCTGCCATTCAGCTTTAAACTCATCTAGAAATGTCAACATTACCTGCTGCCGCTGCGCAGCTATTTTTTTAGCGCTCGCGGTGTTCATACTATCCTGTAACAGAAGTAGTTTTTCATAAAAATGGTTGATCACTGGGCTTTGTTTGCGGTACGTCGCCTTGTCTAATTGCGTCCGCGGTTTGACGGCTGGATCGTATAACGGTGCGCCAGTATGCCCACCATAATAAAAAGTTCGCGCAATACCGATCGCACCGATCGCATCGAGCCGATCGGCATCTTGAACGATTTGTCCATTTAACGGCAATTCTTGCTTTTGGTCTAAGTTTTTACTAAATGACAATCGATCGATGATCAACCAAATTTCGTTCTGATCGGCTGTGCTGACCTGCTGTGCGCCCAAAAAATTGCTCAAAGCTTGGCGCGCCTGTTCAACATCTGACACCACTTTATCATCGATCACATCGTGTAACGTTGCGGCCATTAATGGCACAAAAGCAGCCACTTGTTCTTGCTGGCATAAGGTCGTTGTTAAGTGAACGACGCGCTGTATATGATCCACACTGTGACCACTATGATCGCTCCCCAAAACTTGTTGCATATAAGTGGTAGCTGCTGCTAATTGCTGTTGTTGTAACTCATTCATCCTCAATTGACTCCTTTAAAATATTGTTCGCGTGTAATGGCGTGTAAACAGCCATCGACAAAATGATGGCGGATAAAGCTAGTTTGCTGGAGTAGTCCTTCTTGTTGCATCCCTGTGGCCAGCATCACCTTTGCGGAGGCCTGATTTGCGGGTTCATGTAGTGCATAAAGCCGCTGAATACTGGTTTGCTGGAATAATATAGCAATTAAAGCATGCAAACTTTCCTGCATATAACCTTGATGCTGATAACTAGGATGCAAAACAAAGGCTAAACTTGCTTTACGATTATATTCATCAAGGTTCTGCAACTGCAGTGTCCCAATTAATAAATCATTGTCCCGTAATGCAATTCCATATTGTCCAGCCGGATGGGCCATAAAAAAATCTAAAATTGTATTTTTGCTATCTTCTAGACTATGATGGACCGGAAAAATATAATCAGCCGTGGTTGCATCACTGGCATAAGCAAACATTGCGGCCGCATCCGCTAGCGTCACTGGTCGCAATTTAACGCGTTGACCATTAATTATCGGCAGCTTGAGTAACTCTTGTACTAAAATTCCCATTAATGGTGCTCCTTTTCTAATCCAAGCGACTTTTTTAATTACCCGATCAACTAAATATGATACGCTGATAGTGTCTATTTTATCTTAATTGAAAGCAGGTGCAATAACATGACAATTGATTGGGAAAAAGAAGTACAACAACGTGAACCAGAAATGCTGGCTGATCTTGCTACCTTGATCGCGATTGATTCTTCACGTGATGATGAACATACAACCGCCAGCGCGCCTTTAGGTACAGGCCCACGGGATGCATTGCTTAAAGTTCTCTCGTTTGGTGAACGTGATGGTTTTACCACTAAAAACATTGATAACTTAGCTGGCCGCATTGAATATGGCGCCGGTGATGAAGCACTAGGTATTTTTGCACACATGGACGTCGTGCCCGCTGGCGATGGCTGGACCACCGAACCCTTTAAATTAGTCGAGCAGGATGGTAAATTAATTGGCCGCGGTACTAGTGACGATAAAGGCCCCTCCGTTGCAGCATATTACGGTTTAAAAATTGTCCGCGACCTTGGCTTACCGCTTAGTAAAAAAGTCCAATTGATTTTCGGTACTGACGAAGAATCTGGCTGGGCTGGACTGAATCGTTATCAAGAAACGGAAAAAATGCCTGATTTTGGTTTTTCACCAGATGCAGAATTTCCAATTATTAACGGCGAAAAAGGTATCACCGATTTAACTATCCAATTTCCAACTCTGGCCCAAAGCACAGCTGCAGCGCTGACGCTAGAAAGTTTCACTGCTGGTCTGCGTAGCAACATGGTGCCACAAAACGCTACTGCCGTTATCACCGGTACAGCTGATTTCACCGCTGAATTTGATGCCTTTTTGACAGCCAATCCAGTTACAGGTCAACTAAAACAAACCGCTGATCAAATTACCGTAACGATCAACGGCAAGGTCGCCCATTCGATGGCTCCTGAAGATGGCATCAATGCCGCAACTTATTTGGCCGCTTTTTTGGCTGATTTGGCGCTTGATCAAGCAGGTAAAGCTTATGTGACTCTGATCAAGGACTATTTCCATCAAGCGGATCGCGGGCAACATTTAAATATTGCCCATACTGATGATATTATGGGCGACTTGACCGCTAGCCCTGACTTGTTCCACTATCAAGCGGGCAAGACGCCTGATTTACTATTAAATGTTCGCTACCCTAAAGGCATTGATGCAGCTACGATCATTGAAAATATCCAGCAAACACTAGCAACTTACCAAGTGAAAATTACAGCTAGTGCTCATTCAATGACACCACATTACGTATCGCCAGATGATCCGTTGGTCGCTACGTTACTATCTGTTTTTGAGGCGCGTACCGGTAAACCTGGTCACCAAGCCGTTGTCGGCGGCGGTACTTATGGACGCTTGCTTAAGCGTGGCGTTGCCTTTGGTGCCCTTTTCGACGAAACTAAAAATGTGATGCACCAAGCAAATGAATATACTTTGAAAGCTGACTTCTTAAAAGCAACAGCCATTTATGCACAAGCTATCTATGAACTGGCCAAGTAAAAGTTAAGTGATAAACGCCTAGAAATAGGCGTTTTTATTTCTGCTTATTTAAATTTTCCAAGCATACAAATAGCACTCCTTATGAAGTGCTATTTTATTAATAGAAACATTTTATTTTAATTTAGCAGCGACCGCATCAATAAGTGGCTGCACTTTATCGAGATCATCATCACACTCAAAGTAAGCTGCATGATAAACGTCACGGATCGTTTGGTCGATCAATGGATAGCGGCTATCAAAAGCTTTGGCTTCATAGCTACCATCTGCTTCAACAACAAATACGACACACCCAGCAGCAATTTTTCGATCATGCGTAAATGTTACTGGTACCGTCATTTGCTTTGGATCTGGTGCGGTCGCATTCCAGTGTGATTTAATTATCGTAGTAACGCTGTTAGCACATTGTTCATAATCCATTTTAAGACCCCTTAAAATTATTATTACACTATAGTTCTTAATAGAGTAAAAAAGCCGCTCAACTTTTAAATTGAACGACTTGCCTGCATTAACGCGAAATGACAACCACTAATAACATTGCGCTATCAATATTGTCAGGGCTATTGATCGGCGTTATTTTAATGTCAACTAATTCCCGGTCTTCATCGCTAATATCCAATAATACTTTGTTTAAACGTTTTTCTAACTCTTGGGTATAGGTTGTAAAAACTTTACTTTGATAATGCATTTACTTGCGTGCTCCTTCTAATAATATTATGCTAACTGAGTAGTTTACTTAATAATGATACAACAGCATAAACCGTTCTAACAAGACCAAAGTTTGCTCGGTAAACGGCTCATGTGTCGTAGCTAGTTCCTCGGTAAAAAACTTTTTGTGCACTTGGCGCCAATAGGCCAAGGTTCGATCACCTTCACCTTCAGCAAAGGCGTGATCAGCACTAACATCACCAAATGGCACTAAATCTACCGCAGTTGTACGAATAATGGCAACTGCTTGCTGGTGACCGTCTAAAATAATACTGTATTCGCCAACTTGTGGTAATGGCATATTGGTCAACTTATATAGGATATAATTTGATGCGGTGGCAGTTTTTTTTCGCTTAATAACTAAATTAGCTAAATCATCGGCCATTTGCGGATTTGCACCAAACGACCAGGCATCAAAGCCACTTTTAACTTCAGGGTGCTCGGTGGTAAAAGTCGTCCACATTTTTATTGCTGATTCATTTTCCATATTGCTGCTCCCTCATTCCTAACCTAATTATAGGAAATTGCGGCGGCTTTGACAATCAACGATTTGATTTTGCGCCAACAATATTTTAAAGTAGAGGCGAATAATTTTGATAAAATTTGAACATTACCATCCAATGATGAGTGCAAATTATACATTAGATTGGCTGACTCAAACACCTTTAAAAACGATCCATGCAGCAATTCCAACGGAGCGTTCAATGACCGAAATGGCCCAAGTGATCAGTCAAGCGATGCAATTGATCATGCATAATCAAGCGTTGATCTGGGGGATCGTTAAACGGACCGACCAACAATTTTATGGTGTTGCCAGTCTATCGATCAATCTTTCTGCACAACAAGCTGATTTAAAATTTATTTATCGACCCGAGCGCTTAACGCAAGCTGCACGGGCGGAAATCATTGACTATTTAGCTGCCTTCACTTTTGCAGAATTAAAATTAGCTCATTTTAGCGTTAATTTAGATAGTGCGGATGCCGAGTTGCGCCAACGATTATTAGCGCAAGACTTTATCACCACTAAACAACCTTTGAAGCTAATAAAAAACAAGTAACTTCTTTTTAAAAGTCACCTGTCAGCGGTTACAGAAAGATTCTTAAATTACGCTTATTGATTACGATCGTTTCAGCACGTGTTTGCTTATGGTGTTGGCGAAGTAAATGTTTAACAAGTTGCTGTAATTTACCGTCATCTTCGTTTAGCTTAGCTAGCACATCTGTGTTGATCTTAAGCACTAGCTTCACTTTAGTGTTTGGCACTTCTACCGTGACTTGCTTTGTCTTCAAATCAGCTGGATCAAACTTATGTTGCAGAAAGTCTTGCCACGTCACAAAAAAGCCCCCTTTTACTTCATTATAGACCATTTAACATAATAAAGGTTATGTTAACTTGATATTATTTTTATATTGTCAATTAACTTTTTTCCAGCTAAGCTTAAATTGAAACTTTTCACGAATGGAGTAACGCCGATGTCAACTCAAGAAAAACTATTGACCCTTTTGATCGAGCAACCTTCTAAATACCTTTCCGGCGAACAATTAGGCCAAGCTTTAGGTATCTCACGCACGGCAGTCTGGAAAGCAATTCAGGCTTTAAAAGTAGCTGGCTATCAGCTAGAAACTAAGCCTCACCAAGGTTACCGCTATCAACCAACCGATTTATTAAGTGCGCCGCTAATTCGTCAAAACCTTGACGCAACATTAACTGATTTACCATTGAATATTTTTAAAGAATTGGCGTCCACCAATCAATCAGCAAAAAAAGCCGCTGCAGAAAACAGTGTTAGTCCGCAAATTTTTATTGCTGACCAGCAAACTGCAGGCTACGGTCGCTATGGTCGGACTTTTGTATCACCTGAACAAAGCGGTATCTATTTATCGATTCTGTTGCGGCCAGACCAACCATTAACTGATGTTGGTCTGCTCACAACGGCAGTGGCCATGTCAGTTTTTCGTGCTATCAAGGCGACCACTGGTATTTCCGTTGATATTAAATGGGTCAACGACTTGTATTATCAAGGTAAAAAAATTTGTGGTATTTTATCGGAAGCCATCACTGATTTTGAAAGCCAGCAAATCAGCCACTTAGTGATCGGTATTGGTTTAAATTTTGCGGATTCAACTGTGATCCCTGCCGAGCTACAGTCCAAGGTGGGCGCCCTTTTTCAGCAACAGCCACCGATCACTCGTAACCAACTGATCAGTGCTATTTTGAATCAATTTTTCCAACTCTACCAAACTTATACCCAAGGTGAATTTTTAGCCGAATACCGGGAACATTCCTTATTAATTGGCCGGAACGTCACTTTGCAACAAGGTCAACAAAGTATTACTGGTACAGTCAAAACAATTAACGCTACTGGTGAGCTAGTGTTGACCACCAGTACCGGCTTACGTAGCTTCAGTTCTGGTGAAGTCACAAAAGTTCATTTCTGATCCAGCGGCCGATAAGTATCAAAGTGGCATCTACGACCGACAACATGATAAGCTGAAATTATCAAGTAACCATTACTTAATATCAACAGTCAATCTGAGGAGGTACGCTTATGACCACAACTACTTTTACTGATTTGAAAACATTACTCAATGAACTTGACCAAGGCCCGTTCGTTTCAATTTATTTTGAAATGGCTCCGGCACGACAAGCCGATAAAAATCGTCTAACGATCAAGCAGCTTTATAAAACAGTCGCCCAACAATTTAGTGCTGACTTTCCTAATTTATCGTGGCAACCTTACGAACAACAATTAACACCTTTACTGACTGATATCCCCTACTGGCAAGATGAGCTACCCACCAGTTTTGGCATCATTACTAGTGCCGCCCATACTACATTATTGCGCTTAGATACTGCCGTAGCTGCGCAGGCTTGTGTCAGTGGCTGGCCTAATTTATTACCCCAGATCGCAGCGCAACAATTAGCGTTTAATTTCGATTTGCTCTGCCTTAATCGAGACAGTTTTCAGCTTTACCAAGTCAATGCAGGCATTGCTGAACCCATTACATTGCCAGAAGAAGCCCCAACCACGTTGCAAAAAGCGTTAGGGACTGAAGTCAGTGGTGGTGACCTTAACTTTCATTCCCACGCTGGTGGCCATGGTGAACACGCCAGCTATCACGGTCATAATACCGCAGATGCGGAACGTGAGATCGATCACCGTAACTATTACCAAGCCGTCGCTGACTATTTACGTGAGACCACGACAAAACGGCAACGGGCACTGGTGCTCTTCGCCTTAACTGAAAATCAAAGCTTGTTCCGCCAGTTAGCGCGTAATCCTTATTTAGCTGAACATTTAACGATCGAGCGTTCGCCGCTGAACTTAACCAATGGTGCATTAGCGAGTGAACTTGAACCGTTACAAACCGAGTGGCAAGCAGAATTATTGGCGATCGTACGTGAACGTTATGATCTGGCAGTCAGCCAAAAATTAGTGACTACCGAGCGTGAAGAATTGCGCACTGCAGCACTTGCCGGACAAATCGACACCTTACTAATTGATCGTGAATCGATTACAAGCCCAGCTGCTGATTGGCTACTGGAGATCTGCGACCAAGTTTTACGTTATCAAGGTCGGGTCAGAATTTTCCCAACAGCTGACTACCCGGCAAATGAATCAGTAGCAGCGATTAAACGTTATCGCTAAACGACACTATAACTGAATTAATTCCGAAAAAAGACTACCGCTAATGGTAGTCTTTTTTGATTCCCAAATTGTCAAATCAAGTGCAACAGTATCGACCTATTCTTATAAATTGGTATAGTTAATCATCTAAATCAATGAATAGTTCACTGGCGCAGTTGTAGTTCAAGCTCCGACGTGGCCGGTGGTTAAGCGCGTCTTGGATTCCTTGG
>NZ_RHOE01000036.1 GCF_003946385.1 Loigolactobacillus zhaoyuanensis
CAACCATGATTTGACTAAGATCATGAACTCCATTCAAAATAAGGGTGCCACCCTAGATGTGTTAAATTTGCCGTCCATGACAGGGATTGCTGACCCCAATTTACGTCAACTGATGACCAACTTGATTATTGAACTCTATAAGTATCAGGCCGAAAGTGAACGTAAGCGAATCATTGAGCGCCAGCAACAAGGGATTGCCTTAGCTAAGCAGCAGGGTAAATATCATGGGCGCAAACCCCAATATGCCAAAGATGATCCCCGTTTGCAACATGCTTTTAAGCTTTATCGAGCTGGTATGAGTGACATTGATGTGTCCCGAAATACAGGTATTAAACGGACGACCTTTATTCGATACCGTGTGAAATACGGTATTAAAAGAAAATAGGGCCCCCCTTTTGGTTAGCACATGTTAACTGAAAGGGTCCCTATTTTCTTTACTTAATAAGTCTAATTAAATTAGTGGCCTTGGTCGAAGAAGGCATCAACTATTTTAATCAACTAGATCGTTCACCAGCAAGAAACGACCTCACCCCAGCGGAATACTGGAATGAGGCCGTTTAAGCAAAGCAAAACTTATATTATTTCAAATGACAACTTGACAGGGACTAGTACAACTCAGGGGGCTTTACTTTAATATTTCCTGTAGATATTAGCCTTTTTTTAATTTTAATTATGCCTAGAAGCCTATGTTAGAAGTCATAGTCGCCGCTACTCATAGCTTCAGCATTACCCATTAGATAGCCAGCACCAACTTGTGAAAAGAAATCATGATTGGCCGTTTCGGTTGAAATTCCGTTCATTACGATTGGGTTGATATCTTTAATCTCAGCATTAGGGAAGCGGGATTCAAAGCCCATATTTTGGAGCGCCTTGTTGGCGTTGTAGTGAACGAATTGTTTAACGTCTTCCGCTAACCCAATCGGCGCGTAAACTTCTTCGGTGAACGCAAACTCGTTCTCAAGGAGATCGTCGAGCAACTCATCCATCCACTTTTTGAATGTTTTTTGTTCAGTCGCCGATAGCTCGTTATATCCCAATTGAAATTTGTAGCCGAGGTAGGTACCATGAACAGATTCATCGCGGATCACCAGTTTGATAACTTCAGAAAGATTTGCCAGCTTATTGTTACCACGGTACCAAAGTGGGGTAAAAAAGTTGGTGTAGTACAAAATTCCTTCAAGAAAGACGCTTGCAACTTTCTTTTCAAGGTTGTTTCCCGTTTGATAAATATCATTGATCCGTTTGGCTTTGTATTGCATTCTGGGATTATTGTTCATCCATTTGAATACTTCGTCAACAGTGGCTTGATCGTTCAAAGATGTCAAAATAGTGCCGTAGCTTTTGGCATGAATTGACTCCATCATCAAAAAGTCATTGAGGACTGCTGCTTCTTTTCGTGTCCGAACGTCGGGCCGCATCACGTCGACTCCTTCTTCAGATTGGAGTGTATCCAGCAAGGCTAATCCACCCACAACCCGATTGATAACCGATTTTTCGGTGCCAGAGAGTGTCCGCCAGTCCCGTAAATCATTAGAAACAGGTACTCGCGTATCCAGCCAGTATTGTGCCGTTGCTTTATCCCATACATATTCGTCAAGTTCGTCTTCGATGATGTCCCAATTAATTGTTTTATAGCTCATTAGTTGAATACTCCTTAAAAGTCGTAGTCGTCATCGGTCATTTTTTCAGTGTCCGATTCATTGTTTGCAGCCGTTACCTGTTGCAAAAATTGATTTTGGTCAATCATCAGTTCTTTGAGTTGCGCCACTAGTGAAGACGGTTGAACTTCGTAGACAGCGTTAAAGCCAAGTGACATTAATGCATGATTGGCACCATAGGAGGCCAGATTGATGGCTTCGGTGGCATCGTCAAGGTTAGCTTCTAAGAAGTCTTTTTCAGTTTGCATGAGTTGATCAAACTGTGTATTAATCCAATACTGCAGTTCGGTTTGATCACTTACAGTGAGTTCTTCAAATCTGAGGCGAAATTTGTAACCAATATAAGCACTAAAAAGGGCGCTACCGCGGAGAATATTAGCCAACATTTGGTAAGTATTGACGAGAGCCTGTGTTTGAAGTATTGTCCAGTATTTACCAAACGAGAGCCCAGTTTCAGTCAGAATAAAAAGGGCTTTTTTCTGTAAGGCCATATCGCTAGTGCTCATTTGGGCTAGTTGGTCAATTTCAGCTTGCAGATTGGCATTATCATCTGCCCAAGTAAAACTTTCACCGCCGTTACCCGGAATCAGAGCCCGGAAAATGGTCGTACAGCTTTTGGCATGGACTGATTTCATAAAGGTAATGGTGTTTAATACGGATTCTTCTTGTTGAGTTCGCCGATCGTGGCGAATAGCAGGGGTGCCAACTTCTGATTGGTAGACGGCTAACATTGATGTACCTGCCAACATACGAGTAATGGCCTGTTGTTGAGTATCTGATAGCTGTTGCCAAGCCGTTTGATCATTCGTGATGGGAATCCGAATGTCCAACCAAAAGTTAGTGGTGAGTCGTTCCCACATGTATTTATCGAAATTATCTTTAATATCATCCCAGTTAATTGCTTTGTAGTATAAATAGTCCATCGTTATTTGTTCGTCTCCTTAATTAGGATTCATGGGTATATGGGTCTTGTGACCCAATAACGTATGCCGGTGTGTTAAACGGACGGTAAGACCCCAAGTGAATTTCCTAGATCATGCATGATTCACATTCATTTGCCGTTTTAATTTCATCGTCTTCTGTAAACGTTCGAATGTAATAAAGTGACTTAATGCCCTTTGTCCAGGCGTAATTCCGTAACCGGTTAAGGTCTCGGGTTGTCATCTTTAAATTGTTATTGTCCTTCCACTCGTAAAGGTCAGGTTTCAAAACTGAACGCATAAATAGTGTCAGACTCATGCCTTGATCAATGTGCTTTTGAGCTACGGCATAGGTGTCAATAATTTTTCGTTGATCAATATCATATGCGGGTGTGTAGTAAGGCAAAGTTTCGTTAGACAGGTAAGGTGCTGGATAGAAGATTGAGCCTACCTTATTTTCCTGACGTTGTTCTACTAATTGTGTGATTGGATGAAGTGATGCACTTGTTTCATTGACGTACGAAATTGACCCGTTCGGTGCCACAGCGAGTCTATTACGATGATAAAGGCCGCCAGTAATCACATCTTGCTTGAGTGCCTTCCAATCTGTAACAGATGGTAATTTAATATTTTTGAAGATTTTTGCAACTTTGGTACTCTTGAATTCAAAGTCTGCGTTCAAGTATTGATCGAAGTAACTGCCATCAGCGTACTTTGATTGGTCAAATTTAGCGAAGGTTTCGTGGCGTTCACGGGCAATTCGATTGCTCGTAACGAGTGAATAGTAGTTTAAAGCTAGGAAGTAGGCATCAGTAAATTCAAGGGCCTCTGGTGAGCCATACTCAATTTGGTGGCGTGCAAGGGCAGTATGCAGACCCATAGCCCCTAATCCAATCGTGTGGTAAAGTTCGTTACCATGTTTAACAGTCGGTACTTCCTTAACGTCGGTTGTGTCAGTTACGAGGGTGAGCGCACGAACAGCAACCTCAACTGAGTGACCGAAGTCCGGCGAGTCAATCATATTCATGATATTAGTTGATCCGAGATTACATGAAATATCGGTGCCAATTGTCTTGTACGATAGGTCATCATCAAGTTTTGACGGTTCTTGAGGCTGTAAGATCTCACTACAAAGGTTACTCATAATAATTTTGCCATCGACAGGGTTAGTTTGGTTGGCCGTATCAATGTTCAAGATGTAAGGATAACCAGATTCTTGTTGGAGTTGAGAAATCTTTTGTTCTAGTTTCCGCGCGTTAAAAACTGACTTCTTAATATTGGGGTTAGCGACCATGTTGTTATATTCTTTGGTGATATCGATGTAAGCAAATGGCGTACGATATTCACGTTCGACATCATAGGGGCTAAAAAGATACATTGGTTCGTTAGTCTTGAGTAATTCATAATATTTATCAGGAACAATCAAACCGAGGGACAAGGTCTTCACCCGAATTTTTTCGTCCGCATTTTCCTTTTTGGTATCCAGAAAATGTAAGATGTCAGGATGGAAGACGTTGAGATAAACCACTCCGGCGCCGTTCCGTTGCCCAAGTTGGTTACTGTAGCTAAATGAGTCTTCAAGTAACTTCATCACTGGTACAACGCCAGACGAGGCGTTGGAAATCTGCTTAATAGGATCACCTGAGGCGCGCAAGTTTGACAGGTTAACGCCGACGCCCCCACCGATTCGAGATAGTTGAAGGGCAGAATTAACGCCGCGTCCAATTGAGAGCATGGAGTCGGCCACATCGATTAAAAAACATGATACCATTTCACCGCGCCGTTTTTTACCCGCGTTGAGAAACGTGGGGGTGGCAGGCTGATAACGTTGTGAAATCAATTCATCGGCAACGTCATTGGCAAGTTGTTCATCACCATTAGCGAGATAGAGGGCATTGAAGACGACGCGATCGACAAAGTCTTCCAAAAATTGCTGGCCATCATTAGTTTTCATGGCATATTGTGTGTAGAACTTGTAGGCACCGAGAAAGCTGCGAAAACGAAAGTGATGGTCTCTCATTTGGTCGAACAAGGACTGCACAAACTTGTGAGAGTATTGTTCCAGGATACTTGGATCGATATAATCTTCGTCAACCAAGTAATTTAACTTGGCATTTAACGAATCAAATTGCTTGGTCTTCGGTTTAACTGTCTCTTCGAAATAAGCCTTTAGGGCTTCTTGATCATAATGTAGCGGAATTTCTCCGTTGCTTGGGATATTTACGAGGTTATTTAAGTAAAAATAGGTATTTTCCATTTCTGGGGTGCTAGTTACCATTAGGGATTACTCCTTCGTTGTTTGAAAACAAAATTGATTGCGATAGGTTAAGATGGCATCGGCAATGCGAGGAATGTCGTGTGCGGTGCCACGTAGCTCAAAATCGGTAATGTAAGGAAAATCGAAGCGTTTAGCATATTGTTTAGCCGTGAGTGCAAACTGCTTATTAAAATTACGATTACCGCTACCGATAATACCGTAGCAATGCTGGTAATTGCCTTCGTACGCGAGGTAATCTCCCAAAATAGTGGTTAATATTTCAGTATAACCGTCATTAACCCCATTACCACCTTTAAGAAAGGCTGGTAGGAAGGTAACAAACGGCTGGTCAAGAGTGGTGAATTCAGGGTGTTCTTTAACATTAATTGAACTAACCCGAACATGACGTTCTTTCTCAAAGTATGTTGTCAGTCTGCTAATAAAATATTTCGTGTTGCCACTCAAACTGATGTAGAGAATATTTATGGTTTCCGTAACTAATCATCGTCCTTTTTCTATATATAGTGGTTAGGCGATCATTATAGCACTATATATGGTGTCTATGCAAATTGGTGGACGATCTGATTGATCTACAAATTGTGTTGAATATAAAGATTCAAGAGCGTAAAATATCTTGTGTAAATGCATAAAAGATTTCTGAATTGTATAGAAATAGGGAATGCCTTCCCTTATGATATTTAGTAACCACAGAAAACATCACAGGAGGCATTCCCCATCAATGAACTTACCACAGAAATTATCGCTGCACTAGCCCAAAAGCAAGATTTGGACGAAGTTTTTCGTCACCACCTCGAAATTGCGATTAACCAGCTGCTTCAAACCGAATTGGCAGAGTTTTTGGGTTACGAACGCTACTCATACGCTGGGATTAACACTGGTAATAACCGCAACGGCAGTTATGAGCGCTCGTTTGATACGAAGTACGGCCAACTTAACTTAACCATTCCTCGAGATCGCAATGGCCGGTTTGAAAATCATACCTTGCCAGCCTACGGTCGGCACAGTGATAATTTAGAAACAACGGTCATTCAGTTGTATACCAAGGGAATTACCACTGCTGAAATTGCCGAACTCATTGAGAAAATGTACGGTGCTCACTACTCCAAAGCCACGGTTTCCAATATGACTAAAGCCGTCAATGAACAGGTTCAAGCTTTCCAGCAACGTCGACTGGCTTCACAATATGCGGCCATCTTCTTAGATGCCACTTACTTGCCGTTAAAGCGGGATACCGTTCAAAAAGAAGCCGTTCATATTGCGATTGGCATTCGTCCAGATGGTACGAAAGAAGTGCTGAACTACCAAGTGGCGCCAACGGAATCGACTGGAATCTGGACTGAACTGCTGGGAACCTTGATCAAGCAGGGCGTTAAAGATGTGCTGTTGTTTGTGGCCGATGGGTTAGTTGGTTTGGATGAAGGCTTGAATCGGCATTTCCCTAAAGCCAAACGACAACGTTGCCTGGTTCATGTTGGGCGGAATCTGATGAACAAAGTTCGCGTAAAAGACCGCAAGGCCGTGATCAGTGACTTTAAACAAGTTCATCGGGCCGCCAACCGTGAAGCAGCCAAACTGAAACTGAATGAGTTCGCCAACAACTGGCATCAGACCTATCCCAAATTAATCAAAGATCTGCTTAAAATGCCGAATTTACTCACTTTCATGGACTTTCCACCAGCTATCCGGCAATCACTATACTCCACTAACCTGATTGAGAACTTTAATAAGCATCTCAAGCGCACCACCCACCACAAAGAACAATTTCCAACGGAAGATTCACTGGATCGCTTCCTGGTTTCTCAGTTTAATGTTTATAACGAGAAGTCTCTGAAGCGGATCCACCGAGGGTTCAAAGGACTCCAGGACACCTTGGAAGCATCATTTATTTAAGTTAGATACATATTATATGTACGAAGGCATTTCATTTACACAAGATTCTTGACGCTACCCTATTTTTTTTGTTACAGTCAAAATAAAGCCAGCGAAAGCGAGGAGGACGTCATGAAACAATACACGAAATTTTTACTGATGATTCTTGTCTCTACAGTTATTATGTATGGGTTAATGTACCTTAATGTGTTCCAATTAGATCATATTTTTCTAAGCCAAACGCGACTGTATATGGCGCTAATTATGGGCGCCACCATGGCCATTGTAATGCTGTTATTCATGTGGTCAATGTACCAGAATAAACGTTTGAACCGCCTGATCCTACTTGGTAGTGCGGTGATATTTGCTGGCTCGCTTTATCTAGTTCGTAGCCAAGCGACCGTGCACGATGCAGCTTGGATGCAAGAAATGATCCCCCATCACTCGACCGCGATTCTAACCAGTGAACGCGCGCAACTCAGCGATCCGGAAGTCAAAGCCCTCGCACAGAAGATCGCTAAAACGCAACGTGAAGAGATCACGGAGATGAAACGATTATTGAAAAAAGTTGCCGATCAATAGCTGATAAAAAATAAGGAAGTTGACCAATCGGGCCAATTTCCTTATTTTTTAGGCTTATTAATCAACCGCAACGATCTGACCAGTCGCGATCGGTAACGTAACGTGTGCATCATAGTGGCCGACCATTCCGGCAACACTTTCTGGCAAGTGCACGTTAGCAGTCACGCCGTGAATATAGATCACGCGTTTTTCAAGGTGTAATTCCGACTCACCAAATGCTTTTTTAAAGTTAGCTTGTAGCTCACTTAATGGGACTTTCTTCTCATAAGTAAAATCACCGTGCTCATCCGCAGTTGGATAGCGGTCATGGGGAATATCCATATGTTCTGGGGCATCGTCAAAAGGTACCATCGTCGTCCCCGAAACGGCTTCAGTCTCCATGAGATCAACAAAACCATCTGCATTCGCATCCTGTGCAGCCGTTGCGATCAACGCCTGCTTACCATCCGGAAAGCCATGAAAATGTTCCCAATGCTGCATATTGGCCGGCGTGTTGTGCATTGTGATCTTAATCGTTAATTCATCATCTGCAATTGCGAACGTCGCTTCGCCATAAGCAGCCGTTCCAATCTTATCCGCATTCAATGGTACAATTTGTGCTGCATAGTGTGTGGTCATCAGCAAAACCTCCTTGTATTACCTGAACAACGATCAATAGCTACGCCGCTAGTATAACACAGTTCAGCGCTTGCAAGTACCTGATTAGGCCAAGCAAGCAGTTATAGCATATTTTTAATTATGCTATGTGTAAAGTACCTACGGCGTAAAAATAGCGCAATTCAGCACGTCCTTAAAAGAACGAGTTTCCTTGCGCTTACATAAAAGCGGACAACTTTTATTCGATATCGTAAAAAACTTAATATCAAGAGATAGGGCACTTAGCTAGTGTATACTAATAATTCATGAATATAATGTATATGCATCATTCGCAAACATACGTGTTATGTGTTATTATGCATGTAGCGATATTTATTAAGCTTACTTAGCATGTATGAGGAGGGACACTAATGGAAATTATTACATTTTCAGCTATAAAGGGCGGCGTTGGTAAAACTACCCTAGCTTTTAATTATGGTGAATGGTTAGCAAAAAATGGCAAGCATGTTTTATTTATTGACTTAGACCACCAAAGTAATTTAACCCAGACTTACAACATTTACGATAATCAAGACACCGTTGGCAACATTTTCTTAGATCGAGGGAAAGTCAAAATACATGAAATAAGTGCTTATATTAGTCTAATTGCCGGAGACATGCACCTTGACGATATTGAGCGTACCATTGAAAATAAGACTAACAAAAACATGTTCCTCTATATGTGGTTGTCAGATAATTATGAACGTTTAAATTTAGGAAAATTCGAGTATATTATTTTGGATTGTCACCCAGATTTTTCTACTGCTACCAAGAATGCAGTAATCATTAGTAATGCTATCCTTAGTCCAATCACACCTAGCGAACATGGGTATAATGCAAAATTTAACCTAGAAGAAAGAATTAACGAATTACGCAAAGAAGCCATTGATTACTCTACTAGAAAATCTTATGTCACGACCAAATTATTTTTTATCGCCAACATGATTAAACACAACACAAGATCATCTCGCGAGTTATTAAAAGCCTTAAAAGGCGATCCCAGTGTATTGGCTACAGTTCCAGAAAAGGAGCTATTCAATCGTTCAACGTTGGATAAAAAATCTCTTTCAAAAATGGCTGAAGACCACAAAACATATATTGATCAACATGAATTTTTTGATAGTATGGACAAAACATTTAATGAAATCACGGAAAAACTATAAATATTTCGTACACGTATTAATCACATGTATACTCAATGTGTGTGCATGTGAATTATAAAGGAGGACTACCTATGGCATTCGATCCAGAGAACAAAAACATAAAAAAGGCACTACAAAAAAATGAAACAGAACAGCCAACTGATACTAAAGATAAACTTGTTATTCCTGTTTTTAAAGATGAAGAGGAACGTACTAAGAACTATACCTTTTCACTTCAACCTAGCGCACGCAAAAGACTTGACGGTCTAGCCAAAGAACATAATTTTAAGTCTGCCTCCAAATTTTTAAATGAGCTTATAAAAAATATGTGATGTCACTTTAAGGGAGGAGTTGTTATGGGAATTTCGATAAATGTTACATTTTTGCTTGCCAGCCTTATTGTCTTTTGGATAATCCCAGCCATTGGAATTGCAAAAAAGCACCTGGTAGATGACCGCTTTTTTATTCGACAGTGGTTATTTCCAATGCAGTATTGGTTACAGCTGTTATTTGAAAGAATCAGTGGTAACCGTCGTATTGTCGTAAGAATTTTTCAAATAATGTCCCTGTTTATCACGTATTTTTGCGGGTTGCTTATGCTCATGATTTTCAGTGTTTTTGATGGAAATTTGCTTAAACACCCCGAAGCATTTTTACTTTTCGAATATTTACTGGTATCTTCTATCGCTTACTGGTTTCAACCAAAAGCTGGCAAAGTATACAAGACCAAATAAAGTTGCCGCTTGGTAAGCGCTATGCTAGACTAAAATTAATTTAACAACCGAATAAAGAGATCAAGCTAAACAGAAAAATCCCCGATTCACGAGGAATCAGGGATTTTGGGTTTAGCAAGTAGCTATAAGGCAGCTACTTAGATTCAGTCGATTTTCACCGCCAAGTTAAAATCGACTGAACATTGTTCTTAATTTGTAGGTTAATTATACCGCAAACCAGTCCCCAAGGACAAGTTAAGGATAGTTAAAAACAAATTAAAGTCAATGGACTAAGTAGCTAACCAGAGCTATTTAGTCCATTTTTTGTTGTTAGAACTTAAAAAAGTTGCCGCCTGGGCAACTCACAAACAGACACATGCTGGTAAATTACAAAGCATTCATTTAGCCGTGAGGCTTTGTAATTCAGTTAGAGCATATCAGATTTGTATTGTAATGCAAGTCGAATGTTTTAGCAACTCTCTTTTGAGACAGCGTGTGTCAGTCAAGAAAGGGAGTTTTTATTATGACAAAATCAACAAATTTTAATTACTATGAAGCAGATAACGTATATGGAGCCTTATTTTTCCAGTTCCCTAAGGTATTAATGTATGGCGAGCAATACAAGCATTTAAGCAATGATGCTAAATTAGCCTATATGGTACTAAAAGACCGATTAGAGTATTCTTTGCGCAATAACTGGGTTGATAGTGAAGGACACGTCTACTTTATCTTTACCAATCAAGAACTAATGGACTTGTTCAATTGTTCAAAGGGAAAAGTCATCAAAATAAAAGCAGAGCTGGAATCAATCGGATTACTCGTTCAGAAACAAATGGGCTTTAACCCGAAAACTAAGAAAAATGAACCGAATCGCTTATATCTGTCCAAGCTCGATGTGAAAGCAACCGATGTCTATTTACGCGGCGAATTTGGTCAAAAAAGCTCTCAAACCCTTGCTACGAGCGGAAGTTCAAAAAATGAACTTCCGCGGGAGACCGTTGAAACCCTTGCTACGAGCGGAAGTTCAAAAAATGAACTTCCGCATAAGTTCGTTGACAACAGCTCTCAAACCCTTGCTACGAGCGGAAGTTCAAAAAATGGACTTAATCTATATAGAGAACCTAAAGAAAGAGACAAAAACAGATATAATATAGATACTCAAAAGTTGAACTTTTCCACAGCCAATTTCTCACCAGCAGAAATTCAAAAGCAAAACCAGGATTTGGTGAACCATGCTAATGATTTCTTAACTGATGAAGACAGTGGCTTACCGGTTTTCTTAGAACCAGAAGCTGTGCAACTACTTAGTTTTTGGTGCCGTACCCCGCAACAAATGCGGCGCTTCATTGGCATTATCTTAAATGCTAAGTACCGAGTTGAAAAGGATCATCAAGATATTGGCGTCATAATCCCGCTTTACGACGAAGAACTAAAACCTTTGATGACTAAAGCCTTAAGACGCTACTTTAACGTTCTTAGAAGCAATGAGAAACATATCAAGAACGTTGAAAACTACTTGTATGGCACCATGCAAAACCTATTTGGCGTTTGGTGGAATCAACAAGCGGCTAGAGAATATGCGGCCAAACACCCCGAAGAACAGAACACTGACAATGAGCGCTCTTGGAATTAAACGTCATATGAGCTCATTTAAGCCGTTTTAAGCGTTGCAGTGCATAATTGTATTAAAACTGCTTTAAAATCACTTAGAAACAAAAATAGGGGCCTTAAGTGGTTGAACAGGCGATGACTGAACTAAGCGAATGTGAAAGGAGCTTTTTAAATGACCAAACCAAGCAAAGAAGTCGAAAAAATAGAGCAATTGCTGGCTGACCCCTGGGCAGTCGATATTCAAGGCATTTGGGAGCAAGCAGCCCATAATCCAGATCCTGATAAATGCAAACTGTTTGACGCGTTACACACTTACCTCTTAGAGAAACGCCAAGAGCAAATTATCAACGAAAAGCATTTCGTGATTTAACATGGACAGGTCAAATAATCAGTGACTGAAATAGAAAGGAGGCACAAAATATGGCTAAGACACGAACATATATGGACAAGTATAAATTCACAGCTGCAGAAAACCAACGGTTTGCCCGAGCAAATTTTACCAAGTTAGTGCATACTAATGCTCGCTTTGAAGGCGTTAATACCACTTTGCCACAAACACAAACTATTATGGACGGTATGAGCGTAGCAGGAGTACCTGTTGAAGATGTTTTGACGATTGTTAATTTAAAGCGTGGGTGGCAATATATCACTGCTCAAAATTCCCCTTTAACGTTAACCATGGAAAAACAAATCAACAAGATTGTGGCAGCGGAAGACGCCTTAGTACCAGGAGAATTACGGCAAGGGAAAGGAGGAGTTAATTTAGGTAGTGAAGACTTTTTTGAACCGCCTTTAATTAACGAAAAACAAGAACAATCCTTTTTACAAGAAATCTTGGCTGATCCACGAACGACGATTACTGATAAAGCATTGACTGTCATGTATCATAATATGCGCCAACAAATCTTTTGGGACGGAAACAAAAGGACGGCAACTTTAAGTGCCAATAAAATTATGATTGACGGTGGCGCTGGTTTAATCAATGTCCCATTAGATAAGTGGGATCAATGGAACGAACTAATTGCCAATTATTATCAGACTAATGACATGACTAAAATTAAACAGTGGACATATGATAATGGTATTCAAGGATTACAAATTCGAGCAAACAAAAAATTAAGTGCTAATGAATTGAACCAGATGTACAAGCAACTAAAAAACGGATAAATTAGAACTTAAATTAGTTGAAGACAAGATTCGTAAAATAACCCAAAATCATCTCAAAGACTTTGCTAAAAACAATCTAGAAATTAAGCCAAAAAACAATCCTGAAAATAAAAACGATCGGCCTAGTTATTAGGTTGATCGTTTTTTAATTTATCCGGTTTATGGGCGTTAACATAGTCAGCAAATGTTTTTAAAAGTTCTTCGGTTTGTTCGACCGAGAGGTTATTAGCTTGAAAGTACTTTTCTAATAAAGCCCCTTTTTGAATTAATCGGCGAGAACGGGCTTTGCGGGCTTGCCGATTTTCATAGTATTTAGATTGTCGTAATTTAAAATCTTCCCGATCAATTTTTTGTTTTAAACGCGCTTGCTGCTCGACTAGTTTTTCATATTGATTAGGCATGGAATTTCCCCATCTCGTATGGCTAATGATCTACGGAATTTACCTTTAAAAATTCAGAAAATTGCTTGGCTAAAAGCTTAATCTGATCGTTAGACAAATTAGCATAATCTAAATTGGCTTGACTGATGATTTGTTTACCTAGCCGTTGTTCAATCTTATTTTTTTCGTCCTTAATTTTTTGATTAAGGGCTTTTAATTTAGCTTCTTGTTTTTCTAAGTTACTTTGAGACATAACGATCCCTCCAATCATATTAGAAATAATCACCGAAACTATATCACATAGGAAACGTTAAGTCAAAGTATAAAATTTGAAATAGCGAAGCGGAAGGCATACACTAAATTAAAGTTAAGAGAATCAGAAGACTGAGTGAAACGAGTTCAATGCGCACTTACACACAACAACTAAAGTTGGTTGTGTTATTGTGCTAAACACTTGTATTAGAAGTCGCCGTTGGCGACAACAAAATCAAACCCATAAATCCAAAGAAAGGTGGTGACCGACATGGCAATTTTTCACATGAGCTTTAGTAATATTAGTGCTGGAAAAGGAAGAAGTGCAATTGCTGGAGCAAGTTATCGAAGTGGCGAAAAATTATTCGATCAAAAAGAAGGCCGAAGTTATTTTTATGCTCGGTCGGTTATGCCAGAAAGCTTTATTTTAACACCAAAGAATGCGCCAGAATGGGCGAGTGATAGAGAGAAATTATGGAACGAAGTTGAAAGAAAAGACCGTCGAGCAAACTCACGGTACGCTAAAGAGTTTAACGTGGCTCTACCCGTTGAATTAAGTGAAGATGAACAGAAAGAATTATTGACAAAATATGTACAAGAAAATTTTGTTGATGAAGGTATGGTTGCCGATGTGGCAATTCATAGAGATCACCCAGATAATCCGCACGCTCATGTGATGTTAACTAACCGTCCATTTAACCCAGACGGAACGTGGGGATTGAAAAGTAAACGAGAAAACATATTAGACGAAAATGGGAACAAGACTTATACAGGAAATAGTCGTTTCCCAAGATCAAGAAAGGTGTGGTTAGTTGATTGGGATAAAAAAGAAAAAATCAATCAATGGCGGCACAATTGGGCGGCAAGTGTAAATCAGGCTTTGGAGCAAAAAAATATTCCCGATCGGATCAGCGAAAAATCATTTGTGGAACAGGGAATAGCTGACACACCAATGCAACATGAGGGAATCAATAGCAAACGGCATGAAAGAAAAGCATTTAACCAACAAGTTAAGAACTATCGCAAGGCCAAAGCCAGTTATAAAAACAACCAAGAAAAAGTAATCAATAGAGGTCATTTAGATAGCCTAAGTAAACACTTATCGTTTAATGAAAAACGGGTAGTTAAAGAGTTAAGCCATGAACTGAAAACTTATATCAGTTTGGAGAACTTAGATGATAAACGGCGCATGCTATTTAATTGGAAAAACAGTACCTTAATTAAGCACGCTGTTGGTGAAGATGTCACTAAGCAATTATTGACGATTAACCAACAAGAAAGTTCACTAAAAAAAGCCGATGAACTCTTAAATAAAGTGGTTGATCGCACGACTAAAAAACTTTATCCAGAGCTTAATTTTGAACAGACCACGCAAGCTGAAAGACGAGAATTAATTAAGGAAACCGATAGCGAACAAACAGTTTTCAAGGGTAGTGAATTAAACGAACGTTTAATGAACATTCGTGATGATTTGTTGGCCCAACAATTATTGACCTTTACCAAACGGCCATACGTTGGCTGGAAGTTATTAATGCAACAAGAAAAGGAAGTCAAAATCGAACTGAAATATACGCTGATGATTCATGACGATAACTTAGAAAGTCTAGAACACGTCGATCAAGGGTTACTAGAGAAATATTCACCAACCGAACAGCAAAAGATTACTCGAGCAGTCAAAGATCTACGGGCAATCATGGCCGTTAAGCAAGTCATTAAAACGCAATACCATGAAGTATTGAAAAGGGCCTTTCCCAAAGGCGATTTAGATGGATTGCCATTGATTAAACAGGAACAAGCCTATACAGCCGTGATGTACTATGATCCTGTTTTAAAGCCATGTCAGGCTGAAACAATTGAACAGTGGCAAGCAAACCCACCACAGGTTTTCAGTCCCCAAGAACATCAACAAGGACTAGCTTATTTATCGGGACAGCTTAGCTTAGATCAGTTAGAAAATCATCACTTACAACGGGTTTTAAAGCATGATGGCACTAAACAACTCTTTTTTGGCGAATGCAAAGCCGATCCGACGATTAAGAACAGTCAGATCGAGAAAATCCAAAAGCAGTTAAAAGGGCAACAAGCCAAGGACGACCAGTACAGAAAAGCAAATATCGGACATTATCAATCACTGAACTACAAGCCAGTTAGTCCAGACTATTACTTAAAGACGGCCTTTAGTGACGCGATCATGACTGTTCTATATGCTCGTGATGAAGATTACCAACGGCAAAAACAAGAACGCGGCTTAAAAGAGACCGAGTGGGAAATGACGAAAAAGCAGCGGCAACATCAAACCCGGAACCGGCATGAAGATTGGGGCATGCACTTGTAATCACAAAATTAGCGACTGGTTAATTGGTATGAATGGTAGCCCATAATGTATTTTATATTGAGAAAAATTTGGTACGTAGAGCGTGCTCGATTAGTTACGTATAGCTGCCAGCCTTGTGTATGGTCTATCAAAGAGACCAGGTAAACAAAACCTTTAAGCCGGAACCCTATTTTGAACTAAATGCGGAAATTGTAGCTAATCAGCAAAAATTCGTCGCAAAATTAGACCCCTATCAGCGATTTAAAGACGAAACAGGGCTAATAACATTCATGCAAGCTAAACACGTTCAGAAAGGATCACAGGCTGGTTTAATCAAGGGCATTCAAAACCAGGCTAAAAAGCGTGCTAGTCCCCAACTATTCTCACTATCCAGTCTCTAAAGTGCCATGAATAAACGTTATCACGCCAGTGCCAGCCAGACTTTGGCGGCCATTCAGAGTTTATACGAAGCCAAGTTCCTTAGCTATCCCCGAACCGATTGTGCTTATATCACTGATGAAGAATTTGAGTATTTAATGGCTAATCTGACGAAGTATCTGGGTTTAGTCTCTAAGCAAGTCGCTTTAACCAATACCGCCCCGAATAAGCGCTATGTTAATGGAAAGAAGGTTGAAGAACACTACGTCATTATCATGACTAAAATCGTCCCGACTAAAGATCAATTAGCTGCCTTACCTAAATTACAGCAACAAGTCTATGACTTGGTTTTAAGAACGACGTTAGCGATGTTTGCTGATCCTTACGAATATGAAGAAACCACCATTGTTACCCAAGTCGGCGATGCTAATTTTAAAGCAACCGGTAAGGTCCCAACTAAGCAAGGTTGGCAAGCATTATTTGATGAAAACAAAGCCGACCAGCAAGAAGCAGCCACCCTACCGATTGTTCACCAAGGCGACCAAGTTCCAGCGAATCTGCAAACGCCGCAAAAAGAAACGACACCACCGGTACCCTTTACCGAAGGAACCCTGATTACGGCCATGAAGACTGCCGGCAAAACGCTTGATGATGAAGCAGCCCAGGCAATTCTCAAAGATGTGCAAGGCATTGGGACAAGTGCGACCCGGGCCAATGTGCTAGAAGTGTTAAAGCAACGCGGCTATCTCGTCACTGAAAAAAATAAGCTGCACGTCAGTGAAGCTGGGATCACACTATGTAAAGCGGTCGAACTCGAACCCTTGCTAACTAGCCCAGAAATGACGGCTAAATGGGAGCAAGCGTTACAGCAAATCAGTACCGAAGAACGCACTCCGGATAATTTTTTGAGCCAAATCAAGAAGTTTGTGGCGAAGTTAATCGCTGATGTTCCCACACAATTAACCGGCAATGCAGCCATTAAGCAACAAATCAATCACCAACAGCAAGCACAAAAGTCCGCCGAGGTCTTCTTAGAAACACCGCAAGCGACCGTTTTAAATAAACAGAAGTTTTATATTGTAAAGCCTAAGCAAGGCGAAGACTTTACCCTGCCCAAGAAATGGAGTAGCAAGACGCTCGGGAAGACCGCAATTAAAGCGTTAGTTACCAAGGGTGAAACCAGCAAATTAAAGGGTTTCAAGAGCAAAAAGGGAAAGTCGTTTGACGCCAAGTTAAAGCTTGACGGCCATAAATTAAGTTTTGATTTTGATTAGACCCTGCCTACCGCCCTGCACTACGTTCCGGTTAGTGAACCCGTCATTTAGGTTCACTTTTACAACCCTAAAAGTAAACCCAAACAACGGGTGAGATTAGCAAAGCAAAGGAGATCATAAAATGAACAACGAATTAGCAGTTTTAGCCAGTGAATTACCCGTTTTGCAAGCTAAAGGAACCTACAAGTATTTAAAAGAAATCACTGGTAACGGCGCTTATTATCAAGTAGCCTGGCAAAAATTGTCTGACGGTTACGTTGCCCTTTATGGCACGACCCCGATTCAAATAAGATCATTGCCAACATTGAATGATATTTTTGAAGATGAGGAGGGGTAACTTATGCCAAATAAAGCAGATGTTAAGGCTTGGAAAGCACAATTAGTCGCCCAGGCTGAACAGCAAATCCTAAAATTAACTGATAGTGACCAATTTAAAAAGTATCTTAATACCCTAGCTAAATTTCATCATTATAGTGCCAGAAACATTGATTTGATTTATGCGCAAAATCCGCAAGCCACTCAAGTCGCGGGCTTTAAGCACTGGCAGACGGCTTTTAACCGCACCGTCAAACGAGGCGCAAAAGCGATTCGGATTGCGGCTCCGATCATTAAGAAGCTAACACCAGCCGAGCAGAAGCGTCTTGATACCACCGATGAGCGCGCCATTATCGGTTATCGCTATCTACCCGTCTTTGATGTGGCACAAACTAGCGGTGAACCAGTGTTAAGTGCTAAAGACTTTGTCAAAGAAAATTTGGCCGATCATCAGAATGTGACAAGCTTATATAACGCGTTCAAAGATTATTTAAACCAGCAAACCGACCTTAAAGTCAGTGAAGTGCCTTTAGCGACGCTAAATGGGGCTAAGGGGTATTTTCAACCCAGCACTAATGAAATCGTCATTGGTGGCGATGAGCCCGACAATGCTTTAAAATTGAAGACGTTATATCATGAATATGCGCATAGTCAGTTACATGGGTTAAAATCAGCCTTTAAAGATCGCCCGCGAGCCTATCAAGAAACGCAAGCCGAAGCGGTTGCGTATGTTGCCATGCAAAATATTGGCGTTGATACCAGTAACTATTCACTCGGTTATGTGGCTACCTGGGCTAAAGATACAGCTGTGATCCATAATGCTTTAAGTGAAATCCAGCAAGTTAGCAACAAAGTGATTGAGCTTAGCGATGGCTTAACCAAACAATTAGGCTTGCAAGAAGCACAAGAAGGAACTGAGCACGATTTAAAAATGCTAGCAGCCCAGTCACTGAATAAGTCCTATCAAAGCTTGCAACAACAAATTCAACAAGCAACTAGTCCACAACAGAAAGCACAATTTAAAAAACAGTTAAACGATGTGCACCAAGAAATCAGTGAGCGAACACAGAAGCAACTGAAATCCTTTGCTGAACAGCATCCAGAAATCAAACAACCAGATTCTGAACCTGATCAAAGCCTAAAACGTTAGCCAGTTTTTAAGGGACATGCTATAATGTAATAGAAAAAGGAAGTCTTGCGCTAACAAGACTTCCCGCGCAAGCCGCTTCAAAGGCGGTGGCATTAGTTAAGAAATGATAGTTGAGTCACCCTGTAACCTAGCCAAAGTTACGCAGGGCGGCTTTTTTATTTGGGTTCTACAATATCTGTTGTTGGTAATAGATTTTTATCTATTAATGATGACAGATTTTTTGTTTATCATTAGAATAAAAAAGCGGACATCTCCCGTCCGTTAACTTGCTCCCACCACAGAATTAAGTCAAGAAAGGAAATGCCCTATGTCAAATGATACTACGAAAATGTTGTTAGGAATAGATGATGAACACTTAATAATTGAGAATGGCAAAATAGGTGATGATGGGGTGATCCGATTAAATGGATCGCTGAACTATTCCCCCAAGGCCTGCCACAACTGTGGGGTTATTAATGACCATCAGATCATTGGCTATGGTTGGCGGAAGACCACCATTAGATTCGCTAAAACCTTGGGCAGCACCGTTATCCTCTGCCTCAATCGGCGAAACTTTCACTGTAAGGCTTGTCATACCAATTTCCTGGCGCAGACGAATGCGGTGCCGAAGCACTGCACGATTTCAAATACGACCCGCAAACAATGCTTAGAAAAACTGACCGAACCGGTTTCACTCAAACACATTGCCGATGAGTTATCCACTTCGGATTCATTCGTTGGTCGGCAGCTCTTGCGCGCTGAACGGGACTTTGAAACCAACTGGCACTATTTACCCAAAGTTCTCCTCATGGACGAAGTTAAAAGCACTAAGAGTGCCACCGACGCGATGAGCTTTGAATTTATGGACGCGGAAACCCACGAATTGATTGATCTGTTACCCTTTAGAACCATCTATCAGCTTCAAAAGTATTTCCGGCATTATGACCAAGCCGCGCGCGAAAATGTGAAAATAATCGTGACTGATATGAATTATACCTATCCCAAATTGGTTGGGCAGATCTTCCCGAATGCCATCGTTGTCATCGATCCCTTCCACTTGGTTAACGCTTTAAACCGAGCTTTTAACAAGACGCGGGTGCGCCTCATGAAAACCCTGGCGACTTCCTCACGCGAGTATCACGCCCTAAAACGCTATTGGAAATTATTATTAACGCCGGAAAATCACCTCAACTACGAAGCTTTCCGTAAGTGGACAAACTTCCCTTATCCAGCGACTGCCACTGATGTAGTTGATGCTTTATTGGACATTGATCCCGAGCTCAAGCAAACTTACGACGTGATGAATCGGTTACGTGAAACCATCAAAAACCGTGATTGGTCCAACTATAATCAAGTGTTCCATCACTTAGAGGGCTGCTCGGAAGAGATGTTGGCAACCCTCCAGACCCTAGCGACTCATCATGATGAAATTGGTAATACTTTCACTCACCATTACACCAACGGGCCCCTAGAAGGTTCAAACAACAAGATTAAAGTCATTAAACGTACTGGATTTGGTTACCGAAACTTTTTCAGATTCCGGCTAAGAGTGCTGTTCGCTTTTCGGGTTCATACAAAAAGAGCCCTAATCACCAAGTGATTAGAACTCCAATATTTTGTTCACCAACAACAGTTGACGAAGAACCAAAAAAACGGCTTCCATTAAGTATTCAAGATAGATCCTTTACTTGAATCTCTTAATAGAGGCCGTTTTTATTTTACAAAATTACGTATTAAACATACTTGCCACAAAAAAACTAAATGGAAAATTATTTAGTCTGGAGTACAAATTGGAAATGTGTTCAGCTATGTGATTATTGTTGGCGGCTTTGCCACTTACAATAAGGCTGATCTTGGAGATCCATCGCGTTCCAATACATTTCTAATTCTTGCGGAAGACGAGAATTTAAGCACATTCACATTTTAACCAAATTTGAGTAAGAACCCCAAAAGTGAGTTATTGGATTCTTTTATTCGTATCTCGTTTTACTTTTTATGTTTTTTGTAATACCAAACACCTAACCCTGCAACCACTATAATTGCAGCAATTGTTTCAATGATAGCCATATTGGATTTAGTATGACTGTTCTTAACTGGCGTCTTCTTATTGATTTCACGACTTTGCTTGTCAGTAACCGTAAATTTCCGTTGAAGCTTCCAAATATTTTGCCCATTGTTAGCCTTAACATCCAAATACATCATATAAGTACCTGACTTTAATCTCTTATCCTTGTTAGCACCGATAACTGTATTAACATTAATAGGATAAGTAAAGTAACTGTTTGGGGCAATTGACATATTTGATTTCTCTGATTGTAAAATAACATTCTTACTATCATTTTCTGAAGTTATCTTTGCTTTGATATCAACTTTTTCTTCCAATCTTGGCACATCATTATCTAATAGTGCATTGACTGAAATTTGTCCATTTTGAGTATCTTCATATGCTTTGATCAGTTTTAAATTTGGCTCAACTGTGTCAGTATTTTGTCTCAATTGTAGGCCTAGAACATAATTATACTTATTTTTTAACGTTACACCCTTAGCATTACTCTTGCTAACTTGATTATCTTGTTCGATAAAGATACCACCTAACAATACGCCATCAAAATTTCCTTTCGGAGCATTAATGTTCACAACTACTTCTGTAGAAGATTTTGCATCAACAGTAACACTCTTAGGATATGTAACTAATTTTTCAATATCATATTTCAAAGATGAATCAGCTTTAACATTATGTTCGTTATAGACTATTACCCCATTGGTATCAGTCGATGCCCGGTTCACCATTACAGTATAAGTATGCGTTTTAGTATCGTTATTATTAATCTTAAATTTAGCTTGCAACTTCTCATTTGGCGTCACTTTCAAATCAAAATAACCGACTTTTTTATCGATCTGATTATTTGAAAGTTCTGGCACAATATTATAAGTCACTGCTGGTTGAGCTTCTGAGGTGGCGGCCGAAACATCTTGGGTTCCTAAACAACCAAAAGTTATAACACTAATTAAAAACAACATGAAAATCCAAATACGCTTCTTCAAAATATCATCTCCCGAAGAAAAAAGAGAGCATGCAACAATTAAGTTACAAGCCCTAAATTTTTATATTTAAGCAGGTGCATTACCTAACGTCCATGTTAAGGTTGAACTGTAGGTTCCGCCAATATTACCAGCTGGAACCTTAAGTGAGGCATCAGTAGAACCATATGTTCCAGTATAGGCACCTACACCCTCACCAGCTGCAGCACTAACAACAGTTACTGGTGAACTTGATAGTGAAAGCTTTGCGGCAAGTGCTGGAGGTGTTGATACATTATCAGCATCAACTGCTTTAATAGGATCTGTTTCTTTATTATCTAATAATAGGTTTGTATTCTTTAAGGCTGCGCCGCCTGTTGCCGTGAATGGTGATGCTGCAACAGTTACAGTGTATCCAGTACCAGTACCAGCATCAGCGATATCCAAGCTTCCTGATGTGGAAGTTGACGTATATGAAATATCGTTTGCTGAAGCTGCTACTGTACCAAATTGAAAACTAGGGGCCGAACTTAAAGTGATCTTTCCAGGCGTAATATCGGCCGTGGCTGTGCTGCTTGTGCTTGGAACTGGTGATGCAGGTGTTGTTGCTGCTTGAGCGACTGTACCTAACGAACCAATTCCTAAAACAGCTGCCCCTACTAACATGCTATTTCTTACGAGTTTTTTCATAATATTTCCCTCCTCATAAACGACTGTTGGTCGCTATGAAATAGAGTCCTAATGTGATGGATCAATCGGACTCTGCTTGATTGGAGAAATACCCATCACATAGATATCTCTTTCAATCTCTGCGTAAATTATATATCTTTTTGGATAAATAAACAAGATATTTTACGCTCTCAAAAGATTTGTTAAAGTTCCGTTATTACTACTTTTTTGTGATAGTTTTGATAAAAATGCTTATAATTGAAATTTAGTTTTCAAAAATATGTATTTAAGGAAGAATTTATAAATTATTGCAATATTTTTAATTCTTGAATTTACACTTTAAGTGCAACACTAATTAAATAAAGAATGGCCCATGGCCAAATTTCTGTAAAATGATGTTTGCGAAAACAATCATGAAAGGAATTTAGCCATGGATCACTACAAGCATATTACCATAGATGAACGGGAAACTATCTTTTTAATGAGGAATCATGGAAACTCACTTCGTGAGATTGCCAGCCATATCAAGAAAAGTTACTCAACCATTTCTCGAGAATTAAGCCGTAATTCTACTGGTAAATCCTATTCACCTTCGAAGGCTCAGGAGAAGTACAAACAGCGCAAAGGCAACTGTGGCAGAGTCTCTCTTTTGAGTAATCCTCAGGTGTTTGAAGTGGTGAGAGAACACTTCTGCGAAGACCTTTGGTCTCCGGAGGAAATATCGAATCGCTTGGCAGTCGAAAAGTATCCGGTGCAGATCAGTACCACGACTATTTACCGTGGGATTTTCAATGGCTTATTTGATAATTTGTTTAAATCTGGCAGCTCTAGTGCCGTGCGCCATCTAAGGCATCACGGCAAGTCTCGCCACAATAAAGCTTATCAGGAAAAACGAGGCAAGATTCCAATCCCCAACAAAATTCATGATCGTCCGCGAGAAGCTGACAACCGTGTAGAAATTGGTCACTGGGAAGGTGATACCGTGTTAGGCAAAAGCGGAAAGGCTTGTGTCGTTACATTGGTTGATCGAAAATCTCGTTACCTGCTTATTGGTAAAGCTGCTAAAAGAACTTCAGAAGCAGTCACGGATACTTTGAGCGACTTAATGAAGCTATGGCCTGGTAGATCGTTAACGATTACCCCGGATAGGGGGTAAAGAGTTTGCCAAAGTTCAATGTTTAACTGATAAGTTTGGTACGCCCTTCTACTTTCCCGATCCTCACTCTCCTTGGCAACGAGGAACTAACGAAAATACTAACGGCTTGCTTCGCGAATATTTGCCAAAAGGAACTGACCTTGATTCAATTACTGACCGCCGGATACAAGCATATGCAGAACAAATGAATAATCGTCCCCGTAAATGTCTCGGATGGAAAACGCCTTATGAAATATTCTTTAATGTAGTGTTGCACTTAATTTGACAATTCAAGTTCAATTAATAATGAAAGTAGATGATGAATTATTAACCATATTTCAAAATTATTTGCCTGGGTATTATTAGGAATTTCAGCCTTATCAATTTGTTTTTTATGTTTTAGCCCAACCTTACCTATTAAATTGCCATCGTCAAATCAAGCTATTAGCTTTATGATGATTGGTAAGGCACCAGTTGCTTACATTCCCTTTCAAGAATTAGATCAATTAGGATTCTGGCTAAACATCATTATGACTTGTCCCTTAGGAATATTTACCTATATTTTATTCTCTCCCAAATTCAAAATTTCTCATGTGATTACAACTGGAATCCTTATTGGATTCACTATCGAATTTATTCAATTTATAACAGACAATTTGGCAATAACACATCGTTGGGTAGATATAAATGACGTGCTTGCTAATACTTTAGGATTTGTAGTTGGTTATTATCTATCAAAGTTAATTGATAAATAACCCGTAGGTAAATTTATTTGGGTCTAGAATTTTTGGTGTTGGAAAGTATTTCCATTCCAAAAGTGCTAGGCCCTAATTTAAAAAGCCATTGATAATGGATCAAAAACGGCCACTAGGGTATACCCTATTGGTCTTTTTTATTTCTGTGCTATACTAGGAATTACAAGTGTTCATTAGAACTGTCCAAAAGGAGAATTGGAAATGGCTAAAATCGGTTATGCGCGTGTGAGTTCCAAGGAGCAACATTTAGATCGACAGTTAGCGGCTTTAAAAGAC
>NZ_RHOE01000037.1 GCF_003946385.1 Loigolactobacillus zhaoyuanensis
TCAGGAACTAAAAAAATCAGAGCGCTCGCAACAGGCTCTGATCTCAACTAATAATTGAATCCGATAACAACCTGAGTATACAAATTTTTTTGTGCTTTGGCTACCCTTTTGTTTTGTATACTCATTTTTTAATTCTTTTCATAAAAAAAATCCAGGTTTCCCCGGATTTATGCTTACATACCAGTATCTTCAGAAACGAATGGCAATAATGCCATAATCCGTGACCGTTTGATTGCGATTGTAATTTTACGTTGGTTCTTAGCACTTGTGCCAGTAACCCGACGTGGCAAAATCTTACCACGTTCTGAAATAAAACGACGTAATAAGTCAGTATCCTTGTAATCGATATGTTCAATATGATTAGCAGCGATAAAATCAACTTTACGACGACGACGTCCGCCTCTACGTTGTTGAGCCATAGCTTATTCCTCCCTCAAATTACCAGTGCTAGAATGGCAAGTCATCATCGGAAATATCAATCGATTCACCATTATTTGCAAATGGATCATTAGGATTGCTATTTGCGCTGCTGGCAGGACCATTGCTAGGCGCTGAATTAGTTGTTGATTGAGGAGCTTGATTGAATGCATTACTGCTATCAAAGTTGTTAGCTTGATTATTATTGTTATAACCACCGTTACTTTGACCACCGCCTTGTTGGCGATGCTCATCAGCAGAACGTGATTCTAACAGTGAGAAATTATCGGCAACGACTTCGGTTACGTAGACACGTTGGCCTTCAGCATTGTCGTAATTCCGTGTTTGAATCCGTCCTTCGATACCAACCAATGACCCTTTATGGGTGAAATTAGTAAAGTTTTCGGCTGATTTACGCCACATCACACAATTAATAAAGTCAGCTTCACGTTCGCCATTACGGTTAGTGAACTGGCGATTAACTGCTAAAGTGAATGAAGCAACTGCTGCACCACCACTGGTATAACGTAATTCAGCATCACGGGTCAAACGTCCAATCAGGACTACTCGATTGATCATTCTATCGCTCCCCCTTCTTAAAAATTTTTAATGTTTATTAGTCTTCTACGCGTGTGATCATATGACGTAAAATATCGTCACTGATTTTAGCCAGACGGTCGAATTCATTAAGTGGTGCATCATCGTCAGTTGTTACCTTAATTAAATGGTATAAACCTTCGCGATACTTCTTAATATCGTACGCTAAGCGCCGTTTCGACCAGTCCTTTGATTCAACCACTTCAGCACCGTTATCGCGTAAGATACCGTCAAAACGTTCAACTAAAGCTGTTTTAGCTTCGTCATCAATATCAGGACGCACGATGTAAAGAATTTCATATTTCTTTGATTGAGCCATGACTGTTCACCTCCTTATGGTCTTTAAGGTCCTTACCCAAATGTAAGAACAAGGAGAATCTAAAACTTTAGATACTCACAAAGTAAAATTATAGCATGCGCCACCTGAACTTTCAACTTTGTTTTCTTTTTTTTAAATCAGCTCGATCTGTCGTCAACTTTTAAACCATCGGTAAATTGCCTCAATCAACAGCACTCAACAAAAAAGCATTTCCTCGTCGTCTATAGATAAACTACGCGAAAATGCTTTTATATTTTTAAAAAAATTAAAATTATTCTTGATCGTCATCCTGATCAGATTCAGCCCGGCGGACTAATTCATCCACTTGTGCTGAATTTTGCTCAGTTGGTGCTTCAGTAGTACCGATTACAGCATCATTTTCCGCTTTACCTTCAGTATCAGCTGCTGGTTCTTCATCTGCAGCAGCGACCTTAGTCATGGTTGCAACCATGGCCTCATCATCGACCCGAATCAAGCGTACGCCAAGTGTTGCCCGACCAGTTTGTGAAACGTCACGAACGTGGAAACGAATCACGACACCAGTATTGGTGATCAGCATAATGTCTTCGTCACCTTTGACCGTCGCTAAACCAGCTAACGGACCATTTTTCGTGCTGACGTTAACGGTCTTGATCCCTTTACCGCCACGACCCTTGATTGGGTATTGCGCAGCTGGTGTCCGTTTACCATAACCCTTTTCAGAAATGATCAGAACTTCGCTGTCAGGCGCCAAGATATCGGAACCTACGACGTAATCATCTTCGCGCAGCCGGATCCCGCGGACCCCAGTTGCTGAGCGGCCCATTGAACGCACCGCCGTTTCAGCAAAGCTGACCGCGTAGCCTAAATGCGTCCCGATAATGATGTTTTGCTTGCCATCAGTCAAGCAAACGTTGATCAGTTCATCGCTTTCCTTCAACGTGATGGCTTTAAGCCCATTACTCCGGATATTGCGGAACTCACTAACTGCAGTTCGTTTAGTAACCCCTTCACGCGTGGTAAACATCAGATAATTATCGCTGGCATCAGCGGCTACATTCACAACCGTTTGGATGCGTTCACCAGAATCGATGCCCAATAAATTGATCACTGGGATACCTTTGGCAGTCCGGCCATATTCAGGTATTTCATAGCCTTTAGCCTGGTAAACTTTACCGGTATTGGTGAAGAATAACAACATATCATGGGTCGAAGTGAAGACTAAATGTTCAATAAAGTCATCATCATGGATCCCCATACCTTGAATTCCGCGGCCACCACGATTTTGCGTCTTAAATTCAGATGCTGGCAAACGCTTGATGTAGCCATTATGGGTCAAGGTGATCACAACGTCTTCTTCTTCGATCAAGTCTTCGTCTTCCAGACTCAACACTTCACCGATCAATAATTCCGTCCGCCGTTTGTCGCCAAACTTATTCTGAATTTCCAATAATTCTTGATAAATAATATTGTGGATTCGCTCTGGTTTAGCCAGAATATCTTCATAATCCGCAATCTTTTTCATCAATTCTGAATATTCAGCCTCGACCTTATCGCGTTCCAAACCAGTTAAACGAACCAAGCGCATGTCTAAAATAGCTTGTGCTTGCTTATCGTCTAATTCGTAGTGCTCGATCAGTAACGCTTTCGCCACTTCACCCGTTTTTGAACTACGGATGATGCGAATGATCTCATCGATATGATCCAAAGCAATTCGCAAACCAGCTAAGATGTGCGCGCGCGCCTGGGCTTTGCGCAAATCAAATTCAGTCCGCCGGTGAATCACTTCTTCTTGATGCTTCAGGTAATATTGCAAGATTTCCTTCAGCGACAATAACCGCGGCGCATTATCAACGATGGCCAGCATATTAAAGCCAAATGACGTCTGCATTGGGGTCAATTTATATAAATTGTTCAAAACGACTGACGCCGACATATCACGCCGGATATCAATGACGATCCGCATCCCATCACGATCAGATTCATCGTTTAGGTCAGTAATACCTTCTAGCCGCTTGTCGCGGGCTAATTCAGCGATCCGTTCAACTAATTTTGCCTTGTTGACCATATACGGAATTTCATCAACAATAATACGCTCTTTGCCGTTCTTTTCTTCCTGAATCTCGGTTTTAGCCCGTAAAGTGATCGTGCCTTTCCCGGTTTCATAAGCTCGGCGAATACCAGATTTACCCATGACCAGACCACCAGTTGGAAAATCAGGCCCAGGAATGGCTTCCATCAAATCGGCAGTGGTCACATCAGGATTATCCATCAACATGTGCAGCCCGCTGATCACTTCAGCTAAGTTATGCGGTGGAATATTGGTCGTCATACCAACGGCGATCCCCGTTGCCCCATTAACTAATAAGTTAGGGAAACGTGCCGGTAAAACAACGGGTTCCTTTTCGCTACCGTCATAGTTATCTTGATAATTGATGGTATCTTTGTTGATATCGCGCAACATTTCGGTAGCAATTTTGCTCATCCGGGCTTCGGTATAACGCATTGCAGCTGCGCCGTCACCATCGACAGAGCCAAAGTTCCCGTGTCCATCAACTAACATGTAACGATAACTAAAGTCTTGTGCCATCCGCACCATCGATTCATAAATCGCTGAATCACCATGTGGATGATACTTACCCATAACGTCACCGACGATCCGGGCAGATTTTTTATATGGTTTGTCCGGGGTGATCCCTAATTCACTCATCCCATAAAGAATACGCCGATGGACAGGCTTTAGCCCATCACGCACATCAGGTAAAGCCCGTGCCACGATAACACTCATTGCATAATCTAGGAATGAGGTCCGCATGGTTTTGGCTAAATTGACGTCTTGAATCCGCTGATTTAGTGGTTCATCTGCCATTAACTATTAACTCCCTTCAAACACGTTTACGCTAAATTAATTGTAAAAATCAGCCTAGCGGTAAGTACAAATTTAGACATCCAAATTTTCAACATAATGTGCGTTATCTTCAATGAATTTCCGCCGTGGTTCGACTTTATCGCCCATCAACATTGAAAAGACTTCGTCGGCTTCCTTGGCGTCGGTCACATCGACCCGTAATAGCCGCCGATAATCGGGATCCATTGTTGTTTCCCATAATTGTGAGGCATCCATTTCACCAAGCCCTTTATAGCGCTGGATCACTGGCTTAGGACTAGGTTGTAACGTGCCCAAAACTTGGTTCAATTCCTCATCAGAATCAATGTAGCGTTGCATCTTACCTTGGCGTACTTGATACAACGGTGGCTGCGCAATATAAACGTAACCAGCTTCAACCACTGGCCGCATAAAGCGATAGAACAAGGTCAATAGCAACGTGCGAATATGCGCACCATCAACATCGGCATCGGTCATGATGATCAACTTGTGATAGCGGGCCTTAGACAAATCAAATTCATCGCCAAAGCCAGTCCCCATCGCCGTAAACAATGTCCGAATTTCTTCGTTGGCTAAAATACGATCAATGGTCGCTTTTTCAACGTTCAAAATCTTACCGCGGATCGGCAGAATCGCTTGCGTTAAGCGCGAACGCCCTTGCTTAGCTGAACCACCGGCAGAATCCCCTTCGACGATAAACAATTCAGAGATTTCAGGATCTTTACTGGAGTTATCCGCTAATTTACCAGGTAAATTACTAATTTCTAAGCCAGATTTTTTCCGTGTCACTTCCCGAGCGCGCTTAGCAGCTAAGCGTGCTTTTGATGCTAATAGTCCTTTGTCGACGACTTGTTTAGCAATTTTCGGATTCTCCATCAAATAACGTGAGAATGTTTCCGCAAAAGTATGATCAGTCACGGTCCGTGCATCTGAGTTACCTAATTTAGTTTTAGTCTGACCCTCAAATTGTGGGTCTGGATGCTTAATGCTGACTACTGCCGTCATGCCTTCACGGACATCTTCACCGGATAAATTACCTTCGTTGTCCTTCATCAATCCATTTTTATGCGCATAGTCATTGATCACCCGGGTCAAGGCTGTTTTAAAACCAGCTTCATGGGTACCACCTTCGTACGTATGGATATTATTGGTGAAGGTCATCAAGTTAGTGTGGTAATCTTCGGTGTATTGCAGTGCGACTTCCACTGTAATACCCTTTTCGATCCCCTCAACGTAGATTGGTTCTGGGAATAGATCTTGCTTACCCTCGTCTAGAAATTCAACGTAACTTTTAATACCGCCTTCATAATGAAATTCTTGCCGACTTGGTTCGTCACCACGCAAATCTTCAATGGTGATCCGTAAGCCTTTATTTAAAAAGGCCAACTCACGAATGCGCGTCGTTAGAATTTTAATATCATAAACGGTAGTTTCTTGAAAAATATCTGGATCGGGCCAGAAACGAACGATCGTCCCATGTTCGTGCTCAGGCGCAGTCCCGACATCTTTTAACTGGTGGGCGACCTTCCCCCGTGCAAAGTCCATATCATAACGATGGCCTTCTTTGATCACTTCAACGGTCAATTTAGACGACAATGCGTTAACGACTGAGGCACCAACACCATGCAGACCGCCAGAAACTTTGTATCCGCCGCCGCCAAATTTACCCCCAGCATGAAGTACGGTAAAAATCGTTTCAACTGCAGGCCGACCTGTTTTTTGTTGCAGATCAACGGGGATCCCACGACCATTATCGGTTACGCGGATCGAGTTGTCTTTTTCAACTGTTACATTGATCTCATTGGCAAATCCAGCTAAGGCTTCATCGATACCATTATCCACAATTTCCCATACCAAATGATGGAGACCTTGTGATGAAGTCGTCCCGATGTACATCCCTGGCCGTTTACGTACTGCTTCTAAGCCTTCAAGGACTTGAATCTGGCTCGCGTCATACGACTTAGCCAGCTCTTCTAAGCGTTCTTCTTTTTTCTCTGCGTCCGTCAAGTAAGTTTTCCTCCTATAGTCGATTGATCATTCCGAATCTGTCGTCTGTTGTAATTGACCTTGGGCAATCTGAAATACCCGCGGTGCTTCGATCATTGTTTTAGCCACGCCACTTAAACTGGTCGTGGTCAGAAAAGTTTGCACCTTGTTCTGGATCGCTTTTAGTAAGTGAGTTTGCCGCGTATCATCAAGTTCTGATAACACATCGTCGAGCAACAACACTGGATACTCACCAGTTTGTTCTTTCATCAAATCAATTTCGGCTAATTTAACTGCTAGTGCTGTGGTTCGCTGCTGGCCTTGTGAGCCAAACGTTTGCACGTTTTTAGCATTAACTAAAAAACGAACATCATCCCGATGCGGACCGACTAAAGTCGTGCCTTGCTCGATCTCATGATCTACATCGGTATGTAATGCTTGTTGCAACGAATGATCCGCCTTAAGTTGCGTCACATACTCAAAGGTTAGCTGCTCGCGACCTTTGCTGATGTCATGGTGCAAAATCTGTGCCCAACCTTCCAACTTGGCTAAAAAATCAAGTCGTTGCTGAATAATTGCACTACCATATTCTGCTAATTGATCCGATAGCACTTCTAAAAATACCCGGTCAGTTGCTTGCTTATACTTTAATTGTTTTAAATATTGATTGCGTTGCCGCAAAACTAACTTGTATTGACTAATATTGTATAAATATTTAGGACTCATTTGGCCGAATTCCATGTCGATAAAACGGCGCCGCACTGCTGGTGCCCCTTTAACTAAGGATAAATCCTCCGGTGCAAACAAAATCACATTTAGTTGGCCAACATATTGTGACAACTTAGCCTGTTCTAAATGATTGATTTTGGCTTTCTTACCTTTTTTACTGATCACCAATTCCAACGGCACCTTACCGCTACTTTTTTGCACTAGACCAGTAATTTTGGCAAAATCAGCCTGCCAATTAATAAAATCCTTTTCATTATGGGTGCGGTGACTTTTAGTCAGCGCCAACACATAAATAGCCTCCAGCAAGTTAGTCTTACCTTGCGCATTCTCACCTAGCAACACGTTAACGCCTGGCGAAAAATCAACAGCCAGACGTGCATAGTTACGATAATCAGTTAACTGCAAATGATCGAGGTACATCAGTCAACATCCTGATCATCCGTTGCTGTCCGCAAAAAAAAGCTGCCTGTATCTGGAATTTCAACCGCATCGCCAGCGACTAACTTACGGCCGCGTCGATCCTCCGGTATTCCATTTACAAAAACAGTCTGCTCACGTAAAAACCACTTAGCTTGTCCGCCAGAATCAATCAAGGCCTGATCCTTTAATAGTTGACCTAACGTTAAATAAGCTGTCTCGAGGTAGACAATTTTCTTCAAATCCTTATCCCCACGCTTCCATTATGAAAAAGGCGCCAAATTAGTGACTGCCACCTTGCTCATAGACTGTAAAACGATCAATGACCGTTTTAATACTCTCTACATTATACCTTTTTATTAGTGAAAATACAATTGAATCGGCTAATTTTAGCCGTCTAACGCAATCTAATTTAAAATAATCAAAAGACACTAGCAATGATAAAAAGGGCTAAAAATAAAAAACAGGCGCATATAAGCCCAATCAGCGTTTTTTTATCAAATATTTTGCACAAAAAAATAGTGTCGCCATTAAGCGACACTATTTCAACCTTAAAATGTTCGTACTGGCGTGATCAATTGAATAAAATGATCGGCGTCTTCAGTTGGCACCAACGTAAATGGTCGCAGCGCTGAAGTAAATGCAACGTGAATTTCAGTTTGGCCAAATGAGCGCAACGCATCCTTCATGTAATCAGGATTAAACGAAATCTCTAATGCTTCACCAGCAAGATTTTGACCGTTTAATGATTCTTCTACGTTCCCGACATCAGGGGAATTCCCATAGATCGTTACTTGGCTCGTCGCTGGATCTAGAGCTAATTTAACCACATTGTTGTGACTTTCGTGTGACAACAAAGAAGCCCGTTCAATGGCCGATAATAATTGTGGCGCATTGAAATCAACTTGGGTCGAAGAACTAGTTGGGATCAAGCGCGAAGTTTCTGGATAATTTCCCTCTAACAAACGTGAATAGAAGGAAGTAGTACCCGCAACAAAGAGAACTTGGTTTTCAGCGATCCGCATCTCAACGGTTTCCACGTCATCCCCAAGTGTCCGCGACAGTTCAACTAAGCTCTTACCAGGAATAATGACGTCATAGTGGATATCAGCGTCAATATCTAATTTAATTTTACGTTGGCTCAAACGATGACTATCCGTCGCAACGGCTAATAGCGTTTGGTCAGCTAAAACTAAATGGATCCCGGTTAATATCGGCCGGCTTTCTTGATTGGAAACCGCAATTACGGTTTGCGCAATCAGTTGTTTCAAAACGGCAGCATCTAAAACGATCGGTTTGTCAGTATCGATCACTGGCAAGTTAGGATAATTGTTCGCATCGAGACCATTGATCGTAAAAGCCGCTGAACCAGAACGTAATTCCGTTTGAAAATTATCTTTAACTTCTAAAGTCATATTATCTTCAGGTAATTTCTTAACGATCTCACCAAAGAAACGTGCTGGTAACACGATCGAACCAGTTGAACCAACTTCAAGTTCGTTTTTTTCATCATCAGCGGAGATAAAAGCTTCAATGGAAATATCAGCATCACTACCAGTTAACATCAACCCAGCTTCAGTCAAGACGAGTTTTAGCCCCGTCAATATGGGAATAGTTGTTTTAGATGAAATTGCCCGTTGAACATCATTTAAGTTTTTAACGAATAGTGAGCGATTAATAGAAAATTGCATTGGTTGAAGAACCTCCTTTTTTGGGTACAGACACCTAACCATAAATGGTTAGCGTTAGTTATATTATATAAAAGATTTTAAAGTAATAGTAGTAGGCCCTGTGAATGCTGTGGAAAACACAGAAACGGCTTAGATACGAAAGATATCCACATGTGCACAACCTGTGGATATCTTTGTGAGTAACCAGCCACTTATCCACATGACTAATTTGAACGTAAATTATTTTTTAGTTCACGAATGTCATTTTGTAGTCGCTCGTTTTGGTCTAAAGCCTGTGCAATTTTTTCATGCGCATGAATAACGGTTGTGTGATCTTTACCGCCAAATGATTTACCAATCTTAGGTAAGGAGTTATCGGTCATTTCACGAGCTAAGTACATGGCGATCTGTCGTGGCATAACGATAGTTTTAACGCGTTTCTTACCTTTTAGATCAGCAACCGACACTTCATAATATTTAGCCACTTCATTTTGGATATCGGCAATTGATAGGCCATTATTCTTACCAGCTAATTTGAGGTTCTTCAAAGCATCAGCCGCTAAACTAGTTGAAATCGTTAGGTGCTTCATTGTGGCGTAAGCTTGTACCCGCACTAAAGCACCCTCCAATTCACGAATATTGGAATCGATTTGCCCGGCAATGTAGCTTAAGGTTTCGTCGGGGATCCGTAATTGCTCAGCATCGGCCTTGTTACGCAAAATTGCGATCCGGGTCTCCAGGTCTGGTGGCGTAATATCCACAGATAACCCCCACTTAAAGCGTGAAACTAAGCGTTCTTGTAGTTTAGGGATTTCATTAGGTAAGCGATCTGAAGTCAGAACAATTTGTTTCTTATCATCATATAAAGCGTTAAAAGTATGGAAGAATTCTTCCTGTGTTCCCTCTTTATCAGCAAAAAACTGAATATCATCGACTAATAATAGGTCGACGCTACGATATTCCTGCCGAAACTGTTCCTGCTGCCGCGTTTGGATCGAATTGATGAAATCATTGGCAAAAGCCTCTGAGGTCACGTACTTAACCTTAGCCTCTGGTCGTAAAGTTAACATCTGATGGCCAATTGCGTGCATTAAATGGGTTTTACCTAAACCAACACCACCATAGAAGAACAGCGGATTATACATCGTCCCCGGTTCTTCTGAAACGACTAGCGCAGCTGCGTGAGCCATTTGATTACCTTTACCCGTCACGAAAGTGTCAAAGGTATAGCGACTATTTAAATGCGTTGGCCGCATAAAAGTTGGGGTAATTGTTGCAGTGTTGCGCTCCCCAACTTCTTCTTTCGGCGATATGGTAGTGGTCAGTGGGGTTTCATCATGCGTGGCAGTCTGAATGATCGGTGTAATTTCGCCGCCAGTATGCTGATAAACGTATTCAACCACTTTTGTAGCCAAGTTGCGTTCCCAATAATCTTTTTGTAGATCTTCGGGAACTTCGATAATGAGCTGATTCTGGTTTAACGCGATCGGTTTCGCAGTGGTGACCCAGGTTTTATACCCCACGGGGGTAAGCGAACGCTGAAGTTCATCCCGAATTATCGCCCATAAATCTTCCAATTCAGGCACAAAAACGCCTCCTTTTTAAAAACATATCTTTATTTTAGCATTCTATAAAAAAGTTTTCCACAACTTTCGTTGGAAGGAAGAAGTTGGGTAAACTTATAAACAAGCTGTTTAAAAACGTTATCCACAGGCAGGCTTTGCTTGTGAATAACTAGCTATAAAAATGAGCTTGATAACAAAGTAATGTTAATAAGCAATGCTGATATAGTGAATGTTTCACGACTTATGCACAGAAATAAATAAAAAGTTGATAGACTTTTACCAGCTTGTTATTTTGTGGATAAGTTGGGGAAGACGTTGTGCGCTGCGTTTCAAAAGTAAAGGCTTAATCAACAAGATATCCACAGGAAAAGTGATTTATTAACTTTGTTTTGTGGATAACTTTATTTTTTTTGAGTTTCATTTAAAGCCGGGATATGCTATTATATTCTGGTAATTGCTATTGACGTCAGTGTATTAAGTTCGTTATACTAGAAAATAACTGATTAAATAGATTTAATATGCTTTAAAACTTATTTTTTGCGAGGAGGTTAATCGCACATGTCAACAAAACGCACATACCAACCAAAGAAACGTCATCGTGAACGTGTCCATGGTTTTATGAAACGAATGAGCACTAGCGCTGGTCGTAATGTTTTACAACGTAGACGCCAAAAAGGCAGAAAAGTATTGTCTGCATAGACCACTGACCCTAGTGGTCTTTTTTATTATTTTTGGTGAGTAACCGTATTTGGTTGCTCACAGTACATATGGAACTTGGAGTAATCAAATACGTCATGAGAAAATCTTATCGAGTCAAAAAAGAAGCTGATTTCCAAACTGTTTTCCTAGCCGGGAATTCTAAAGCTAATCGTAATTATGTGGTATATAAGCTTGAGAAGCCGGGGCAAAAGCATTTTAGAGTTGGTATTTCAGTGGGCAAGCGCGTAGGTAATGCGGTTCATCGTAATCAGGTGAAGCGACGTATCCGCCAAAGCCTGCAAGAACTAAAGCCACAATTAAAAACAGACGTCGACTTTTTAGTCATCGCGCGGCCACACGCGGATCGACTAACCCAGGTAGAGGCTAAGGCTAATCTTATTCACGTCTTGACTCTGGCTGACTTACTAACGGATGAAGTGAGGGAATAAGCGTGAAAAAGAAGAAGCGACTGCTCGGCGGTGCTGGGCTCTTTACCTTAGTTTTATTCTTAGCTGGTTGTAGTACTAAACCGGTAACTGGTAGCAGTACTGGTTTTTGGGATCACTATATTATTTGGAATTTCTCGCGCGCAATCGTGTGGTTATCCAATTTATTTGGTGGCAGCTACGGTATCGGGATCATTGTCTTTACCATTATTATCCGCATCATTATTTTACCGTTAATGCAGTATCAGATGAATAGTTCGCGCAAGATGATGGATATTCAGCCACAGATGAAGGCTTTGCAGGCGAAATATTCTTCACGTGACGTCGATACACAACAGAAATTGCAAGGTGAAATGTCGAAACTGTACAAGGATGCTGGCGTGCATCCTTTTGCCAGCATGTTACCATTAGTGGTGCAGATGCCAGTTTTGATTGCTTTATACCAAGGAATTCAGCGAACTTCTGTCTTACGTTCAGGCACATTCTTATGGATGGAACTGGGCAAAGCAGATCCATACTTTATTTTGCCAATTTTAGCGGCGGTCTTGACCTTTGCCACCTCTAAACTGACAATGATGGGGCAGGCACAGCAAACAGGGATCCAGAACGTTCTGATGCTCTGGGGGATGCCAGTCATGATCTTGTTCATGGCGTTAAGTTTACCTTCAGCATTAGCGGTTTACTGGGTCGTCACCAACGCCTTTTCAGTTGGGCAAACTTTGTTATTAATGAATCCCTTTAAGTTACGTGCTGAACGGGAAGCGAAAGAGCAGAAAAAGCGTGATCTTGAGCGCCAGCTGACCAAGGCACGGCGTGGTAAAAAGCGTAAATAGTCTTTAATGATATAATTTAGTTAAGTAGCTGAAACCAAAGCGATTTTGGTTTCAGCTTTTTTAATTAACTTAGTTGAGTTGGGGTGACTGGTTTTGCCTGCTAAAATTGTGTAGACTAGAGAGTGTCTAAAAAGGTGTCTGTAGTTATGACGCAGGTAGTTTTTAAATAAGCGCAATCTATTTCCAGTAGCCAAATATTAATTCTAAAATTTGACTGAAGAAAACGAAAAGACAAGGAGCTTTTATTTATGGCGACATTTGAAGGAAGCACGATCCAAACTGCCATTCAAAAAGGGCTGACCCATCTAAATTTGGAGCGGGATGCAGTTAATGTCGAGGTCGTGTCAGAAGGGCGCAAAGGATTTCTGGGACTAGGTCGTAAGCCAGCAATTGTTTCATTAACTGCTTTAACTGTACCGGCTAAAACAGTGTTGCCGCCAGTAGTTAAGCCAGCGACCGATACTGTTGCTGCGGCGACGGTTGAGCAACCCCAGCAAATGACCCCAGCGCATAAGCATGATGATGATCAGGCACTAACAGCAGTTACTGCTTATTTGACGGCTATGGCGACTGCGATCGATGCGCCAGCCAGCTTAGCAGTACAACGAGCATCGAAGAATCGATTGACGATTCAGCTAACAACTGAAAAAGAAGGACTACTGATCGGCCATCATGGTAAAACAATTAACGCGCTCCAATATTTAGGTCAAGTCTATCTTAACCACCATGCGCATTCGAAATTTGTTTTGTTGCTGAATGTTGGCGATTATCGCGAACGGCGTAACGGAATTCTAGCGCGCTTAGCTGATAAAACGGCGCGGGAAGCGATTGCGACTGGCCAAGCGACTTTGTTGGAACCAATGCCAGCATTTGAGCGCAAACAAATTCATGCACATCTAGCCGATAGCCCCCATGTAGCGACTTTTTCTGAAGGGGACGAACCACATCGCTATGTTGTAATTGCGCCCAAGCCACACGTTGGTTAAAGTTAAGCGCGCTTAACTAGCCATTTAAAGAAAAAATTGTTGACAAATGGTAAGTCAACTTTTATAGTAGGCATAAATATGAGTTCGATAAAGTAGTCAAGGTGCTTTGTCACGTCCGAAAACCAAGGGGCGTGGTGTAGGCGCTTTTTTTGTTGAAAAAAATGGGAAGGAAGTTATTTCATGGCGAATACAACCACAGAGTTTGATACGATCGCAGCTATTTCAACGCCGCCGGGTGAAGGGGCGATCTCGATCGTTCGCTTATCAGGTGAGGATGCTTTACCGATCGCAGGTAAGATTTTTAAAGGTTGCGATCTGCAAAGTGTCGCTAGTCATACGATCAATTATGGCCATATCATTGATCCGGAAAATGGTGAAGTGGTCGATGAAGTCATGGTTTCCGTGTTGCGGGCACCTAAGACTTATACACGTGAAGAAATGGTTGAAATCAACACACATGGCGGCATTGTGGCGACTAATCATGTCTTACAGCTACTGCTCAGTCATGGCGCACGTTTAGCGGAGCCTGGTGAATATACTAAGCGCGCTTTTCTCAATGGACGGATCGATTTAACCCAAGCAGAATCTGTAATGGATCTGATCCGCGCTAAAACTGATCGCGCCATGCAAGTAGCAGTTAACCAGCTTGACGGTAATCTATCGCGCTTGATCAAAAATATTCGTCAGGAAATCCTTGATGCTTTGGCCCAGGTTGAAGTAAACATCGATTATCCCGAGTATGATGCGGTGGAGACCATGACAACGCAAATGTTGCTGGAAAAAGCAACGACAGTCAAAAAACAAATTGAGCAGCTGCTGGCAACGGCTAGTCAAGGCAAAGTTTTGCGCGAGGGGCTAGCAACTGCGATTGTTGGCCGGCCTAACGTGGGTAAATCCAGTTTATTGAACTACTTACTCCATGAAGATAAGGCGATCGTTACCGACGTTGCGGGCACGACCCGTGATGTTATCGAGGAATACGTTAATGTACGTGATGTCCCATTAAAATTGATCGACACAGCTGGTATTCGTGAGACCAGCGATAAGGTTGAAAAAATTGGGGTTGAACGTTCGCGGCAAGCAATCACGCAGGCAGACTTAGTACTGCTGATTTTAGATAATAGTGAAGCTTTAACGGATGAAGATCGAGCGTTGCTAACGGCAACTCAAGCGAAGAAGCGATTAATTATTTTAAATAAAACCGATCTGCCAGTCAAATTAGATGAAGTTGAGTTGCAACAGACGGTAGCACCCGAGGATATTATTGCTATTTCTGCGCTTACTGCCACAGGTGTGGATCAGCTGGAGCAACGAATTGCGGATCTATTCTGGGGTGGCATTGATAACAGCCAAAGCACGACCTTAGTTAGCAATGCACGCCAAATTGGCTTGCTCAATCAGGCTAAACAGGCGTTAGAGGACGTTTTAGCTGGAATCAAGGCGGAAATGCCAGTTGATTTGATTCAAATTGATATGACGCGTAGTTGGGAGTTACTAGGTGAAATCACGGGTGACGCCTATCAAGATGAATTATTGAATCAATTATTTAGCCAATTTTGTCTAGGTAAGTAACTTTAGAGAGCTGATCAAGCGCGCTTGAAGTGGCGCTTGATTTTAATGATGGAGGGAAATTAAGCGATGGAAGTACGCGAATATGACGCGCAAAATTATGATGTAATTGTAGTCGGTGCAGGACATGCTGGTTCCGAGGCGGCCTTAGCAGCAGCACGGATGGGTAATGAGACCTTATTGTTAACGATCAACTTAGACATGGTGGCATTTATGCCTTGTAATCCGTCAGTTGGTGGTCCAGCAAAAGGGATCGTTGTCCGCGAAATCGATGCTTTAGGTGGCGAGATGGCACATAATATTGATAAAACTTATGTCCAAATGCGGATGTTGAATACGGGTAAAGGCCCTGCAGTTCGCGCGCTACGGGCCCAAGCTGACAAGCACGCTTACCATCAGGCAATGAAAGATACAATTGAAAACCAGCCACATTTGACCCTACGTCAAGGAACGGCTGATCGTTTATTGGTTGAAGATGGCGCTTGCGTCGGCATCGTTGCTAATACCGGGGCACGTTATCGCGCTAAAAGTGTTGTTTTAGCCGCTGGAACAGCGTCACGCGGGAAGATTATTATTGGCGAGTTAATGTATTCATCTGGTCCGAATAATTCCCAACCATCAAACCAATTATCGTTGGATCTAATTGAACATGGCTTCAAGCTACGCCGCTTTAAAACCGGGACACCACCACGAGTTGATGGCACAACGATCGATTATTCAGTTACATCAGAGCAACCGGGTGATCAAGAGGTTAATCATTTTAGTTATGACACGCCTGATTCAGTTTATTTAAAGGATCAGATTTCTTGTTGGCTGACTTATACTAACCCCACCACGCATAAAATTATTCGTGATAATCTAGATCGTGCGCCAATGTTTTCTGGCGTTATCGAAGGTGTGGGACCACGTTATTGCCCTTCAATTGAAGATAAAGTTGTTCGTTTTGCTGACAAAGATCATCATCAGTTGTTCTTGGAACCTGAAGGCCGTAACACTGAAGAATGGTACGTCCAAGGCTTTTCAACTTCGATGCCGGAAGAAGTTCAGCAAAAAATGTTGCACTCAGTGGTCGGCTTAGAACATGCTCAAATGATGCGTCCGGGGTATGCAATCGAATATGACGTAGTTGAACCTTACCAATTACGGCCAACCTTAGAGACGAAAATTTTGCGTAATTTATTTACCGCTGGTCAAATGAATGGGACTTCTGGCTATGAAGAAGCAGCCGGTCAAGGTTTACTAGCAGGAATCAACGCTGGTTTACGGGCTAAAGGTGAAGCAGAGCCATTCATTCTTAAGCGTAGTGATGCTTATATTGGCGTTATGGTCGATGATTTAGTGACTAAGGGTACCAATGAACCTTATCGTTTACTAACTAGCCGCGCTGAATACCGCTTGATCTTGCGGCATGATAATGCTGATTTACGCTTAACACAACGAGGTCATGAATTGGGCTTGATCTCTGACCAACGCTACACTAAGTTTTTGGCTAAAAAAGCAGCGCTTGAAAGTGAACTAGCGCGCTTGAATTCAGTTCGTATCAAACCGAGTGCGACGGTGAATGCATTCTTAGTTGAAAAAGGTGCAACACCACTGAAAGATGGCGTCTTAGCGAGTGAATTCTTACGCCGACCAGAAGTGACTTACGCCGATGTATGCCAATTTATTCCGGCACCAGCCATTGAGTTGGACCGTCGCGTGATCGAGCAGATCGAAATTCAGTTGAAATATGCAGGTTATATTAAAAAGGCCGAAGAGCGTGTTGCCAAGTTGAAGCGGATGGAAGCAAAACAAATTCCAGAGAATATCGATTATGACGCGATCAACGGTTTAGCAACCGAAGCACATCAGAAATTGAAGAAGATCCAGCCAGAAACAATTGCCCAAGCAACGCGGATCAGTGGAGTTAATCCCGCTGATATTGCCATTCTCAGTGTTTACATTGAACAAGGCCGAATCGCAAAAGTTACTGGTTAAGCGTGGATTCAAGCGCGCTTAAAAAAGTCTACAGTGGTAGGCTTTTTTTTGTGGCAAATATTTGCGATTACTAGTGATTCAGTGTTAGGGTTGGTTGAAGATAAGGAGGTTTTAGAATGACACAGCAAATAACTATTGGTAAATCGGCGGTGACCGCTGTTCCATTAGGACTTGGTGCTAATGCGGTTGGCGGAACTAATCTATTTCCTGACCTAGAAGATGCAACGGGAAAGGCAATTGTACGCGCTGGCCTTGATGCGGGTATTAACTTATTGGATACAGCTTTTGCTTATGGCTTAGGTCACTCCGAAGAATTGATTGGCCAGGTGCTAAAAGATTATGAGCGCCACCAAGTGGTTGTAGCTTCCAAAGCTGCGCAGGATATTTCTAGTGGCGAGCAAGTATTAAACAACACGCCTAAATTTCTGCGTCAAGCGGTGGATGACAGTTTACGGCGGTTACAAACTGATTATCTAGATATTTTTTATATTCATTTTCCAGATCAGCAAACGCCTAAAGATGAGGCCATATCGGCGTTAAATGATTTAAAACAGGCAGGTAAGGTTCGTGCGGTGGGTGTTTCTAACTTTAATTTGGCGCAGGTCAAGGAAGCTAATCGTGATGGCTATGTTGATGTGGTTGAAAATCAATATAGTTTATTACATCGGGATGCGGAACGCGATATGATGCCCTATTTGCAGCAACAACAGATCAGTTTTGTGCCGTATTTCCCATTAGCTTCGGGACTGTTGACTGGCAAATACACGGCTGATGTCACGTTTCCAAGCGCTGATATTCGGCATAAGAACCCTGATTTTCAAGGGACTCGTTTCACAACGATCGTTAAAAAGGTCGCACAACTACAGGCAATTGCGACTGCACATACGGCGACCATTGCCCAGGTGGTTTTGGCTTGGTACGTGCAGAATCCACAAGTTAGCGTCGTTATTCCTGGTGCAAAGAAACCAGCGCAGGTCACGGCTAACGCGCAGGCTTTGACTGTGGCGTTGTCAGCAACTGAATACCAACAGATCGATCAGTTATTTACAACGGTATAATAATTGGTGTTGATCAAGCAAAAAAGGTTCACTGACAGCTGTCAGCGAACCTTTTCTATACCGTTTTACTGATTTGACCGTCGAGAATCTCGTAGATTTGATCGGCATAATCGCGCAATCGTAAATCATGGGTGACCACGACAATGGCTTTGTTTTGACTTTGGGCTAAATCAGCTAGTAACCGGCCGACTTCTTTGACCCGGGCGCTATCCAGCGCTGCGGTGGGTTCGTCAGCTAAGATGATCGCGGGATCAGTATATAATGCGCGGGCAATGGCGACACGCTGTTTTTGGCCGCCAGATAGTTCAGCTGGGTATTTGTGCTGCAACTCAGTGATATCGAGCTGTTTTAATAAATTTTCTAGCTCAGCTGGTGTTAGGTTGCCGTGTTTTTTGACCCGATCAGCCAAGCCAAATTGTTCGCGAACAGTCAGATAAGGAACTAAATTATAGGCTTGCAGGATAAACCCGATTTTGTTTAGCCGTAGCGAATCCCGCTGCTTGGTATTCAGATCATATAATGGTTGCTGATCGAGCTGGACGCTACCGCTATTGGGCGTCTGTAAGCCGCCAGCAATGGTAAGAAAGGTACTTTTACCGGAACCGGATGGACCAATGACTAAGCTTAGTTGCCCAGCTTCAGCAGCAAAGTTAATGTCGTGTAGAACATGAACACGACTAGATTTTTCACCGAAAAATTTATTAATATTCGTTAATTGAATGGCGCTCATTTTCTAACCTCCAATGACACTGACAGGATCGACGCGTAAAATCAGCCGCACTGGGAACAACGCACCAATAATTCCTGTAAGTATCAGGCCTAGTGCGACGGCTGCCAGTATTGGGATATCAAAGGTCATCGGCACGCTGGCGGGAATTACTGCGGCAGTTACCGCTGTCAGCAGGGTGCCGATCAACAAGCCACTGATCACTAGCACCACCGCTTGGCTAATTGTTGCACCGACCAGCGTTTTCGCGGGAATCCCTTGTGCCCGCAGTACGGCATAATTTTGTAACTTTTGTACGGTTAAAATATAAAGGAACACCGCGATAACGATCAACGAAATGATCATTAAAAAGGCGATCATAAAAGTGAAAGTCGAATTCTGTGCTGAATAGCCAGGTAATTTATCAATAAATTGTTGGGTCGAGTAGTGCTTAAGTTGTGAACTAGTGGCTGTAAAGGTACGATCTTGGGAAACGATCGCACTAGCCATGAATGTTGGGCCCATGTTTTTTAGCTGACGCCAAGCGGTCAAGGTACCATAAATCACAGGCGCAACACTTAATTTGGCGTTTTTAGTAAAGCCAACGATTTGGTAACTTTTACTAGCAGAATTAAGCTGCATACGGTCACCCAGTTGGTAGCCGTCATCCTTAAAGGCGGTATCGACGACAATTTCTTGTTTATTAGTTGGTTTGTGGCCGCTGGTCAATTCAAGATTTTTAGCGACAAATTGATCTGCAGCTAAACCAATGAATTGTGCCGAATCTTTTGCGTGACCGCTAGCTTTAGCGACAACCGCAACTTGGCCAAGGTAAGCTTCCTTAGCGCCTAATTTGATGCCAGCTAATTGCTGCTTGGTCAGTAGCGACTGACTAAGATTAACGTTAGCATCTTGATTCAACACGATGCGGTCGATCTGCCAGGAGTCGATTGCGGCTGTGTTTTGCCGGGCTAGGCCCAACGCTAAACTGGTGAGGACAAAGATCAAGTAGCTGATCAAAACGATCATCGCAATGATCAGGCTGTAGCGCAGTTTTTCATGTTTAATTTCTTTTAAAGCTAAAAACATCTAATCATCCTCTCCGACCATTGCTTGTAGCGCGCTAGCTAAGCGTTTTAATGCCGCTGCTTGCGTATCAGGGTATAGTAAAATTTGCTTGATCGTTTCATGGCTTAAAATACCAGCGGCCCAGACGTTGCTAGGTACGTTGGCGGGTGCTGCTGTCGTTGCTGGTGTTAGCAAGGCCTGATTTTGCGTTAAATGATACTTGATCAGCGCATAATAGCGACTAGAACCAGCCTGTTCAACAAATTCGCGCACTTCTTGCAGATAAATCGTGGGGGTAAAAGTTGTAAACGCCGCTCGCGGGATCGTACTGTGAACCTCCTGCATAGCCTGCTGATAAAGGTAGCGATAGGCATCAGGTAGGTCGGTGAAATATTTATAGAACGCACCCCGAGCAATTTGTGCCTGCTGCACAATTCGGGCAACCTGCGCTGTAGCCAAGGGATGCGTGGAAAATTCCTGGAGTAGTGCGTCAGTGATTCGCGCCTGCTTAGTAGCTTCTAAATTGAGAAATGTGGTTGAAACCATTTTGTCCTCCTTAATAAGTGACACCGTGTCAATGTGATTATATTAGCAGGATGGTGACACGGTGTCAACTGTTGTGCAAATAAAAAAGGTCAGTCGTTTTTGACTGACCTTCATCTACCTATTTCAAGGATTCTTTTTGTAATTGTGCCAATAACTGCTGTTGCGCTTGTGCTTGCGCCGCAGTTGTATATTGTTTCTGTAACGCCTGTTGTTGTTCAGTCGTCATTTGTGGATTTTGCTGCAGTGCTGCAGTCATTTTTGCTTTGACAGCGGCTGCCAATTCGGTTTTCGTTTTAGCGGCGGTTACTTTAGCTTGTTTCTGCAATTGTTTTGCTTGTTGCGTGCTGAGGACGACCCAGTTACTGCCAACTTTAAACTCATTATGGCGTGATTTGAAGGTATGATTATTCCCAGTACCGGCAAATAAGGCACGGTAGAAGCCATTACGATAGACATAACGCGTTGTTTTAGTCACAAGTTTTGCGTTTTTAGCACTACTTTTAGTGACGCTACTAGTCGTTTTAATGTCTGCAGGCGTAGTGGTAACTTTTTTCTGCTGGGCACTAGTTTTGTAGATAAAGATTTTTTCTTTACCATTACCTAATGCCTGATACAATAACAGATTGGCACCCGACATGTCAGTTGCTGAAGTTAACGGCTTTTCTGTAGTGGTGGTGACGGTTTTCATGCCCCAATGTTGATCATCATTGACGAACAGCAAGGCAATCGAACCAACCAACAAGACCAACATCAGGCCGGCGATACCATTACGGGTAGCACTACTGTTGTTAGTTGAAATCGTAATGATTGCAAACAGTAACGCGCTTAATAAGACGAGTACGATCAACATTATTTGTCACCTCCTGTGATGCTAGGTGCTTTTTTGTCATGAACGAAGAAGGTTACGAACAAACCAATGATACAGAATAAGGCCGCGACAATGAAGGCAGATTTGTAGCCAGAAACGACTGCGTTCATGGCGTGATCTTTGTATTGTAGTGGTGTGTTATGCAAGACGTGCTTCGCGGGCATGTTGTTAGTCGTGACGTTAGTTAATACACTGATCAGGATGGCAGTTCCGACCGAACTAGCAACCTGACGCAACGTATTGTTGACGGCGGTCCCATGACTGATCAAATTCAGTGGTAAAGCGTTCATACCAGAGGTTGTAACCGGCATCATCACCATGGCGATCCCAAACATCCGGATAGCGTATAGAATAATAACGTTGATCATAGGTGTTGATTTAGTTAAGAAAATAAACGGAATCGTACCGATCGTCAACAAGGTCATCCCGGTAATCGCTAAGTGGCGTGCGCCAAAACGGTCAAACAACCGTCCAGTAATGGGGCTCATAACCCCCATCATGATCGCACCTGGCAATAAAGTTAAGCCAGAATTAAAGGCAGTTTCGCCACGTACGGTTTGGATATACATTGGTAGGACCATTTCGGCACCGACCATCGCCATATTGACCACGCCACTTAAAATTGTGGCAATGGTGAAGGCAGGCGTTTTGAAAACATGTAATTCCAAAAAGGGATGTTCTGAAACTAATTGGCGCCAAGCAAATAGGCCAATAAAGATGATCCCGATCACGATACCGAGGATCACGATCATGCTCCCCCAGCCTTCAGTACCCACTTCGGAGAAGCCGTACAATAAGCTACCAAAACCAATTGTAGAAAGAATCGCGGATAAAATATCCAGCGATGATTTTTTAGTGTCCAAAACTTTACGCATGGTAAAGAAAGAAGCGACAATGACGATTCCAGCGATCGGTAAAATCATGCTGAAAAGTACGCGCCAAGAATAAGTATCGATGACCCAGCCAGAAAGCGTTGGGCCAATGGCTGGGGCTAAACCGATGGCTAGTCCAACAGCGCCCATAGCAGCCCCACGGCGTTCTGGTGGGAAAATTGAAAGCGCGATGGTCTGCATTAGCGGCATGGATAAACCAACGCCGACAGCCTCAACTAAGCGGCCAGTAAGTAATAGTGTGAAATTAGGTGCTTGCCAACAGATCCAAGTACCGATGAAGAAAATCGTCATGGCACTGATATAAAGATACTTGGTACTAAAACGATTGAGTAGCCAAGCACTGATTGGGATCATGATCCCGTTAACCAGTAAAAATCCAGTTGTTAGCCACTGAACAGTAGCGGTAGAAATATCAAAAGCCTTCATTAAGGTTGGGTACGCGGTGGCCAGTAAAGTTTGCGTCAGTACTGTCGCGAATGTCCCAATGATGACGGTTGCCAGCAAAAGGCCACGATTATATGGTTTGCCGTTGGCATCTAAAGGTTGTGCTTGAGCCATGTTATTATCCCTCTTTCATGAAAAAAATCACTGTTGACCACTATAGACCTACTACTTTTCATTGTCAAGAAAATTGACAATGATAGTTGCATATTTGACAAGCGTGTTAACTGTGAGATAATACGACTAGCAAACACGTAGATATGGAGGAGCTTTCATATGAGTTTACAAAAAAAATTAGGCATTGATATTGATCGATTGATTTTTGGTATCAGTCAAATCAGCCAAATGACTGCTATTTCGCCGCGGCAACTGCGTTATTGGGAGAAACGTGGTTATATCAGTTCTTTATCAGAAAAAGATGGCGCTAGTCGCCAATATAACTTAAAAATGACGATTCGGATCATTGGTATCAAGCAATTTTTAGATGAAGGCTACACACTAGCGACCGCTGTGCAAAAAGTGGCCGATTTTGCCAAACGCAATGAATTAATGCGTCATTTTATCATGCAGCGTTTCGAAGGTACGACTGACTTAGCCGGCGAAATGGCGCTGGATTTCGGTGAACTTGACGATGGCCAGCGCATTTATGGCGTGATCCAAGATGGTCACGCTGAATTTAAATTAGTAGAGAATAAATAGTTATAAAATAGATTTAGACGAAAAAGGTGAGATGAAGTGAACCCCCGGTATTGGACCAGAATCCAATACCGGGGGTTTTACTATGACTAAATATACTAAGCAGTTTAAACTGCAGGTGGTTCAAGACTATCTCACTTCTTCGTTAGGGATTGTATTGATTGCTAGAAAGTACCAGATCAA
>NZ_RHOE01000038.1 GCF_003946385.1 Loigolactobacillus zhaoyuanensis
AGGCACGCCGCCAGCGTTCATCCTGAGCCAGGATCAAACTCTCATATAAAATGAAAATTGATTGCTCAATTGTTTTTGTTGCTAGCGAGTTATAATTCAAATTGAATTGACTTCGCAAATGTTTGCTTTACTTCGACCGGTCCGAAAACTAGTAAAAAATAAAGACCCTACACATTTGATTTGTCGAAACTTTGTTCAGTTTTCAAAGATCTACGGTCGTTGCTCAACACAACTTAATTAGTTTAGCATGACGGATAAAATCTGTCAAGAACTTTTTTGAATAAATATTCAAGCTAGTCAAAATTAATTTAGCTATGCCCTATTAAATCAGACTTCCCTTCTGTATGTTTATGCAGGAAGAGATGAATAACTCAACAAGTGACAACTTTAATAGTTTATCAAGTTCAACAAGCTGTGTCAATAAAAAGTTTTAAAAACTTTTTTCAACGTGGCGTGCCGTAACTGACAACAATCAATACTATATCAACATTTTAGTACACCGTCAAGATAGCGTCAGCTACAGTGAAATGTGGTATATCCGAACTTTTGATCTAATTATTTGAATAAAAATCGTCATTCATTGAAATATACAGTCATCATTCTCTTCTTTTATCCTATAGCGTACGAAAAAAGCCGATAGATTAGATTAATCTACCGGCTAAAATTTATTTTTTTAATTCTGGGGCATCAGTCTCATAATCGCTCATGGTTGATTTACCATCATTTTTTGCCATCAAACTAGTTGATTTCTTTTTGTTAGCTTGCTTCAATTCTTTCAGGGCCGCTGACTTTTTATAATTATAAGCCCCTTTGACGACCTTTTGGAAACCACTCGGTTGATAGAAACGAAGCAGATCGCCGTTAATAACTTTATCTGAAGCAGATAATGTGTTGGTAACGTAATTCTGCATATCATCAATTGATTTTTGCTGTGTCGTTGTTAACTTCTTCAATTCCGTTCCAGTACTGTCATAGTAGTTATTCCCATACTTCGTATAAGTTGGTGAAGCGAAATCGCCATCGCGGAAAGCAACGACTTGTTTGCGGTTTGTCGCCAACAAATCACTACCGAATTGAATGGTGTCAGAATTCTTGACCCCTAATAGATTGAGTAAGGTTGGTAAAACATCGATCTCGCCACCATAAGTGTGGTTGATGCCACCCTTTAAACCTGGCATATGGATCATAAATGGTACTTTCTGGAAATTAGCTAGATCGTAGTTGGTTACTTTCTTCTTACCTAACAGTTTGGCAATGGCCGGTTTATGGTTATTAGAAATACCATAATGATCACCATAAAGTACGACCATACTATTCTTATCTAAGCCGGTCTTTTGCAACCAATTCATAAGTTCACCCACTGATTGATCCAGATAACGAGCAGTCTGCACGTATGGATCAACCGTCGAATCACCTGTATTGAATGGTTTGATTGATTCATTTTGTGAATCGATCACATACGGATAATGGTTAGTAACGGTGATCAATTTTGCATAGAATGGTTGTGGCAACTGTTGAATGTATTGTGCTGAATCTTTTAAGAAGATTTTATCTTTCATACCGTAACCAAGATTATAGCTAGCTTTATCACCATTCGGGAAATACGATTTACTAAAGAAGTAATCATAGCCCCATGACTTGTAGGTATTATCCCGATTCCAGAAACTAGGCACGTCACCATGGAAAGCCGCTGTTGTATACCCATTTTGTCCTAGAATAGCTGGTGCAGCTTGGAAAGTATTCGTTGTACCGTCCATGACCATCGCTGATCCTTCAGGTAAGCCGTACAAACTATTTTCGAGCATCATTTCGGCATCCGCTGTCTTACCTTGGCCAACTTGATTGTAAAAATTATCGAAGCTCAGGGTATCTGATGAGTGGTAGAGCTTATCAATATTTGGCATAACCTCTTGCCCATCCCATTTATAATCGATCATAAATTGTTGCAAACTTTCTAAATGAATGATGAACACGTTTTTACCTTTAGCCACGCCTGAATACTCGACATTCGGCGTTACACGATTTTTAGCTAAAAACTTCTGAACGCTGGCTAGATCAGAGCTATCGGCATTGGCTTTAGTCGCATTGTTCTGGGTTGTTTTGACCCCATCATAAACCGTATAGGCTTCCAAGCCGAGGTATTTCACGATGTAATTATTGTCGAAAGTTCGTGTTAGTAAACCAGAACGATCAGTTTCAGCCAAACTTAAATTAGCGCCAAATAGTAAAACTGCAAGACTCGAAACCAGTGCTGCATAGCGTAATTTAAACGCTTTGGTGTCCATTTTGATCCACTTAAAAGCAAGTAAAATAATCAAAACGATCACATCCGCAAAAACTAAAAAGTCGGTTGGTCGAATGATACCCGCGATACTCTGAGTCAAATTATTAGTGACCGCACTAGAACCTTTTATCAAGTTGAAGGTTATAAAGTCAGAAAATTCACGATAATACAAAATATTGGCAAAGAGCCACGATGCCATGATGGTATCGATAAGTAGCATAAACCAGTACGATTTACGTCCACGCATGTATAACGCTAGTCCTAATAGCAAGACAGCAAAGGGTACCGGGTTGAACGCTAAAAGTAATTCCTGCATCCCACCGCTAACGCCTAAGCTGAATTTTGTTTTGTAAGCAAAATAAGATTTGATACTAAACAGTAGGACTGCGAGGATAAAGAAGCCAAGTCGCGTATTGATCCCCGACCGCACTTTCTTTAAAGCTTGCCCCATAATGTTACTAACCTCCGTCATATAAATACGATTTAAATTCTCTTAAATCATACTGGATTTACTTGTGAAAAACAATTGCTGGTCACAAGCTTCATGAAATATTTAATATTACTAGCTTTTTTATTCAGCGAGTTCTACGTCTAAAAAGCACATGCTGATAACAAACAATCGCCAACAAACCCATTTTAAATAAGTTTGCCGACGACTGTCGAATCATTTTATTCAGTTGAAGACTGATTAGTCATCAAGCAGATCATAGATTTCCATCGCAATTAAATCAATATCATCGAATTCAAATTTCTGATGGTTCGTTAATTCTTCTAACTCGTAAGTCTCTGTTTGTGGGTCAAAACTGACTAAACCGCGTTCGGCACCATTTTTTTCAAAGCGGCGAGTCCGGACTTCGTCGTCCGCAGAACCTTGCTGCATGGCTTCCAAACGACTGATGATCGCAACTAGCTGTGAGCTTTTCATGACGTGACTCCCTTCATTCGATCTTTACCCAATAATGATACCAGAAAATCGAGCTAAATGAGCATTTCGGCGCCAGTTATTTCAAAAATATCTAGTTTTTATGCTTGATTAGTTGTTAAATCAACTTCCAGCGCTGCTTTTTTCATGAAATTCTAATTTTAGCTTTGGTCGATTTCCTTAACTCGATCAGGTTTGATCACTAAAGCAAACATGCCAATGAACATGCCCAGATAATAAGTCATGATCCGCCATAAAATCATCGCCAACACCAACTTACTATTAACCGCTACAAAGGTCGCAAAGAGCGCTCGAAAACTGATTTCTGCCCCACCGGAGCCGCCAGGAATTGGAAATAGGGAAATAATCATGACGATCATAATGTGCATCACTAACACCTCAAAAAAATTAGGGTGCAGGCCTAGCGCTAGCAAGACAAAATACGGGACGCTATAATAAAAAACAAGCTGGATAAAAGTCAGCAAACTAGCTTTGATCAACATTCCCGTTTGATTCTTGATCCGCAAGCTTTCACGATGAAAGTTATCGATTTTCTGATTTAGTGTGAGTGCCAACTTAGTCACGCGTTCAGCCTTCATAAACCAGTGGAGTGGCCGCAACAGTAATCGAACTAAAGCCTTAGTAAAGTTATACCAATACATGATCAACAATAATGTGGTAATGACCACCAAATGAATAATAAAGCCAAAAACCACTAACCAAGCTAAATAAGTAAACTTAGCCGCAACTAACTTGAAACCAAAAACTAAAGTCAGAATGAAATTAAGTAGCACCATGGCTTGAAAAACGATAAATTTCATCAGTAATAGTGAACTAGCACGGCCACCATCAACACCCGATTGCATTAACGCCACTAATTGTGCGGGTTGCCCACCAGAAGAAAAAGGCGTCAATGAATTAAATAATTGTTCAACTAAAGGAATACGTAACGCATTTTTAAACGAGAACCGTTCAACGCGTCCTTTTAACAGCAGTTTAACCACTAAAGCTTCCATGACCCAATAAAGTGCCATACAGCCAGCTGCTGCTAGCAACCACCATGGATTGAGCCGATAAATCTCACGCAGCAGCTGACTTAGTCGTACCGAGCGCAATTCATAAGCAAAAATACCGCCACCTAGCAACAACATACCGATCAAAACAGCTATATTTTTTCGACTCATCGTTAGCCCTCTTTAGCTTGCGCCAAATAAAATTGCCGCCAGATCTTGGCTAGCCGTTCTTCTGAATAATAATCGGCTGCCGCTTGTGCTTGTTGCTGCATATAAGCCAACGCTGCTGGTTTTTGCCGTAAATCAGCAATTTGCTGGTTCATATCGTCAACATCAGCCGCCGCCACATAATATCCAGCAATGATCGACCGATATAAGGATAAGTCGCGTAGTAGGACTGGCGTGCCACAAGCAAAGCTCTCTAGTACGGACATTGGAAATAATTCATTATAAGAAGGCAGTAAAAATAAATCACTTACATTATAATAATTCATCAATTCGGATCGTTCAATGATCCCTGTAAAGCGTAAATTAGCCGGTGGCGCATCAACAATTTTCTTATAACGTTGATAGCCTTCCGTCATTTTGCCAAAAGAGAAACCGCCTGCCCAGATAAACTGAATATCCGGATTACGCCGCGCTAATTCAACAAAATCATCGACGCCTTTGCGCTCCTGGATCTGCCCCGCACCTAGAACTACAAATTTATCCGCGGCAAGTTGATATTTTTTGCGTAAAGCCGCGATCTGCTCCGGCGTTTGCTGATAGAATTCTTGACGCGATACAAAATTAGGAATATACGTAATTTTGTTCGCAGGAATTTGGTAAGCCACTAGTTTAGGAATAAAACTAGGATTAACAACAACGATTTGATCCATCCGCCGATAAAAAGCAATGACATAACGATAAAAAATCCCTTTAAACGGCTGCGGAATCGTTAAACTACCTTCCAGCGTCTCTGGCAAAAAATGGACGTAGCCGATTTTACGACCGCGCCGCTTGGAAAAGGTTGAGAGAAAAAAAGGAAAATCAATTGTATGGTAGTGGCTGATATCAGCCCGGCCATATTGATTGATTGTCACATTGAATTCAGTTTTGAAATGGTTCTCCAGTAACTGTACCAGCTCCGTATAAGCACTGCCAACACCTTGGCCTTTAACCTTAGTGGCGCTAGAGAACATGTGTATATCTAACATGCTATTTATATCTCCAATTATAAAAGTTTGCTGTTAATCGCTAACATCAGCAGAATCGCGATGGCGTTCAGCGTAATAAATCTGAGTATCCTGATAAAAGCGTACCACCTGCTCCGCAAAATGCTCTGCAGAGATTGAATATAGTTTCTGCTGCCGTGGTGCCGGATCAGAATAACTTTGTGGATGAGCTAAATAGTTTAAAATTTGGTGGATCATTTCGGATTCACTTTCAAATGTTGTCCCAATCGCTGGATCATCTAAAAGTTCATTAGTGTAGGGACTGGCCGCAGCGACAGATTTCAACCCACTGGCCATCGCCTCAACGTAAGTTAAGCCTTGTGATTCAGAATGCGAAGCTGAAACAAATAAATCAGCCATATGGTAATAAGCAGCAACATGATCATTGGAAATTTCACCAGTAAAAATCACATGCCCCGCAACACCTAATTGTTGTGCCTGCTGGGCAAGATCGGCACGCGCAGGCCCATCACCAACGATCACTAATTGAACCGCTGGCTGTTTAGCTAAAATTTTTGGTAAAGCCGCAACAATTTCATGAATGTTCTTCTCATAGGCAACCCGACTTAACGACAGCAAAACTGGCGTTGTTTTGTCAATGCCTAATTGTTGTCGACAATCAACGGTTACCGGCTTTTCATACTGCGAAATATCGATTCCAGTTGGAATGATTCGCATTGGTGATTTAACACCATAGCTCTGTAAAGTCGTTACCACACGTTCACTAGGTGCGATCACACCATACATATGGTGAAAATAAGCCCGCATCGCCTGTTTAACGTGATACGGTCGCAATAATTTCCCATTCAAAATATAATGTAAATAGTCTTGATACATAGTGTGGTACGTGTGAATACAAGGAATTTTTAAATTTTTTGCTACGAATTTACCAATATAACCCATTGAGAACTCCGTTTGATTATGCACTATATCTAAATCGAGATCACGAGCCACTTGATAGGCATGAAACAAGCCCCGCACCGCGATTCGTCGATCTGTGAAAGAAACAAAGGGAACGCTCGCAAAGCGAAAGATATTAGGCTCAAATTCATCCTTATCCACATGTGGATCACTTGTGGTAAAAATGTAAACGGAGTGGCCTTCACGTTCAAGCTCATCCCGTAACGTTTTGATCGAAGTTGCGACTCCACTCACCTGCGGAAAGTATGTATCTGTAAATATACCAATGTTCACGCGCAATTTACCTTCTTTCCAAACTAGTCTATTAGATTAATTATAGTGGGAATACAACTAAAGCGCAAATAACAACTAGCTTGATATTACTGATCGCGCCAAACCATTTTTTAAAGGCGCTTAGCTCAATATTTATTATAGCGAAGTTACAGCATAAAATAATCACACGAAAGTCTGAGTTTTTTCTCAGCGTGCACTGATCTGCACTAAATAATATAGCGGCCGCCAACTTCAGCCCACAAAGCTAAATTACGGCATAAAAAAAGCGCCGATTGCTCGGCACTTCTTAGTTTTAGTTAAGCTTGTGTAGCAGCCTTAACTAAGGCAACAACATCTTCAGTGGTCTCCGCATCAGTCAATGCTTTGTCCGCCAAGACCTTCATATCCTTAGTATCCAGCTTACTCATTAAACTACGAACCTTCAAAATCGAAGTCGCGCTCATTGAGTATTCATCCAAGCCCATACCTAACAGTAACGGTACCATGGTCGTATCACCAGCTGCTTCACCACACATACCAGCCCACTTGCCTTCAGCATGCGCTGTATCAATGATCCGCTTAACTAAGCGTAAAATTGATGGGTTATATGGTTGGTAAAGGTAAGCAACGTGTTCGTTACCACGATCTGCCGCCATTGAATATTGAATCAAATCGTTAGTGCCAATACTGAAGAAGTCAGCATATTTTGCTAACTTGTCCGCAATAATTGCTGCTGCAGGGATTTCCATCATCATACCGACTTCGATCTTATCTGCAACTGACACACCAGCTTGAATCAACTTTTCCCGTTCTTCATCATAAATTGCGCGAGCCTGCTTAAATTCGCTGACTGTTGCGATCATTGGGAACATGATGGCTAAATTACCGTAGCTAGAAGCACGCAATAATGCGCGTAACTGTGTCCGGAAAATATCTTGGCGATCAAGACTGATCCGAATTGCACGGTAACCCAAGAATGGGTTCATTTCTTCTGGTAATGGTAAATATGATAAATGCTTGTCACCGCCGATATCCATCGTCCGAACAACCACTTGGTTACCATTCATACCTTCTAGTGCTTTCTTATAAGCAGCAAACTGTTCATCTTCAGTTGGTAATTCAGCTGAATCCATATAGAGGAATTCAGAACGGAATAAGCCAACTGCTTCGGCACCATTATCAGTTGCGCCAACAACATCGTCGGGCGTCCCAATATTAGCGGCCGTAACAAAGTTCTTACCATCTTTAGTGACGGTCTGCTCATTCTTTAACTTTTCCCATTCGGCCTTTTGAGCAGCAAAATCTTTGGCTGCTTGGTCGTATTTAGCAATATCAGCAGATGATGGGTCAAGTAACGCATCACCAGTATTACCGTCTACGATCACCATTTGGTCTTCATTAACAGTTGTCGTTGCTTTTTCAGTACCGACAATTGCTGGGATCTCTAACGAACGCGCCATAATTGCAGAATGGCTTGTCCGTCCACCTAAATCAGTGATGAACCCTTTGACATATTTACGATTTAATTGTGCAGTGTCACTTGGAGTCAAATCATGGGCAATGATGACAACTTCTTCGTCGATCAAAGCTGGATTTGGTAACGTTACTCCTAATAAGTGGCTCATCACCCGCTTGGTCACATCGCGGATATCAGCTGCCCGTTCTTGCATATATGGATTGTCAGTCATCGCCTCAAACATTTCAACAAACTGCGTTGAAACATCGTGCAATACTTGTTCCGCATTGGTTTTATCATTCTTAATGCCGGTTTCCACCGCACCAACAAACTCTGGATCAGCTAAAATCATCATATGTGCATCAAAAACTTGGGCTTCTTCTTCACCTAAGCTTTTAGCTGCAATCACACGAATCTTTTGCAACTCTTCAGTTGAAGCTGCCACTGCCGCCTGTAAGCGCGCAGTTTCACTAGCAACGTCATCGATCGACTTTTTTGAAAATGATAAATCAGGTTGAACAAGCAAGTAGGCTTTTGCGCGAGCAATGCCGTCACTAGCAGCAATCCCTTTTAACATTTCCGTCATTAGTCAGATAATCCTTCTTTCGTCATGGTATCAGCAATTGCAGCGATTGCGTCAGCTTCGTCAGCACCTTCAGCTGAAATCGTAACGTCAGCATCTTTACCAACACCAAGCGACATAACGCCCATGATTGATTTCAAGTTAACTGACTTGCCTTTATATTCCAAGTTAATATCTGAATTGAACTTGCTGGCTGCTTGTACTAATAGAGTGGCAGGACGTGCATGAATACCTGTTTCGGCAATAATATGAAAATCGCGTTTTTCCATGATTGATCATTCTCCTTTGGCGTTTAAAAAGTTTTATGTTAGGGTTTTCCTTTTAATTGAACTCAAATAAAAGTCGCCCTTTCAACATTTAAGACTATCATTTTTCAACCGGTTCGACAACCTTTTTTATCCAGATTACGGCTTAAGCCTAAGTTTCTTTTCTCAAGTTTTCGTGAAAGTTAACTCAGGACAACTACTTAGTCGCCTTTTTCATAATGATAGATTACATCGCCGCCACGTTGTGCTTCACCAACAATACTTTTGCGTTGCGGAAATTGTAACCACGCTGTCCGAAAATTATAAAAATCGGCCTGTTTCACTTCGATCTGTTTTCGTTCCCCAGTGGCTAATTCTTTAATTTGGGTTAAATAATCGGTCATAATTTTTGCCTCATTTCCCTACATATACTAAACTGATATTGTAAACAAAACTTTGACGAACTGCAAATTAGCACTCTAATTTTTTACTGCCAAAAAATGGAGCTAAACACTTGTATTTCAAAAGGCGGGTTGTATAATACTGGTTGAAGGTCAAAGTTAGTCAAACAGAATTTGACCTTTTTGGGATGCAGAATGAGCTACGATACAAAACTCGTACGAAAGGTTGTGAAGCGATCTATGTTGTGTCAAAATTGTCGCAAAAATGAAGCAACGATTCACTTATATACTAATGTGAATGGCGCGCGTAAACAAATTGATCTCTGCCAAAACTGCTATCAACAATTAAAGCAGCAACAAGGTCAAGGCGGTCAGCCGCGGAACGCAGCGGGCCCTAATGATCCCTTTGGTTTCGGAAACTTAGACGATATTTTTCGAGCAATGGGCCAAGGTGGCGCAAATGCTAACCAACAAATGGATGTTGAACAAGGCCCACAAACCCAAGCCGGACGTAACGGTGGTGGCCGTGGTCCTAATGGCAAGGGTGGTAACGGTTTGTTAGCGCAATTTGGCGTTAACTTAACTAATCTTGCTCGGCAAGGTAAAGTCGATCCCGTAATTGGCCGTGATAAAGAAATTTCTCGCGTTATCGAAATTCTCAATCGCCGGACAAAAAATAATCCAGTTTTGATTGGCGAAGCTGGTGTGGGTAAAACGGCTGTCGTAGAAGGCTTAGCGCAAAAAATTGTTGCTGGTCAAGTACCACAAAAATTACAAAGTAAAGAAGTTATTCGTTTAGATGTTGTTTCCTTAGTTCAAGGAACTGGTATTCGTGGTCAATTTGAACAACGGATGCAACAGTTAATGGATGAAGTCCGTAAAGACGCCAATGTGATTTTATTTATTGATGAAATTCATGAGATCATGGGTGCAGGCAACGCTGAAGGCGGCATGGATGCAGGTAATGTTTTGAAACCTGCCTTGGCCCGCGGTGACTTCCAATTAATGGGTGCTACTACCTTGAATGAATATCGTAAAATTGAAAAAGATTCGGCACTTGAGCGCCGGTTCCAACCGGTTCGTGTAGATGAACCAACTGTTGAAGAAACGATTCGAATCTTGCAAGGTCTGCAGAAGAAGTATGAAGACTACCATCATGTGAAATATACAGCTGATGCTATTGAAGCTGCAGCTAACCTTTCTAACCGTTATATTCAAGATCGTTTCTTGCCTGATAAGGCGATCGATTTGCTGGATGAAGCTGGTTCACGTAAGAATTTGACCATCGATACAGTTGATCCAAAAGTGATCAAGGAAAAGATGGACCAAGCCGAACAACAAAAGCAGCAAGCATTGAAGCAAGAAGACTATGAGAAAGCGGCTTATTACCGCGATCAAGTTAACAAGCTAGAGAAAATGCAAAAAGACGATACTGTGACGGAAGAAACACCGGCAGTAGATGTTAAAGATATGGAACAGATCGTCGAAGAGAAAACCAATATTCCAGTTGGTGAGATGCGTAGCAAGGAACAACAACAGCTTAAAACTTTGGCACAGGATCTTGATAACCACGTTATTGGTCAAACTCAAGCGGTCGATAAAGTTGCGCGTGCCATTCGGCGTAATCGAATTGGCTTCAATAAATCAGGTCGGCCAATTGGCTCCTTCCTCTTTATCGGTGCCACTGGTGTTGGTAAAACTGAATTAGCGAAGCAATTGGCACTTGAGTTATTTGGTTCTGAGGATTCAATGATTCGCTTTGATATGAGTGAATACATGGAGAAATTCTCAGTGTCTAAATTGATCGGTTCTCCTCCTGGCTATGTTGGCTATGAAGAAGCCGGCCAATTGACTGAACAAGTACGGCGTAATCCTTATAGCTTGATCTTGTTGGATGAAATTGAAAAGGCTCATCCTGACGTTATGCATATGTTTCTTCAAATCCTTGACGATGGTCGTTTGACCGATGCGCAAGGACGGACGGTCAGCTTCAAGGACACGATCATTATCATGACCTCTAATGCTGGCCAAGGCGATGCCGAGGCGAACGTTGGGTTCAGTGCCGCTGCTAGTGGTAGTACCCATTCAGTTTTGGATCAATTATCAAATTACTTTAAGCCTGAATTCTTGAATCGTTTTGATGATATCATTGAATTCAATGCGTTAACTAAGAAAGATTTGATTCAGATCGTTGATCTAATGTTAACTGATGTCAACCAAATGACCGCGGATCAGGGCTTAACGATCCACGTCACTCAGCCGGCTAAGGAAAAATTAGTCGATCTTGGTTACAACCCAGCGATGGGTGCGCGGCCATTACGGCGGGTCATTCAAGAACAGATCGAGGATCGAATTGCGGATTATTATCTAGATCATGCTGCAACTAAATCTTTATCAGCTAACGTTAAGGATGATCAAATTGTGATCGGTCCTTATCAACCAACTGAAACTGATTCAGAAATAAAACCAGCGAAACCAACTAAACCAACTAAACCAACTAAACCAACAAAAGAATAACCGTATCGCTAGTTGGTTTACGCAATGACTAAGAGCTACGACAAAACACTGTCGTAGCTCTTTTTCTGTTTTCTCATCACACTTTTCCACTTACTCATACGCAATGCAGATACTTTATAGTGAATTTTATTTTGTTTTATGGTAATTTCCACTATAATGTAAGTGTCATCATAATTAAGTGTCTAAATACTTATCTTAAATAAAGGAAGTGCGCGTCAATGCAACTACAAAAGGTTACCGCAGATTATCAAACTTTGGTCACTAGCCAGCTCAACAACACAGATGCAACTGATGTCCAAATTTTTGCATTAGCTGATACCTTGGTTATTTTTACGCAAGCACCGACCCATGATGAAATTCTCTTAACTAATCGCCAACGTAATATTGCCCCTGAAGAGATCGATTACACCTTGGCCCAACTTGCGCAGCGTACCCGAGCAGAAGTCAACGTGATCACTTCGGAAAAATTGGCAGAGATCTCACTGGAGCATAAGTAAGTAATTTATATTATTACTGAGAATCTATTACTGCATAATTTCACTAAAACTACTGAACCAATAATCGATTTTTTCTAAAACTAAGAGAGGAGGGTTAAAACGAATGAACTTTTTAAAACGACTGAAAACTTTCTTTAACCCGCAACAACAAGTCGCTACAGTCCAGTTACCGTTAGGCGAGCATTATCAACCAATTGCCCGGCGGCGGCCCATTCTGTTGCCCTCCCCAACTGGCAAAGCTTACTTGCCAATGACCAGACGTAGTTTGCATCCAAGTACTCAGGTCCAACCAGATTCTTTTGTGATCGTTTTTTATTTCAGTGAAGCTGGTGAACAACTCGCGCAACCACAAATCGTTAGTGGCGTGCGTGGCCGGGCCTTTAACATTAGCATGCATCAATTTAAAAATTATTATGTTAGCCGAATTGAAAATTATCATGGCTATTTTGTGTATCCGCGGGCAATTATTCAGTTGATTTATGCACGGCAACCCGCTGCACCAGTGATCGTTTTTCATTTTGATGAAGCACATCATCTATTAGTCGCACCCGAATATATCGTTGGCCAACTTGGTCAACCTTACGAAACCCACTTCTTAGACTCGCAGCGCTATCGGGTCCAGCACGTGACCACTAACCAGAGCGGGCGTTTCGGCACCAAAGCACAAATCGTTACCTACTCATACCGCTTACGCCAAATTCGTTGGGCCAATCGTTATCTGACTGGGTTTATCCGTTTAACCGCTGATGTAGTCAGTTACCGTGAACCGGGCATCGATCCCTTAGCTGAAAAGCTGCCGATCAATACGATTTGGCGTGTTTACCAGAAGGTTCAAACTGCCGAGCGGCAAACTTGGTATGATTTGGGCGGTCAATGGATCTCCACCGCAAATACAACCCGCGTTGATTATTATCAACAACCGCGGCCACAGCGATTAGTCGCGCCACTATTCCAGCAAGCAGCTGTTATTCCGGGTTCACGCCGTGCAGCCGTTGATTTTGTCCCCCATCGTTCTTTGCGAACTTGGACACAACCTTATGGCGACGCCGCAAACTATCTGCAGCACGGTCAAATCGTCAATATCATTCACGGCCTGATTTTATCAAATAATAGTGTCTGGTATGAATTAGAAGACCACACTTGGTTAGAAGAACATTATTTACGCTTACTTTCAGCAGGACAAAACTTTACTGCACCAATTAAGCGCCTGCACTAATTTAAAATCAGAATACAAAAAAATCGTAGCCATCGCTACGATTTTTTTAGTGTCCACCAACAGTATCAGTGGATAATTTTTCACTTAATTTAATTTCGGGGTACTTTTGTTTAAACCAGCGCTCAGCAAATTGATTCTCGAACAAGAATAGTGGTGCCCCACTACGATCGCGAACTAACAAGTTCCGCGTAGAAGACATTTTTTCATCCAATTGTTCAGGATCGATCCAACGGGCAATTTTTTCGCCCATTGGTTCTAATACAACATCAGAATTATATTCATTCTTCATCCGGAATTGGAAAACTTCAAACTGCAGTTGACCAACCGCGCCGAGGACATAATCATTAGTTACATAGGTCCGATATAGTTGAACGGCCCCTTCTTGAACTAATTGCTCCATCCCTTTGTGGAAAGATTTCTGCTTCATCACGTTTTTAGCCGTTACTTTAACGAATAATTCTGGCGTAAACTGGGGTAGGTTTTCAAATTGAATATTTTGTTTGCCGGTATAGATCGTATCACCGATTTGAAAATTACCAGTATCGTATAAACCAACAATATCCCCAGCCACCGCAGTTTCTACTACCTCACGACTATCAGCCATAAATTCAGTTGAATTAGCTAAACGTAATTTACGCTGCGTCCGTTGTAAAGTAACGTCCATCCCACGCTCAAATTCGCCGGAACAAACCCGGATAAAGGCGATCCGATCACGATGATTGGGATTCATGTTAGCTTGAATTTTGAAAACAAAACCAGAGAAGCCTTCATCCGTTGGCGCGACGACTTGATCATCTTGCGTTTTATGCGCTGCTGGCGCTGGCGCATATTCCAAATAACTTTCCAAGAAAGTTTTAACACCAAAGTTAGTTAAGGCTGAACCGAAGAATACCGGCGTCTGCTCACCTTTAGCGACTTTTGCAGCATCAAAGTCATTACCCGCTTCTAACAATAATTGCACGTTTTCTAATGCCTGTTGATAAATTGATTCTTGTTTCAAACGATGATCACCAATGATCTGACCCTCGTCATCAACTGGCAAATAACGTTGGCCTTGCGCATCTTCGTGGTAAAGTTCAACTCGCTTGTTGTGAATGTCGTATAAGCCTTCTAGACCTTTACCCATCCCAATTGGCCAGTTCATTGGGTAAGTTTCAATATCCAATAATTCTTCCAATTCGGCGATCAGATCCATTGGTTCACGACCATCACGATCCAATTTGTTCATAAACGTAAAAATCGGAATGCCACGCATACGACAAACCTTGAATAACTTCTTAGTCTGTGGTTCGATCCCTTTAGCGGCATCAATGACCATGACAGCAGAATCTACCGCCATCAAAGTCCGATAAGTATCTTCAGAGAAATCCTCATGCCCTGGCGTATCCAAAATATTGATCCGCTTACCTTGATAATCAAATTGCATTACCGAACTGGTAACCGAGATACCACGTTGCTTTTCAATTTCCATCCAATCAGATTTAGCGAATTGTCCCGATTTTTTACCCTTTACCGTACCGGCTTTACGAATGACGCCACCAAAAAGCAATAACTGCTCAGTGATAGTTGTTTTACCAGCATCCGGATGAGAAATAATCGCAAAAGTTCGCCGCCGCTTGACTGCCGTTGCTAATTCTGTTTTTTCCATAATCGTTCCCTCTATTCCACTATCAAGGTTATTTATTAGCTAACTACACTAATAAATCCTAATGTTCCAGGCGATGGCCATTTTGCCGGCCGCTACCTCGCTCGTCAAAAACATGGCTCTATTCCACTATCAAGGTTATTTATTAGCTAACTACGCTAATAAATCCTAATGTTCCAGGCGATGGCCATTTTGCCGGCCGCTATAGCGGTACGTAGTTACAAAGTCCGTAACTGCGTTTCCTTAGCTTAAACCGCTGCGGTCATCGTCAAAAACATGGCTTCCGTAAAAAATTCGAGTCATCGACTCGAATTTTAGTTGCTTCAATCTTCTGTAGTTGCTGAGTCGACTGGCTTGTCTGTCGGTAAAGTGACTAATACTTCTAGCAAACGTGAACCCGCAACCGTTCCGGTCTGTAATTCAATACCACCCGCCAAGTTTAAGGTCAACTGTTGACCAAGCTCAGGAATCGTACCTAACTCAGCCAATGTATATCCAGCGATCGTATCAACATCTGGACTATCAATTTCAGTATTAAATAATTCATTGAAATCATCCAGCGGCATATTACCTTTGACCACGTAATGCTGTGCATCGACTCGGCGATATAGAATTTCCGCCTCATCAGATTCATCATCGATCTCACCGACAATTTCTTCTAATAAATCTTCAATTGAGACTAAACCGACTAAGCCGCCGTATTCATCTAATAAAATACTCAACTGATTTTGTGTTTTTTTAAATTCATAAAGCAAACGATCGATCATGATCGTCTCTGGTACAAATAATGGCTCTTGCATAACGTCAGCAATTTTAACATTAGCAAAACCAACTTGATGAGCTCGCTGTAATAAATTTTTAATATGGACAACGCCAATGACCTTATCCTTATCACTCCGATAGATAGGAATTCGTGAATAATTTTGTTCTAAAATCAGTTTAATATTTGCAGCATCTTCATCTTCAATATTAAGCATAAAAGCGTCTGTTCGCGGTACCATAACTTCTCGTGCCATCTTTTCTTGCATATCAATGATACCTTCGAACATTTGAAATTCATCTGCTTCAATGGCACCTGATTTTTGGCCATGCTCGATCATCTCGATCATTTCTTCCCGACTCAACTCGCGTTTAACCTCATTATGAAAGGGTAAATTGAATAGGTGGGTCAAACCACGTGTTAATAATAGTAGCAACCAAGCCCAAGGCTGTAATAACCACTGAAGACTTAAAATCACACCACTGAAACGTTTGGCCATTTGCTCCGGATGGTCCATTGCTAGCTGTTGCGGTAATAGATTCGCAAACAATATCTGTAGCAAGATCATGACAACAAAAACAGCTATCCATGCAACGATCGCGCTACTGCCTGCGCCTGTGATCCAAGTCCGCGATAAGTCAAAGGTCATTAAAGCAGTCACTAATTCTGTTATTAAGGCTAAACTGCGTAATGAAACTAAGACAGGGACTTGCCGCTGCAACAGTTTCAAAACGCGGGCTGCTTTACGATCACCAGCCTTGGCTTCTTCATCTAACCGTTGTGTAGACACATTTGTCATTAAAAATGCTAACGTAGCAAAAAATAAACTCAATCCTAAAAAAACAACTAATACGATCAACTGTCCCCATATATGACTATCCGGGTCAGAACTCATCGACACATCCACTCCGTTCACTTCATTTACTGTCAAATCTTAGCATGAAAACCAGCATTTTTCAATTTTTGCTTGTCATCATGAAGGCTATTATATTGTTTTATTTATCTTTTGCCACCGGCACAGTTATTTTAGCTTGTTCGCGCAATTGGTAAATACCCCAGAAATATTGGACCACCGTTTTGACGATCGCGTAAAACGGAATTGCTAAAATCATGCCTAACAAACCAGCAATATTACCGGCAACCAACAATAAAATAATAATGGTCAAGGGATGAATCGCCAGCGTACGGCCGATTACATTGGGATAAACAAAATTGCCATCAATTTGTTGAACGACGACCACTACCACCACAACTAAAACGATCATCATCGGCGAAACGGTCACCGCAATGATCAAAGCCGGTGCTATCCCGATGTAAGGCCCAACGTAAGGCATAATATTACACAAACCAGCTATGAACCCTAGCAAGAAGCTATACGGCATACCAATCAATAAATAGCCTAGAAAAGTAAAAATACCGACAAATAAACATTCAATCAATTGGCCAGCAATATATGATGAAATAGTATCACCCATTTTTAATAATAGATCAGTGGCTTCTGCCCGATATTTATTAGGTAATAAACGTTGCACGTTCGGAATCAAACGATGGCCGTCCTTCAACATGTAAAATAGCATGACCGGAATCGTGATCGCCGTCACCGCCACACTGGTAACCGTGCCAACAACTGAACCAATACTACTTGTAAAATATTTTAACAGCGACTGCATAATACTGCTAAACGAAAGGTTCATATCCGTGATTGCCTTATCCAGATCAACTTGTTTTAATAACGGATTTTTCATTAAGTCATTCGCCAAATGCTCCATATCTTTGGCCACTGCTGGTAGATTGCCTAGCAACTGTGTGATTTGGCTAATTAAATTAGGAATCACCGCCCAGATAATGAGTGTCAAACCGCCAAAAAAAATCAAGAAAACAATTAAAATTGCCCAACTACGCGAAATTTTTAAATGACCTAATAGTTTTATCAGTGGGTTGAATAAATAAAATAAAAACCCTGACACTAAAATTGGGATAAATAAAGTTGCTACAAAAGTACCAAGCGGTGAAAAAACAAAACTGATCTTCGTACACATATAGATCAAAGTTGCAACGATCAATAATTCCAGCGACCAAAACATTAGCCGTGAATGACGGATCTGGTCAAACATCAATAACACTTCCTCTACTTAGCAATTACAATTGATTTTGTATGGTTTTCAACCGTCATAATGCAACTTGCATTCATAATTTTCACGGCCAGCTTGTACAAATAATGTTATAATCATTCTACCAAACTTAACGGACAACCAACAGTATGAGTCCTTGATTTAGGACCATACTTTAGCTAAAACTAAGGAAGTAGGTAAAAATAACTTATGGAAATTCGTCACACCACTGATTTAAGTAGCCCCGTTTATCAGGACGCACTTAATATTCGTAAAACAGTTTTTGTTCAAGAACAGCAAGTACCACTGGAATTGGAAATCGAGAATGAGGCTGATACGATTCATTTTGTCGGTTACGTCGAACAGCAACCAGTAGCTACGGCTCGATTACTACCAGAAGCTGGCGGTTACCATGTTCAGCGAGTAGCTATTTTAAAGGCACAGCGGGGCCATGAATACGGACGAGAATTATTCGCAGCACTAGAAGCCTACGCACGGCAGCAAAATCGCTTGGTCCTTACATTAGGCGGTCAAGATCAAGCATTGGGCTTTTACCAACGGCTTGGTTTTAGCCAAACTGCACGACCAGGATTTTTAGATGCCGGTATCCCCCATCATGAAATGCAAAAGAAACTGGGTTAATCGATATAATTAAAAATAAAGGATGACCAACGATCATGCGTTTAATGACTCAAATCTTAATCTACTTATATGCCAGTAGCATGCTGATCGGTGCAGTTACCGGTGGCGTTACTGGTGAAATTTCTTTACTACTAGTGATCCTTAATCTAGGCTGTGTACTTTTACTGTTCCTAACGCATTTTAGTCGCTGGTTTTTCGGCGGCGGCATGCTTGGTCTACTTATTTGTGCCGTACTTAACGGTCTGGCGCTAAATAGTCAAATAACGTTGACTCACTTTATTAGTCGGCTATTATTTACCTTTGTGGTCAGCGCCTTATATGTCCGTTTTGTTGACTACGCATCACAGCCATAAATAAGCTGCAACATCTGTGACTCAGCATCAAGCAAAAAAAGGCCAAGACGTTTTGTCTTGGCCTTTTTTATGTTATATCGATCCAATTGACTTCCGCTTACCGGTGGGCAAGTTCCAGGTAACGTCGATACCAAATATCAATATATTCTTGCGAGAATGGTCCTTTTTTATTATCAGACCAATCGACTAATACATTGACATTAGCCTTCAAAATTTTGTCTGTCGCATTGGAGTAATGCCAACGTTTACTATTGGCTTCATATTCATCGACATCCAATAATTTTCGTTCGCCATCCGGAAAAACTTTGACATCTAAATCATAATCAATATACTTCAATGCCTCACGATCCAATGTAAACGGCGAAGCTAGGTTGCAATAATACGAAACCCCGTTGTCACGAATCATGGCAATTATATTAAACCAATAATGTCGGTGAAAAAATATAATTGCCGGTTCCCGTGTCAGCCAACGTCGTCCATCTGATTCAGTTACTAAAGTATGATCATTACAACCGATTATCTCGTTCTCCGATGTTTTTAAAATCATCGTGTCACGCCACGTCCGGTGTAAACTTCCGTCATGTTTATAACTCTGGATCGCGACCGATTCCCCTTCTTTCGGAATACGCATGCGCTGACCTACTTTCTGACGTTCATTACGTTGAAGTTGATAACACCGAATTATCATGAACATTATATCAAAGTTTACTCCAAATGACGAAACTTTATTCTTCAGCCACCATCAAACTAGTCATTTGCTGCTTCTTTTTCAGCTAAAAAGTGATCAATTTGATCTAGCGCAAATCCTTTACGGTAAAGTTGTTGTTTTGCTTTTTGTTTACGTTCATAACCGCTGTAGCGCGCTGTTTTACGCCAAACTTTTTCACCTTGCTCAATCAACTTTGTCCACTCTGTATCGTCGTCCTTGACCAATTCAAGCTGACTCATAACTAAATTCGTCACATCAGCATCAAAACCCTTTTGCCGCAGTCCCTGTCGGATTTTTTGCTGCCGTTGTTGAAAACTTTGCTGGCGATAACGCTGTGCTAATTTTTCGGCGAGCTTTAATCCATTCGTCGCCAAATCCTGTTGCGTATACAAATCTAGCGCATTAGTGATCTGTTCAGCTGTGATTCCTTTTTCACGTAACTTAGTCCGAATAACTTGTGGCCCTTTGTCGCTGGTGCGCATTGCCGTTCGCACATAGCTGGCCGCATAGCTAGCGTCATCCAGCAAATTCAACTCGTACAGACGTTGTACGACCTGTTGCCGCACTGCCACTGGGATGTCATGCTGCTTGAGATGGATCCGCACTTCCATTTCCGTCCGTAATTGATAAGACAAATAATTCAATGCCATCTGGTAAGCTTGTGCGTGCGCCTCCGCCGTATCAATTTCTGCTTGTAGGTCAGGCGTGATTTCTAGCCCCTTGGCCAAACGAAATTTGATCAAGACGCTTTCACTAACCGGAAAAGCATAGGCCTCATCTAGATAAATATTATAGCGACCCTTACGTTTTTGTGTTGTGATTTTTGTGATCGTCGACATCCGCAACCTCCTCGTACCATTATGGCCTTTATAGTTACTGTCATTATAGCAAGCCTAAAGCAAGATGCAAATGTCAGTTCGCCTTTTTTCTAGTGGCTAATTAGCTATGTTATACTGAAACGGCAATTATTTATGAACTGCGAGCACTAATGACTCGCTTATCTCATTTATGAACACTACTAAAATTTTCCGCAAAAACCATTTATGTAGTAGAAGGAGTTATTTATGACAGAAACTACTTATTTTCATGATATCCAAGTTGGCCAACGTTTCCCGCTAACGGTCAAACGTCTAGGCATCAATGGTGAAGGTATCGGCTACTACAAAAGAACAATCGTTTTCGTTACCGGTGCTCTGCCGGACGAAGTAATTGTTGCCGAGGTCACAGCCATTGCGCCTAAATTCGTCAATGCTAAGATCCATAGTTTGCGCGAAAAAAGTGCACAGCGAGTCACACCACGCGATCCTGACTATTATGGTCAAATTGCCGACACCGAATTAGAACATTTAAGTTATCCCGCACAACTGGCTTTTAAAGTCGACGTTATTCGCCAAGCGTTAGAAAAATTTAAGCCACGAGACTATCAACAATATGACTTACGGCCAACGATCAAACTGGAAACGCCCTACGAATATCGGTATCAAGCCAAATTCCAAGTTCGTAAAATCAACGATCATGTTGCTGCCGGCTTATTTCGTGAACCGAGTCATGAGCTGATCGACCTAACTAACTTCAATATTCAACGCCCTGCCACCATGCAGGCCATCCGCTATACCGTTCAACTACTAGAAGAACTAGCCGTACCGATTTATGACGAACAGCAAAACTCCGGGATCATTAAGGCTATGGCTGTCCGCGAATCGTTTAGCACTGGGCACTTACAACTAACTTTCATTACTAATTCGCGTAAATTACCACATAAACGTGAATTACTAAGTCGCATTCAAGCTGACCTACCGCAAGTTACTTCGATCATGCAAAATGTTGACCAGAAGCAGCTAGCCGCTATGGAAAATTTGATTTTATTCGGTAATGACTACCTTACTGAAACGTCGGCCAACTTAGCTTACCGCGTATCTGCACTGACTTTACTTCCAACCAATCCACCGCAAACTGAAAAATTGATTGCCTTGGTGCAGACCGCTTTGCAACTGGCACCACATGAATCTTTAGTGGATGCATATTGCGGTAGCGGCATATTTGGTCTTGCTTTAGCTCATATCGCCAGCGAAGTGCGCGGAATTGATCCACTACCTAACGCCATCAACACCGCACAACAAAATGCTGCACTGAACCAGATTGAAAATACTCATTATCAAGTGGGTAAGCCGGAAACAATTTTAACTGAATGGGCAGCGGCTGATTTTACGCCCGACGCTTTGCTCGTAACGCCGCCACGAACTGGTTTAGATCAACCGTTATTGCACGCTATTCTAGCTAGCCGACCACAAAAATTCGTTTATGTCAGCTGTAATCCAGCCACCTTAGCGCGTGATTTAGTCACCCTCAGCGAAGCTTATAGTGTCGACTATATTCAATCGATCGATCTAAATCCACAAACAGCACAAATCACAGCAGTTGTACGCTTTAAAAAGAACAAACTCTACTAATAAATCGCTTACAATGGTAAAATGAACCTATCAATATAACTTGATTTTATGGAAAAGAACATCTTAGTCACAACGACTGAACATATCCCAGGGCAAGAATATGAAATTATCGGTGAAGTTTTCGGCTTAACGACCCAGTCAAAAAATTTCGCTAAAAATATTGGTGCAGGCTTAAAAAACCTGGTAGGTGGCGAAATCAAAGCTTATACCGAGTTATTAACAGAAGCACGCGATATTGCGATTGAACGCTTACGCCACAATGCCAGTGAATTAGGGGCCGACGCAGTGGTCATGATGCGCTTTGATTCTGATTCAATTAGTGCCGACATGGAAACGGTCGCCGCATATGGTACAGCCGTTAAATTTAAATAGCACAGATGCGTACCGTTCAAAAATTGGCGCTAAATTTTTGAACGGTATTTTCATTTCCAAATCACCAGCAGCACCCTAGATAAGAAAAAAAGCCTGACCAGAATATTGAAGTGCCTCATAATTGTTAGACAAAGAGTCTAATGATTGTGAGGTACTTTTTTCATGGTTAAATATAGCCCAGTTTTAAAAGCGCAAATTATCAGTGAACATCTAGACCATGATATCGGCGGTGCCGAGCTGGCCAGAAAATATTG
>NZ_RHOE01000039.1 GCF_003946385.1 Loigolactobacillus zhaoyuanensis
TTGACGCGATCAAGTATGAAAACTAATCAAACTAACTAAATTAAGTCAAACTTGGCTAGTCATGACTAGCCCAAGTCGTGAATATAGAGAAATTACGTAAAACTGATAATTTGGCCAATCAATTTGATGCATATGCATAATTCAGGATTTTAGTTAATATTTTCTAACGCAGCAAACATCAATAACCGATTTTGCAATACTATAATTAATTTTCTGAAGGTGAAAAGTTGCATCACATAGCTAAAAAAATCATTGGTTTGACTTTACTGCTTGGTTTACTATTTAGTGCCAGCAGTTTAGCAATGCCACGAACCGCGTACGCGCAACAAGAAACTATCACCGTCACTGCTAGCACAGTTAACGTGCGCATGGGCCCGGGACTTGCCTACAATACAATGGCCCAATTAAAGAAAGGCGATAAAATAACGGTGATCGCACATAAGAACAGTTGGTATCAAGTTCGTTTAGGCAGCGATAAAATTGGCTGGGTCGCTAGTTGGCTGCTTAAAAATACTGAAATCAGTTCCGCCACCAATACCCAAGGAACTATTAATACCGCCAACGTAGCTGCCAAAGAAAATCCAGCTGACGACAGCGATACCTTAGGCACTTTTCAACAAAATACGGCGGTCACCATTATTTACGAAAATTCTGGCTGGAGCCAAGTGCTCTTTAACCAAACAGTTGCTTGGATCAAAAGCGCCTATATTACCAAAAAAGACGCTAGCACGACTCAGCAAAATACCCAATTAACCGTTGATTCAACGATCAAAAGTTTGACCTTGCACGAAGATAACGTTAAATTACGGACGACGCCTAATATTGGTGGTCACATCAAAGCCACTCTGAAAAATAAAGCCCAGTTAACTTATTTGGCGACTTCTGATGATTGGTACAAGGTACAAACAAAAGACGGTAAGACCGGCTACGTCGCTAACTGGACAGTCACCCCTTCAGCTTCAAACAAACCAGTTACGACCAATGCCAACAACCTGGCTGAAGCGACCATTGTCTTAGATCCAGGCCACGGCGGCAATGATTCCGGCGCCGTATCCCAAAAGAATACGTACGAAAAAACGTATACTATGCAATTCGTTAAAAAAATTGCCGCAAAACTACGTCAAGCTGGTGCTCGCGTCGTCTTAACTAGAAAAACAGATAAGTTCGTTGACTTAGCACCACGGCCAGCATTAGCCAAAAAAGTCCACGCCGACGCCTTTATCAGTATCCACTTTGACTCAAGCCCTAAAAGTAATCAAGCCAGCGGAACGACTACCTATTACTATGGTAAAAGTAAGGATAAGCCCTTAGCAACTGCTTTAAATAAGCAATTCAGCAGTCTACCATTAGCAAATCGTGGTGTTGAATTTGGTAATTTCTTAGTACTACGTGACAATAAACAACCCGCCGTTTTATTGGAATTAGGCTACATTAATGACAGTAATGATTATCAGCAAATTCGCTCCACCAGCTATCAGGACAAAGTTGCTAACGATATTTATAAAGGTTTAAGTCAGTATTTTAAATAATTTGAAGCAGCGCGTGCCATAAGCGGTTGAAACTATAATGTTCGGCAATAAAAACGAGACTACGACATAAGTGAAGCGGTTCTTTCTAAAGTTTTGCTGTAAGCAGGCAACGGTTGAACGTTCAATTATTGGTTATTTAAATGGCAAATTTAGTGATGATCAGAATATGAAAACACCGGCAAAACAGCCTTTCAACTGTTTTGCCGGTGTTTTGAGCTTAGATATTCTAGTTTTACAACTGCGAGTCTCTAACAATTGGCGATTAGTCCTAATTGAACTAGCTAAAACGGTTCATCTAACCCATGAAATAGTGTTCTAACATTGTCAAGGTAAAATGGAGGCGCTGGCGTATCACTGTCGCTCGTTCTTAACAACTGAATTAACAAGTATCAGATACTAGCACTTCTTTGCTAAACAGAGCTTGCTTCCCGTTGTCGATTGGACTATTGCCGAAGTACGGCAAGTCCAAGTCGCAGCTGTGTCGATGGTACTTGGTGACCGAACTGTGGTCGCTTAGTACCATGCGCGATTGGCAAGATCCATTTTCTTTTCCGATTGGGCTTAATTGGAAAGAAAATTAGCTTGCCAACGCGCCACTGTCGCTCGTTTCTAACAACTAAATTAACAAGTATCAGAACTAGTACTTAACCGCTAAACAGAACTTGCTTCCCGTTGTCGATTGAACTATGGCAAAAATCGCCAAGTTCAAGTCGCACGCGTTCCATACGCCAGCGCCGAAATGGTACCAGACTAACTCTGCCTACACGTCAATATGATAACCATACTTCAGAAAGAACCAGTAAAATTATGTCGTAGTCGCGTTTTTCGTTTAAATAAATTAATTGATATAAAAAAATCTGTATAGCCCGGCAACTGCCCGCAGCTTACAGATTTTGATCAAAAAACCAAGGCTAATCCCATGATTGAGATCAACCCAACTATGACGGTAACTAACATTGACTTAGTTTTAGCTGCCACAAGGAAAACTAAAATCGTCGAACAAATTTCGCTTAAATTTTTAGCGTTATAAGTATACTGCGAGGTGACAAACACATCCTTAGCAATCAAGGCCGTGAAAAGTGCCACCGGAATATATTTCATCCATTCATCAAACCACGCGGGAATCTTACGCTTTGAAAAATAAAGCAAGGGAATGACCCGGGGAATAAAAGCGACCAGGGCCGCCAATACAATTAAAATGAGATAATCTAGGTTACTCATGGTCGTCGGTCGTCTCCTTTGGCAATTCTTTAAAGCTTTCATGACGGTGGCGTAACCTTAACGAACGTAGTAGCAGTGGGTCCGACCTGCCTTCCAGACCGTGTTCCACTAGGAAGCCAAGAAACGATGCTACCAAGGTTGCAATGACTAAGCCCATCGTACTGTTCATCGCAATGATCAGCCAAACGGATAAAACACCTGATAGTCCTGCCACCAGAATCGACAGTAAATTTTTAACCTGCATAACTAGCATGTAACCAAACAAAGCCGTCAACGTAAAATTGACTAAATTAACATCAAAATGAATTAAATTACCAATGGTTGAACCCACCATGTTACTGACCGTCCAAAATAATAAGGAAAAATGATTGACCATCACCGCTTGATGACCATTCCATTTTTTATCAGTAGCGAATTTTAAATAATTGATTGCATAATTTTCATCATTCATCGAGCTGGAGAAATAAATTAAAAAAGGTAACGGTTCTTTTTTTAAAAACGGTGATAAGCTTGCGGATAGTAAGGCATAGCGCATCTCTAAGAAAAAAAGCATCAATAGAACTTGTAACATTGGCGCATGGATCGCCAACATTGATGCAATCAAGAATTGCGCACCACCAGAGAAAACCATAATTGACAATAAGCCAGTAAATAAGATATTAAATCCTGCTGAATGTAATAAGATCCCGCAGGCTAATCCAATTGGCACGTAACTTATACAAAGTGGCAAGGCAATTTTAAATACGTTGAGCCAATTTTTGTCCTCTACTTTCAAAAGTAAGCCTCCAAATCTAGCAATAAACCTTAGCGATTATAACATATTGGACCAGTAGTTTTATAGTCCTCTTTTAATCGTTGACCTGAAAATAGGGAATGATCTCTGGTAACGTTCTAATGATAATATCAGCCATCGGCGCGCTATGAAACTGATCAACATCAAAGAAACAGCCCTTAATACCTGCGTTTTGACCAGCGACAACATCTAAAGGCCGATCACCGATCATAACCGTTGTTGCTGGATCGAGCTGATGCTGTTTAACTAAATAATTTATTGCTTCTGGATCTGGTTTGCGCTTAAAATTCTGTTCACTGGTGACACATTCACCAAAAAGAGGTAAAAAGCCGCCCTCAGCCAAAAAGCGCTCTGAACCACGATCACGGTGCGTCATCAAATAATTCTGCCCACCTTGATCAATAATGGCCTGACAAGTCGCTAATGCACCAACATACGGTTGCGGATCTTGTTGCGTTTGCCGTTCAATTTCATGATACCTTGCGGAAAGTAACGTTGGTGAAATGTTTAACGTTTGCCCAAACTGTTGGATCGCTGTTTTTACTGAATCTTCCTTAATGAGGCGGTATAAACTTTGACGCTCAACTGGCAATTCATATTCAGCGGCTAACTGCTGCAACGCCTGCATAATACCTGAATATGTATCGTAAAGTGTCCCGTCAAAATCCCAAATTGCCGCTTGTAACATACACTGATCCCTTACTTTCTATTTGCCTTATGTAGAAACGGCGCACTAAGTTATCTCAGTGCACGTTTCATTTCCACGATAGCCGCACAATCATGCCACTAAAACCTATTTATTTTCAGTATCAAATAAAATAGTTACCGGGCCATCATTGACCAACGCTACCGCCATATCTGCACCAAATTGGCCAGTTGCAACCTCGATCCCAGTTGCTCGCAATTTTTGATTAAACCAATCATAGTATTGCGCCGCCTTTTCTGGCTGTCCCGCCAAGGAAAAACCTGGCCGATTACCTTTACGAGTCTGCGCGTACAACGTAAATTGCGAAACCGATAATATTTGCCCCGCAACATCGGGCAAAGCTAAATTCATTTTGCCTTGCTCATCTTCAAAAATACGTAACTTCGTAATCTTATGCACTAAATAATCTAGATCAGCTTCAGTATCTTCATCGCGCACTGCAACTAGCAAAAGATAGCCTTGATTGATCATCCCAACGACTTGTTCATTGATCGTAACACTTGCTTGCTTAACTCGCTGCAATACAACACGCATCAGCATCAACTCCTCGTTAGTTATTTATTAGTCGTTGCAATCTGACGATTATTCATTTGCCCGTTTAACACTATAAACATCTGGAATATTTTTAATACTGTCGATCAAGCGCGTTAGATGGGCTAAGTTGGTAATTGCCACAGTGACGTGGATAGTGGCCATATTATCGTGATCAACTTTCCCACTGACTGACGTTAAGTTTTTGGTTTGCGTATTTAGTTTTTGTAACACATCATTTAATAAACCAGAACGATTATAACCAAAGACTTCTAAATTAGCATCATAAGTGGTCCCTTTAGCAGCGGCATCTTCCCATTCAACTTCGATCAAACGATTAGCACCGTCAACTGCATTTTGCACATTAGGACAGTCGGCGCGATGGATCGAAACACCGCGCCCTTTAGTCACATAACCGACGATAATATCACCCGGTACTGGATTACAGCACTTGCTAAGATGAACTAACAGATTATCGACGCCTTGGATCACAACGCCACCTTCATGCTTGATTTTCAGCTTTTCAGTGGGTTCCTTTGGTTTATTTTTACTTTTCGTCACCGTATTTTCAGTTAGGACCTCACGAGCTTGTTGCTCCTGTGCTGCCTTTTCCCGTTGATGACGTGCTTTTTCAGTTAACCGATTACTTACTACTAATGGTGTCAATTCGCCATAACCAACCGCAGCTAACAGCTCATCGGCATTACTAAAGTTAAATCGATTAATGACTTGACCTAACACATCTTTATTTAAATAATCTTTTGGTAAGAAACCCATGTCCGTCAATTGCTTTTCTAGCATGTCGCGGCCTTTTTCAATATTCTCAGAGCGATCGGCTTGCTTGAAAAAGCGTTTGATTTTATTGCGTGCCTTGCTAGTGCTAACAAGGTTGATCCAATCACGGCTGGGCGAAGAGTTGGGTGAGGTTAAAATATCAACAATATCACCGTTTTTTAGCTGATAATTCAGCGGTACGATTTTACCGTTGACCTTGGCGCCCACCGTCTTGTTGCCGACCTCGGTGTGGATCGTATAGGCGAAATCTAGCGGTCCAGAGCCCTGAGAAAGCTCGTAAACATCCCCTTTAGGCGTGAAAACATAAACTCGATCCGAGAAGATATCGCCCTTGACACTTTCCATGAAATCAGCGGCATCAGAAGTTTCATCCCCTAATTCCAAAATTTCGCGGAACATATCGATTTTTTCACCGTTAGCATCGTATTGGACTTCGTCATGCTTGCCCTCTTTATAGGCCCAATGTGCGGCGACACCAAATTCAGCGACTTGATGCATTTCTTCAGTCCGAATCTGAATTTCTAATGGTTGTCCTTTGGGCCCAATAACAGTGGTATGCAATGATTGATACATATTGGCTTTAGGCATGGCAATATAGTCCTTAAATCGGCCAGGCATTGGCTTCCATTTCGTATGGATTGCCCCTAAAACGGCGTAACAATCCTTAATGTTATCAACGATCACCCGAATTGCCAGTAAATCATAAATTTCATCAAACTGCTTATGCTTATCGCGCATTTTTTTGTAAATTGAATAGATATGTTTCGGCCGACCATAAATTTCGTATTTAATATTAAAATCAGTCATTGAAACTTTGATTTGTCTGATTGCTTCGTCAATGTAGGCTTGGCGTTGTGCGCGCTTCGAATTCATTAAATGAACGATCCGGTAATATTGCTGCGGATTTAGGTAGCGCAATGCCGTGTCTTCTAATTCCCACTTGAATTGACTGATCCCTAAACGATCAGCTAATGGCGCATAGATCTCTAAGGTTTCGTTAGCGATCCGCCGCTGTTTTTCTGGGCGTAAATGCTTTAAAGTCCGCATATTATGTAGTCGGTCAGCTAACTTGACCATGACTACGCGTAAATCTTTTGCCATCGCTAAAATCATTTTACGGTGATTTTCAGCTAATTCATCCTTATGCGCCACGTACTTAATTTTGCTTAACTTAGTGACACCGTCAACAATAACCGCCACATCTTGACCAAATAACTCTTGAATATCCCCAAGTGTAATATTGGTGTCTTCAACTACATCGTGCAAAAATCCTGAAGCCACCGTTGCTGGTTCCATTTTCAATTCCGCCAAAATGGCCGCTACCTGAATCGGATGAACGATATAGGGTTCGCCGGATTGGCGGAACTGCTCATTATGCACGTAAGTCGCAAAATCGAGTGCTTTTTTGACGAACGCCACGTGATTGTCATTCATATAAGTTTCAACTAACTTAATACTTTCGTTAGCGGTGTAAACTTTATTTTCAGCCATAAACCCCACATCCTTATCTACTTTAATACAAAAACAGCACGGTAGGCATCGTTGCGTACGTGCTTCATCATGAGCGATCAGCCCTGGCAGTAAGGTTTAAGTCTCTAATTTGCTACCTACCAAACTCACTTTAAATTATACCTGAGGTCACCTATTTTGCAACTGACAAAACCGATTTGCGCATGCTGTAGGCTAAATAACTTAAAATAAGGTAAGTTCCAGCAAACCAATAACCATAACGTCCATACATTAAGAAAATAATTGCGGCAAATAATAATGGAAAAATCAGTAACCACCAAATAGCAAAATGCCGATTTGCTAAATAAATTCCTAAGGCAATGGCCACCAACATATTGACCGCAATAAACAAAACAGCGATGCGGATGACTTTAGCCACTGCTAACCAATGAAATGCTAACGGCAATAACCAAGTCACGATCAGGCTAAATAAAATGATCTGAACGATTGGGTATTTAATGAATTGTTTGATTTTTGTCAAAATTAAACCTCCGTATTTTAGAAAATATTACAAAAGTCGCCTTTTGCTATACAACAGAAATCACTTCAACGTAATTCCCATAACGTCGATAACGCGCTTAATAAATATAGAGGTGCGGTCTCCGCTCGTAAAATTCGGGGGCCTAGACCAGCTGGAACAAAATTAGCTGCCGTTAATTGTGCAACTTCAGTTGGTGCTAAGCCACCTTCTGGGCCAAACACAGCGATCAACGTTTGCCCATCCTGCATTTGCTGCGCTGTCGCCACTAATGCAGCCGTTTCACCTTGTTTAGCTGACTCTTCGTAAGCCACCACCCCGTGATCCTTCGCAACTTGGGTCAACTCAGTTATCCCAGGAATAATGGCCACTGTTGGCAGCTGTGCCCGGTGCGATTGGCGGGCCGCCTCTAAGGCGATCTTCTGTAACCGCGCTAATTTTTTAGCCTGCCGCTGTGGTTCCCATTTGGCGATACCATATTGACTGGAGAAGAAAATAAAGCCACTAGCACCTAATTCCGTTCCTTTTTGAACGATCCAATCCGCTTTGTCCTTTTTGGCAATACTGCAAGCAATGATCACTTGGTTGGGTAATTCAGGATCAGGTAATGCTACGGCCCCCAAACGCACGCGAACACTATCGGGTTGCGTGCTCTCTATTGTACTACGATAAGCATGATGCTGTGCTGTCACCAGTTCAATCTGATCCCCGACTTGAGCACGCATCACCCGTTGGATATGGTGGGCCGTTTCGCCAGTCAGCTCAACTTGCTCACCTGCCGCAACTGATTCCGCAATAAAATAACGTTGCATGCTAATCCTCCTGCCGTTGCGCGATGATGCCATACCAATCGCCTTCATTTAATACCTGAACGATAGCTAGGTCGGCTGCCGTTAAAGCCTGCTTAATACTGGCTAATTTATCAGCGATGATCCCCGAAAGGATCAAGTAACCATTCGCATTCAATAATGGCTGTGCCTGTGGGATCAACGGTAAAATGATCTCAGCTAAAATATTAGCCACAATAATATCGGCAGTCTGGGTAATGCCCGTCAATAAGTTATTAGCTTTAACAGTCACTTCGGCTGCAATTGGGTTTAGCGCTAAATTACTGGCTGCCGCTCGCACTGCCACATCGTCTAGATCATAGGCCGTAACCTGACCAGCGCCTAATTGCTTAGCCGCAATACTGAGCACTCCTGAGCCAGTACCCACGTCCAATAACGTTTCACCGCCACGAACGATCGTTTCCAATGCCTGCAACGCCAATCTAGTAGTGGGGTGCGTGCCGGTCCCAAATGACATCCCTGGATCTAAAATAATCAACTGTTCTGCCGATTGCTGTGGCTGATAAGCTTCCCAACTTGGTACCACCGTTAAATAGCGAGTCACTCTGACTGGATGGTAATACTTTTTCCAAGCAGTAGCCCAAGCACCTTCATCAACAGCCGTCGTGGTCACTTGATTGGCACCAATATCTAAGCCAAAATCAGTTAATTGGGTCACTCGGTGCTTGATCGTAGGTAAAATTTCTGGTAAAAAAATAGTTTCTGGATAATAGGCCGCAACTTCTGCCCCAAATTGAATATGGGCATGCTTGGTTGGATCAAACGTCTCACCAAACGGTCCAGCTGTTTCTGCCTTAAAATCAGCAGAGTCGTTGATCTGCACCCCAGTCGCGCCAGCTTCCATTAAAATATTAGCCACCGCTTCAACAGCCTCGGTAGTCGTAATTACTTTTACTTCTGTCCATTCCATTTGATCAACCGCCTCTCTACAGATACTGTTTGATTCTAATAACGCGGATAGCCTAAATAATCTGCGCTGGTAACGGTTCCTTGCTTGGCAACCTGTTGTTCAAATATAGCCGGTTGCCATTTCAAACCAAAAGTAGTTACTGTATCGTCATTTAAAAAGTCCGTCAAATCACTTAATCCATCAGCTAATAGATTGGGTAAATAAGCAAATAGACCGTCGATTGTTTGCCGTGCTAAACCACGCTTCCCCGCAAAAGGGATCAAGGCCAAATAGTCATCCGCAAAAGCAACTGGATCCAGACGCTTTTCATCATAAAATAAGATTTGATCTTGAAAATCAATTTTATTCTGTGCACTGAGTTGTCCTGCTGCATCAGTTATCGATTGCCCCGCCTTGTTCTGCGCTGTCAAATTCATGGTTAACTCAAACACATGCTCTTTTTTATCCCAATTTAATTCAAGCTGACCTTCACCAGCGTAGTCTGCGACTTGTGCCGCTAAGTAATCTAATATCGTTGTTTTCATGATTGCCACCTATAATTTTCTAGATTCATCGTTCACTTAAGCATTTTCACGACGTCAGAATTATGCGCCTCGTAAAAATACACTGGTCTGCTTTCTATAACTACTGTGTAGCTATAACGCGAAAAACTCGTCAGCTAAACCGACGAGTTTTTGCGACTTAATTAAGCTTGCTTGCCCCACAGCATAATATCCAAAGTGCCATCAGGATAATTAAAATATTCAATGCCCAGGTCCTGACTCGATTGATTGACTACTTCGTAATATTGCTTGGTATCCAAGCCTCCAGGATGAACAACTCGTGCGTAAAGGTACTTAGCCATTTCATGCTGCATTGCTTTTTCGATTGGTTGTGGTGCTGTGAAAATGAAAGTCGTATACAGCATTTCTTTGGTCGTATAATCAAAACTAACCTGATCGATCGGCAAACCACCAAAATTAGGTTCTTTTTGTAGATCATCTACAAAGGTATGCACTTGTTCTGCTGTAAATTCTTTTGTATAAAACAAAACATGCCAAGTTTGTTTAATTGCCACACGAATCCTCCTCTACTTCACAATAATGTGAACACGCTTTGTTCTTAAAATACCTAATGTTCCGGACGACAACTATTCAACTGCTACATCACAAATAAGGTTGCTAATTATCTGTCTGAGTATTTTTGTTTTAATTAATCGTTAACGTCTAACATTGTGCCACAAATTTTACTGTTTTAATTATGCCATATTCAGTATGCTGATACCAGTCCTACAACCATTCAGTAATGGTAGCTTCTTTTTAGACTTCATTTCAACGGCTAATTTTAAACTTAATAGGTCAGCATTTCTTCAGCTTTCGTGACGACTAGGCGTTCTGCGGTGATTCCAGTGATGACCACCTCATCACCTAATTCTACCGGCGTTACCGCAACGAAATGGTAAAAAATACCGTAAAAACTAACTGTTCCTTGATAATTTATTTGATCAATAATAAAATGTCGTCCCAATAATCGTGTGTCCAATGATTGACCCATCACTAAAACTCCCAACCATTTTATTTGTTTTTATTGTAGCATTTTTATCTATCGCGTTGCATGTATTCTTTGGTCGTAAAAAACTTTTATAATTTCAGCACCTCTACCATATACTACAGATTGTACTAACACTTTTATACAGATTCATGGTAATATTTATGCAAGCGCATACAAAAAATAAGAGGTGATCATTTTGAGTACAATTGGTAATTATGCCGAAAATGACATTCGTAAAAATAATCCAATTTTTTCGCAAATTCGTACTACCGTTGAATCAGCTTTTTATGGTAACAATATGCTTGCTGTCGATGATGTTGCCACCGCTTATAAACTAGCAAAAATAGCTCCAGAAACCACGGTGACCGATCTGCCGATCAGTCACGCTGATGAACTTGGCCTACCTGCCGATGCAGTTATGTTGGTCAATAATCACGGTCGGGTTATTGGCCGAACGGCGGCAGCGCGACGCCGAATTGGCGATCCTGGTATTGATCAAGCTAAATTTTCTGGTATTTTACGCGATGCTATTTTCGCCGGCACCCAGCAGCAATTTTACAAAACTCAGGTTGTAGTCGGTTTAGATGAAGATTTTATGGTCACCGCCCATTTAGCAGTTCCTAAGGGCTACGAAAATAATTTACTCTCCTATATGTTGAATTTCCAGCCACTCAATCAAACCTACCAAGCGCGCTATCAAAAATCAAAGCCTTACCCAGAAGGCGATATCTTTATTTACGCTGATCCTAATTTTCATCATCCGGATTTTCCAGATGGTCTCGCCTTGTTTGATGCGCAACATAATGTAGCTGCGATTTTAGGGATGCGCTATTTTGGCGAGCTCAAGAAATCAACTTTAACTTTAGCTTGGGCAACGGCTCACCGTCACGGCTATGTAGCTTGTCACGGTGGCGAAAAAGCTTTTCACTTTGCTGATCGACCGGATCAAGTTTTTGCTATGTTCGGCCTTTCTGGTTCTGGCAAGTCGACCTTAACTCACGCCAAACACGGCGGCCGCTTTAAGACAACGGTTTTGCATGACGATGCTTTTGTGATCTCCCGAGAAAACGGCAGCTCGGTTGCGTTAGAACCTGCCTATTTCGACAAAACTAATGACTATCCGTCCGGAACTGATGAGACCAAGCATTTCATAACGTTGATGAACGTCGGTGTTACCCTTGATCAAGCAGGCAAAAAAGTTTTGGTCACTGAGGATCTGCGTAATGGTAATGGGCGAACAATTAAATCACGATATGCTTCTACCAATCGAGTCGATAAAGAAGCCGCGCCGATCAACGCCATTTTTTGGATCATGAAGGATGATAGCCTACCGCCAGTAGTTCACATCACTGACCCGACACTGGCAGCGACATTTGGCGCGACACTGGCTACCAAGCGTTCTTCCGCCGAGAACCTAGTTGGCAACGTTGATCGTAATGCGTTAGTGATCGAACCCTTTGCTGATCCGTTCCGTGCTTATCCTTTAGCCGAAGATTATGCTGATTTCAAGAGTTTATTTGCTAACCAACAAGCCGCTTGTTACATCCTGAATACAGGTTACTATAACGGCAAAAAAATTCCCAAAGAAACAACCCTTGGAATCCTGGAAGCTATTGTTGAACAAAAAATTAATTGGCAGGCTTTCGGACCGCTGGAACATTTAAGCTACGCTGTGCTACCAGATTACAAATTCGGTTAGATTGGATCACACGTTATGGCGAAAATCATCCACAAGCCCCATTACCAGAAGAAATCAGTCAAAACTTAGCTCATTTAATTGCTGAATTAAAAAATTAAGGTTGGAATCTGTAGCAAAAAGGTCATGACGGTCAAAGTCATGGCTTTTTTATATTATCTACACCTAAAAGATAACAGAATATTTATTCTTTTAAAATTTAATTGATTATTTTTAAAAGAATATATAATCTTAATTTATTTTTATTACCTGTTTAAAGGTATTTATTAGAGGATAGTATAATTTAATTCAATTTTATATAACACTGAAATTGAACAAACTAAAAGCCGACAACATTTTATATTGTCGGCTTTTAGTTGACATAATTTTGATTATGTTAATTATTCATTTCCAGTTAACTTTTTAGCGTCACCCATTTTATAGCCAGAATTTTTGGTTAGCTTAAAGGTTTTTTTAAGCCCATTACTAACGTATACTTGCTTGTCTTTGGTGACGAACACCGCTTGGATATCCTTACGGTGTTTGCCATTAATGTAGGCTAAGCCGCCTTTGACGCCTTTATTGAACGCCGCATTAGACAATGCATCCCCATCAACCGACTTCGGTGAAACGATGGTCACCCCGGCTAAATTGTTCTCGTAAGGATAACCAGTCTTCATATCGAATAAATAAATGTACGTGTGGCCGTTTGCCTTTAGATACTTCTCGTAAATACCTGCTGTAACGACTGATAAGTTTTTCGCTGGTAAAGTCCCTAACGATGTCCCACGCGTGCCATAAGGGTCCTGTACGCCCACCTGCCAGGGTTTATTTTTACCTGCTGGTGAATTACCCATTACCACCACATTACCGCCAAGATCGATGATGGCGGTGTTAACACCATTCTTTCGAAAAACCTCACGAACTTGATCGGCTACATAGCCTTTAGCAATACCACCAAAATCTAAGCGCATCCCTTTTTTAGTTAAATACACAGTGTGTTTGCTGGCATCTAGCTTTACGTCGTGATAATCAACCAGCGGTAAGGCCTGATCGATCTCCGATTGCGCTGGCACACGGGCACCGGGCAAACCAATTTTCCATAAATTAGTAATTGCGCCGATCGACATGTCAAAAGCCCCAGCAGAGTTTTTACTGTAATACATCGCTTTTTCCATCAGTGGCCACATGTCCTCGCTCACCTTAACCGGCTTGATCCCCGCATTAGCGTTGATCTTGTCTAATTCAGAATGTGCTTTAGTCAGCGTTGCTTGATTTTCTGTTCGCTCAATGCGATCAAAGCCTTTTTTCAGCACATCTTTCTTACCTTTATTATAAATTGACAACGTACAAATCGTTCCCAGCATAAACTTGCTGCTTTTGTATGGTTCAGAAATCACCGGTGCCGCCTTCTTGGTGGTACAAGCGGTCAACACCAGTGGTAGCATTAATAAAATGATTGCCGCAATAATTGATTGCCGTTTTCGTAACATACTCAATTCTCCCCTATTTCACAATTATGTTTGGCCAGCGCTTAATTAAATAGATCAACGTTTAATCTTTATTTAGACATCAGCCGTATTCGTTGATTATTTTACTAAGCCACTCTCTAGTTTATCTAAATGAGAACGCTATTACAATAAGCCAAAGCTGAATTTATTAAATTGTCCGTTTCTTTTCTGGCGTGAATCCTTTACAATGGTGACGGAAACTAATTGTGAGGTGTTTGGATTGGAACAGGCAAAGATTTTAAGTCGAATTGAAAAAGCGAAACAGCAACACAGTCTATTAGAAATTTACGTCAAAAAACAAACTGGCGAATTTGAAGTTGGTTATCCACTAATTAGCGATCATCGTTGGCTAGTATTGGCCACACTTAATGCACAAGGTCAATTTGCTGGCTTCACATTATTCGCGCTCAAACGGATCAAACGTGTCCGTAACGCAACCCCATATCTTAAAATTATAACAACCTATCAGGCTTATCAAGAAGAACATGACCAATATGATCCTTTCAAACTCAGCCAAAAAACAGCTAGTATTGAGCAATGGCCCAAGAACTTTTTACCTAAACTATTTACTACATTAACTAAGGAACGCGCCTATATTTCCATAGCTGGTCGTTTTGACATTGCGCCAGTTGACCAAATTGTTGCTGCTACGGCTCATCATTTCACCTGTCTACCATTCGACCCATTGACCTATCAACATGGCGAACCAGTGATCCTAGCCTATAAGGATATCTCCTTCTTACAATTTTGGGATAGTGCCGATCTGTTATACCAGCAAACCAACGAAATATTAAATGAAAAAATATAAAAACAAGGTACGAATACACAAATAATTGTGTCCGTACCTTGTTTTTATTAGTAACTATTTAGTGCTCAAACTTTTTTAACTTGTTGTGGTAAGACCTTTCGCGATAACCATGGTAGTAAGCGTTCGTACGCGATTAGGAAGACCGCGCTGACCAGCACGCCCTTAATTAAGTTAAATGGCACTACCGTTGTTGCTACTAGATTTAACGTGGTGGCATTGATTTGAATACCAGAGAATTTCATATATATTGGTAATAATACGAAGATGTTAGCTAAACTCATGAACACAGTCAAAGATAGTGTCCCCGTGATGAAGCCGGCAAACATATTCTTTCGTTGAACTTTAGCGCTATGATCACGTTTGAAAAAGTAATATACCGGTAAAGTGAAGCACATCGTTGCCAGGAAATACGCGACTTCACCGATCAAGCCAGGTACCCCAGAACCACGCGTAATAAAATCAAGTAAGCTGGTAATCAGCGTTGTGAACGCACCAGCTGCCGGGCCATACAAGAACATGCTCAGAAAAATCGGCAAATTACTGAAATCAAGCTTTAGAAACGGTGCTGCCGGTAAAACCGGAAAACTAAATAACATTAATAAGTACGAGATTGCCGCTAACATTGCAATCATGACTAACTTTCTGACACCCATCTTTTCCATAATAAATCCTCCTAAAAGGATTCACCCCAGGCAATTCGGCTCATCATACGCAAAATAAAACGCTATCAAAATGTCTTTAAGCGGGCATTTTAATAGCGTTAGTCTTATTTTTAATTACGTAAAATAAGCCTATCTTCTTCTATCTAGACTTTAACTATCGGTATTGGTATTGCACCAATTCGGCCACCAGAATCTGGTGGGTTGCGGACTATCACCGCCGGTCGGGAATTACACCCTGCCCTGAAGACGAACCTTTATTAAATTTTTTAACACACTTAGCTTAGCATGGAAGCGCAATAATTACAACTAGTTTGTTGTCGGTGATTTATAAAGCGTACTTTCTAAATTTTTAGATTGCCTAAATTTATTATCCTATTTGCTGTTATTTACAGCGCTTTCAGTTACAATGAAGATGATCCGATACTAATTCTGACCAAAGGAGTGGTGCCGATGAATGAAATTGTCTTTTTTAATCCTGGTGATGCAATGGCTAGTAGTCACGATTTTAACGAAGCGATGCTGAGCGCGGAAATATTTCACCGTGATCAAAAACAACATGAACTAATGATCGTTAAGGAAGTTAATGGTGAAACCTACGCTATTTTTAACGCCGCCGATGCTCATACCGATGACACTACAGCCAATCGTTATCAAGTTTCTAAACGATTACCTAAATAAACAGCCATCCTAATGGATGACTGTTTATTTTTATTGCTGGTCGATCACCACTTGCATATCCGCCGGTAACGGACTGTTGAACTGTAATCGCTGCTGCGTAAATGGATCGTAAAATCCTAACTGATAGGCGTGCAGTGCTTGCCGCGTAATACCTAAATCAAGTGGTCCTGCGTACAGTTCATCACCCAGTAAGGGATGTCCTTGTGCCGCAAAATGCACCCGAATTTGATGAGTACGGCCCGTATACAGCTTAACTTCTACTAGGGTGGCCCGTGCTAACTGCTTGCGTTGCCAATACTCCGTTTTAGCTTTCTTACCATCAACTAGTACACGACGCCGAATTTCAGTTCCCCGGCGGCCGATTGGCTGGGTAAATAGGCCATGTGCTGTATCTAGCTGACCGGCAACAATTGCATAATAACGTTTATCTAATGAATGATCGTCTAATTGCCGAGCAATAAGACTGTGAGCAAAATGATGGCGCGCCACTAAAACCAAACCACTGGTAAAACGGTCTAAACGAGTGACAATATGGGGCACCGTGGTCAAGCTATTTTGCCGGATCAACCAGCCTTGCACTCGATTTAATAATGTATCACTTTGGTTGGTTGGTCCGGGAATACTAGATAGTCCCGCCGGTTTATCGACTACCAACCAGTTATCATCAGCATAAATAACCTTAAGTGATCGTGTACTGGCAATAACCTGCTGCATCCTTTTTTCTGGTGGCAAACTAATTGTGACCCGATCATTTTGATGTAGACGTACTCCCGTTGAAGCAGCTAATTGACCGTTGATCAAAATTTTCCCCTGCCCAGTCACCTGCTTAAATAAGCGGCCACTAACACCGTGATTTTGTAAAAAATAACGCACTTTTTCTTCCTTATCATCAATTTTGACCCAACTAAATTCCATTTATTTTGATCGCCTACTTCCTAATTAGATGCTGCTAAATTATAATCTCATGTCGCTGGCAATAATTTAATTATATCTAAAATCATCAGCCAGCACTATATTCTTCTATAATTAGAATTAGTTCTATCAATCTTAATCAATTTTAAGTATAATGAACACAATTTATAATAAAGGTGAGTGAGCTAGATGGCAAATGAATTTCCCCAAGCAATGACAATTGCTGGTTCTGATAGTGATGGTAGTGCTGGTATGGAAGCAGATCTGCATACCTTTTTTGTCCGTAAAGTTTATGGTATGGCCGCAGTGACCACTTGTGTTGCTGGTAATTCTTACGGTATCCATGCCAGTTTTACGTTACCAACGGATTTTATCGATCAAGAATTCGCTGACATCGCTGCTGACTTTAAAGTACGTGCCTGCAAAACTGGAATGTTAGCCGATAGTACCTTGATTAAAAATGTGGTCAAAAATTATCAACAATATGATTTTGGTCCCTTAGTGGTTGATCCCGTAATTATGACTAAACATGGTGCCCAGTTACTGGAAGAAAGTGCTTTTGCCACCTTACGCGAAGAATTGTTGCCACTAGCAACCGTCGTCACGCCTAATTTTTTTGAAGCCGAAAAATTGACTGAAATGACCATTACAACTGATGCTGATATGGAAACGGCTGCCGCAAAGCTACAAACGTTAGGTGCTAAAAACATTATTATCAAGGGACGCCATCACGACAATACCCAGACTGAAGTTCGCGATTTTGTTCTATTAGAGTCAGGCAAGTCTTTCTGGTTAACTGAACCTTATATTAACACTGATCGCGTTAACGGTACCGGTGATTCCCTATCCGCTTGTATTACTGCCGAGATTGCCAAAGGCGCAACTGTCGAAGCTGCGATCCGCACCGCTAAAAAGTTCGTTAACGTTGCGATCGCCAACCAAATTCAAGTTGGCCATAAATTTGGCCCGATCAATCATTGGGCTTACCAAGACTAGGTTATATGGCAAAACTATTTCGCTTAATATTCCTGACTAATTTAGCGTAGTAATAGCAGAAAAGCCAAGTCAGAAGCGCCTTTCTAACCTGCGAATTTTTCGCCATAAATTATTTTATTTTAAAGGCTTGCACAGTGTAAAATTATCTGCTATGATAGCTCTCAGCGAAGTACATAGCACCACTATTTTCATATTAAAGTGAGGTCTTCATTGTGTGCCATAAGTTCTGGCGTAACGTTACCATCAGCGTTATTCTATTCGTATTTATCTTACCAGTTTTAGAAATTTCCTGGCAAATTGCCCTACTAAAAGTCATTTTCACCAGTTTAGCTGGTTTAGTTCTAGTTACGAGTATTTTCTACTTTGAAGATCGTGCCGGTATGTTGACCGATCAACCTAAAAAAGAGTAAGTGTTTACGGCGTTTTGCCGGCACTTACTCTTTTTTTTGATACCCTAATGACCGCCTAATTGCTGGTAACGTTGCCAGATTTTCAGTTGTACTTTCGGCTGCGCTAATTCAATAAAATCAGTTGGCGCCACAACTCGACCAGGAAAATAGCTTAAATCAGGTTCCTGCGCCAATTCGGCATACAGTAATGTGATCAGCCATTTCTGGTGAGTAAATGTATGCGTCACCGGTCGACCACCGAGCAGCATTGGTGCAAGCTGAATTTGCGTATTGGTTAAAAATTGGTTAGTCGCTAATTTAACTAAATCTGGTAAAAGTAATTCAGACGGTTTTTCAGCTAGTTCTGACCACTTGATCAGCGGTACCGTCCATAATTCTGCCAACATCCCATTACTTGGCCGCTGCTCGAACAAATAACCAGTCGGCGTTTTGATCACTAATGCAAAATAATCCATGGCGATCGGCCGGGGCTTTTTTGACTTTACTGGATAATCTAATTCTTTACCATCTAAATAGGCCTGATTAAAGTCACGCACTGGTGAGTGCGCGCTATCTGGATTTTTCGCCGTCATGTAACTAGAACCTAGATCCATGATCGCCTGATTAAAATCACCAGGCCGCTCAGTGGCGATCACTTCTTCGATCACATCATAAAAGATCTGCCGTGTTTGTGGTTTCGCAATATCTGCATCGATTTCAAATAGGCGCGCAAAAACTCGAAACGCATTGCCATCAATTGCTGGGATCGGCTGGTTAAAGGCAATGCTAGCAATAGCGCCAGCAGTATAAGGACCAATTCCAGCCAATTTTTCTAATTCAGCAGCCGTTTGCGGCCACACCCCCTGATAATCTTCTACTACTTGTTGAGCTGCTTTTTGCATGTTACGGACTCGTGAGTAATAGCCTAACCCAGCCCATGCTCGCAGTAACTTATCCTCTGGTGCCGCCGCTAAAGCTGTCACGGTTGGAAAAGTCGTCATAAATCGCTGATAATATGGTATGACCGTTTGTACTTGAGTCTGTTGCAGCATAATTTCTGATACCCAAATGTGATATGGCTCATGATCTTGTCGCCAAGGAAGATCACGCTTTTCTTGATCATACCAAGTTAATAATGCGTCTTGAAACGCGGTGATTTTTGCTTGTGACCAATGTTGCATTAGTTTGCTCCTATTCAATATATGACGTTCATTTTATTATAGCTAGAAAGTTAAATTTACATCCGGTTTGATCTAATTTACTTGCGTGAATGTCGTTGTCGCTGAAACCGGGAAAAACTTACGACCAAAAGTGCTAGACCCGCAACCCATAGCGGCGTTAATTGCCGCGCTAATCCGAGCAATAATAAAATAACCCCGGCCAATAAAAATGAATACGTCGTTTTCGCGATCAATTTCATCTGTGTCAGCTCCCTTCAGAATACTAGCCATATTATACCACGGACAATAAAAGACGATAGAATCCGATCAACACCAATAAAAAAGATCACAACAGGTAAATCTGTTGTGATCACTTGATCTAAGTTCCTATTTAGTTGGCCACCATAATTTAACTAACGCCTGAGTCCCATCATCACCAAATCCGTGATCTTCAACTAAACGACGATATAATTCAGCAGCGGCTTTGGTCGCCGGCAAATCTAATTCTTGCTTTTTGGCTTCATCTAACGCAATTCGTAGATCCTTTAAGAAATGTTTAGCAAAAAAGCCAGCACTATAATCCTTAGCTAAAATACGCGGCGCATAATTAGTTAGGCTCCAATTAGCTGCACTTCCTGCCCCAACCGTTTCAATTACGGCAGATAAGTCTAAACCAACTTGTTTAGCGTATACCAACATTTCACTCATGCCAGTCATTGTACCGGCGATCATGATCTGATTTGCCATTTTAGCATGTTGGCCTTTGCCAGCAGCACCAAATAAATGATAACTTTGACCAATCGCCTTAAAAAGCGGCACCAATTGGTCGTAAGTTGATTCAGCGCCGCCCACCATGATCGTTAACGTACCATTTTTAGCACCAATGTCGCCACCAGAAACTGGAGCATCCAGTGCTTGAACATCGCGTGTGATCGCAGTTGCAGCGATTCGCTGCGCTAAAGTCGGCGTGCTAGTCGTCATATCAACCACGATACTGCCCGACTTTACTCCCGCAAAGACACCATCATCACCATAGTAAACCGCCTCGACATCTTGCGGATAGCCGACCATCGTGATCGTGATATCACTATTTTGTGCCACCAACCGAGGGCTGTCCGCCCAAGTTGCACCATTGGCTAAGACAGTGTCTGCATGTGCTTTAGTCCGATTATAAACTGTTACTGCAAAATTAGCCTTGAGTAAATTATTGATGATGCCCGTTCCCATTACCCCAGTACCAATAAATCCAATTTTTTGCATCTGATCACTCCTCATATTTAAGGTAAGCCCTTAGCAAAAAACACTAATCGCTTTTGATACTCCGTAGTCCATTTTTGTAGTAAAACTTGTACCGCAAAAAAACTTGGATAAATTGGACTACTTTTTTCTCACGCTGAACGCATAGCCGTTCAGTTATTCTTATTTTAACATTAAACGCTGCCATCAACTTGCAAAACCCTTAAAAAATGCTATATTTAGGTCAATCACAGAAATGAAAAAGAGGGCGATTTTTTGAAAAGAAAGTTACGTAATATTTTACAAGTTATCGAAGAACACGGCGATCGTACTGATAAGCTAGTTAGCCCCAATACGTTGCAATTGATTTTTGCGGCACAACCACAATTTGTCGATGATCTGATCATTGATACTGAAGTCTATCAGTTGCTTAAATTATACGCCCCTGATGCAGCTGTTGTTGTATCAGCACCGATCACTGAGTTACCAAAATATTTTCAAAAAATGTTCCAAAAAACGAGTAGCACTGCTGCGGCAGCTTATAAAGCACACGTTTTACCTACCAGCAGCGTAACCGTAACTGTCGAATTAACAACCGATGCCAAACATCATGATAATGGAACACTCAGCATTCAATTCTGGGATTAATTAAATAGTTAAGTTATCGTGTCTGGTAAGGCAGAGCAATAATTTTACGAACAAGGCTAGGGGCAAGACAGTTAAGTCGCGCCACCCACTGATAGCCTTGCGGTAAACGTAAAATTTGACGCCCCTGCAGTGAACTAGACACGATTTTTTTCGCTATTTTTTCTGGCGCCAATTGGATACTAGTCATTAATTTAACTAGCATACGGTTCGACTTCAAGTAAGGTAACGTGGCTTGCTTAAAGTGCCCGGTCGCCATTAAACTAGGTAAAACTGTCATTAAATTAATTTGAGTCGCTTGTAGTTCAGCTTGGCTGCCCCGGGCAAAGCCTAATAAGGCTGCCTTACTGGCGGAATGAAAAGCCGCGTATGGCAGCGCCAACTCAGCACCAGCTGAAGCAATATTGATCAAATAACTTGGGCGCTCATCCCGCTGATGGGCTTGGATAAATAATTGGCTTAATCTGAGCGGCACCAATGCATTTAATTGCAGTACCGTCTGTGCCTTAGCCAGTGATAAATCATTAACGGCGCCAAAACCAGATAGCGCCGCATTATTAACTAGAATATCGGGAACGCCACATTTAGCGACACACTGTCGCCATGCCTGCTGTCCGTTATCATCGAGCAAATCGCCGACTAAAATCGATACCGGTGCAGCCGTTAACTTAGTGGCCTGACGGGCAACCTGCTGCAAGCGTTCCCGGTTACGTCCTAGTAGCAACAGCCGCATTTGCTGGCGGGCAAATGCATAAGCTAATTGTTCACCCAAGCCGGCTGACGCACCGGTGATCATGACTAACTTTGCCATAATTGGCCTCCTCTACTCTACATTAAGGGATAATTTTTGTGTCCTATAGCGAACAGTGATATTTTTATGGTAAAGCACACACCAAAAGAATATAAATTTAAATAGCTTTAAAACCGCTTACTTTCAGTATAGCATAGTCCGCTACAACGACATAGAATGATACTTTCTATATTATTTACGCCAATAAATATTTATAATTTACTTACTTTTTATAAGTACGATACAATAACGCTAACAAATTAATTAAGGGGGCTATTCTTATCCTGAATTATGCATATCTGTTCCTAAACCTTAACGAGAATGTTGCTACACCATCGTTTTATCTTTGATTGAGAGTTTCACCAAAATGGTGTACCAAAAAAGCACCTTCCGTGTTATTGTTATAGCGACCAAACAATAACGAACAC